>CAVDFM010000066.1:0-417 GCA_963608365.1 bacterium | reverse complement strand
ACTTCTTCGCCGGTCTTGACGCCTTCTACGCAGAGAACGACAAATAATCCATCATCCTTCAGGAGAGCAGTATAATGGGAAAGATAAAGGCTTTTTTTAAGAAATACTGGAGCACCATATTGATTTACGCTGCCCTTGTGGTCTTTTACTGGGCCATGACAGCAAGCGGAAAGGCCAACGCTTATCTTTTCCCGAAGGTGGAGGCCATAGGCAAAGCATTTTATGGAAACAGGGAAAACATGCTGGTAAATCTCGTGTCTTCCATAGGCATGATGATACCTTCTATCCTTATTTCAATAACCGTTGCTTTGACCATAGGAACTCTGCTGGGTATGCATACAAAGCTCCGCGATGCGCTGCATCCGGTAATATATGCCTTCAGCGTGATACCATCCATACTGCTCTCGCCCTTTGCGC
>CAVDFM010000065.1:9094-10866 GCA_963608365.1 bacterium | reverse complement strand
CATCAGCAAAGCTACGGCAAGTACCCCCGCTACTGGTAAGCCGCACAACCTAACCCAAGCTCCCGATAGCACCCCCGCCCACCAAGGTTTTAACTGAGGTGGACGGGGGTGAGGTGTTATTGAAACACGAGTGGCAAGCAATGCAAGTGTTTATACATTTGCGAAAAAGCCTGTCTGGGAGAGCCCTGAAACCCCGAACGGTTTTCGCAGCAGCGGCTTTCAAAAGCATTGGGTATTGCGCAGTCCAGCCTTTGCCGCTATGAAACCGGTGAAACAGAACCTTCGGCTGCGGTTTTGCTGAAATACGCAGATTTCTTTGATGTTTCCATGGATTATATCTTCGGCAGAACCGATGACCCGCACGGTGCGGCGCCGATTCGTAAAAGCGTGGACAATACTGAATTGGAACAGTTCATAGAGATGTGTTTCGACCCAAAGTCGTCAGCAAACGCACGGCTGAAGGAAGCATTGAAGCAAATGATGAAGGAGGCTAAAGAGTGAGCATATTGGAATTTCTCGGCACGTGGGAAATAATGTATAATTCCAACCTCAAAGTGGTCGAATTCGACTACTTTAAGAGCAAAGCCGGACTGCATATGTTCGCTCTCAGCGCAAAGGAATGGTAATAAATAATGAACGCAGTAATTTATGCCCGCTATTCATCGGATAACCAGCGCGAAGAATCCATTGAAGGTCAGATACGTGAGTGTACCGAGTACGCCGAAAGGAATGGAATCACAATCCTTCGCAGCTATATCGACAGAGCCCTATCCGCCAAAACCGCCGATAGGCCCGAGTTTCAGCGCATGATCAAGGACAGCGCAAAAGAACTGTTTGAGATTGTCCTCGTATGGAAGCTCGACCGCTTTTCCCGTGACCGTTACGACAGCGCACACTACAAGCACATTCTGAAAAAGAACGGCGTAAAGGTAGTGTCGGTTAAGGAGAACATATCCGACGGTCCGGAGGGCATTATACTTGAATCAATGCTGGAAGGATATGCCGAATACTACTCTGCGGAGCTTTCACAAAAGATACGGCGTGGTCAAAAGGAGAATGCCCTCAAGTGCAAAAATAACGGCGGAGGCATTCCGCTCGGTTATATAGTCGGACCTGATGGCATCCTTGCCGTTGACCCATTGACTGCACCTCTTGTGAAAGAGATATTCACCCGCTACGATGCCGGTGAGAGCATCAGCGCGATCACAGCATCGCTGAACGAACGCGGTCTAAAAACGAGTAAAGGTAAGGCGTTCAAAATCGGCGGAGTCAGCCTAATGCTAAAGAACAGAAAATACATCGGCGAATACCGCTATGGCGGCATAATCATCCCTAAAGGAATTCCTGCAATCATAGATAAAGATTTGTTTGAACGGGCGCAGCAGCGCATGGCGCTAAACAAGAAAGCACCTGCCAAAGGGAAGGCAGCAGAAGAATATCTGTTGACCACAAAACTGTTCTGCGGGACCTGCGGGCGGCTTATGGTGGGCGAAAGCGGCAAAAGCCGCACAGGCGTCATGTACTATTATTATAAATGCGGCGGAGCCAAACGGCATCTCGGCTGTAAACGCAAAGCCATAAGAAAGCAATGGATAGAGCGCGCTGCGGTTCTTATGACGATACAGCGCGTGTTAAGGGACGATGAAATCAGTCGCATAGCAGATGCTATCGTTTCATTGCAGGAAAGAGAAGATACAACTCTTCCCGCCATGCGTTCCCAGCTTGCCGCATGCGAAAAAGCCATCGATAATATGCTCAACGCCATCCAACAG
>CAVDFM010000065.1:4734-9084 GCA_963608365.1 bacterium | reverse complement strand
TCATTACCGCATCTACAAAAGAACGGCTGGAGCAGTTAGAAACACAGCGCCAAGAACTCAAGCTATCGATATTGCAGGTGCAAATGACAAAGCCGCGCTACACAAAGGAGCAGATAGTCGGCTGGATAAACCGTTTCAAGTATGGCAGCGCAGACGACCCGCAGTACCAGAAGCAAATCATAGACACGTTCATCAATTCCATCTACGTGTTTGATGATAAAATGGTATTCACCTACAACTTTCAGGATGGAACAGAACCGATTACCCTTGCAGAAATAGAGGCGGCATTCGGTTCGGATTTAGCTCAGGTTACTCCACCAAATAAAAAAGTCCAGAGTTTCTGGGCTTTTTGCTTATTTTGGGCTTACTGTGCACGCAAAATCCTGCGGAAAAAATGCAAGATATTGCGGTATTTTTGCAATATCCTGCGGAGAAATATCACACGAAATATCACACGGGATTTCACTTTGAATTTCACTCCCTCAGTCAAACCTTCGGTTTTCCAGCTCCCTCGGTGAGGGAGCCTTTTGGGTGCGCAGTATAAACACGACGCACAGTGCCAAAAGGCGCCACCGCCTGCGGGGGAGCTGTCGAACGAAGTGAGACTGAGGGGGAACAACTCGCGATTCTTGGCAGCTTTGAGTCGTTCCCCTTTCGACTGCTCATTACATTCGCAGCCACTTTCCCCGCCAGCGGGGACAGCTTTTGGTTTGTGCTACCGCCAGCCTGCCCTGAAGGGAGTCTGCTTCCTCCCCCAATTTTCCCCCGAATCGTTGACACACGGCGCTGGGGAACTTATAATGCAAAGTGGCGGAAACGCCGTGAAATTATTTATATTTTATAGAGGATGTTTTAATCATGGCAGAAAACAGGAAGCGGCGCTTTGGCGACAGGAAGGACGGGCGGCTGCTGCGCTCGCTCGACCCGCTGTACAGGGTGTCCAGCTACATAATGGTAAACAGGAACGGCGCATCTAACTTTTTTGTGGATACCGTTGATATTGACGAGATAGAGCGCTACATTCGCCATAAGCGCAGGGACGAGGGCCTTGCGGGGTTCGGCATAATGCATGTGCTGGTGGCGGCGTATGTGCGCGCGCTGTCCCAAAGGCCGGCGGTAAACCGCTTCATATCGGGGCAGAAGATTTACGCGCGCAATAATATTGAAATAAACCTGACTGTAAAGCTCGAAATGAAGAAGGATTCTTCCGAAACCGTAATAAAGATCCGCCCCGAGCACGATGCCACCGCTACGGATATATATAACCTTTTCCAGAAGGAGATAGAGTTTGCCCGCAGCGGATCGGATTCAAGCTTTGACGATACCGCAAAGATTTTGAGCCACATTCCCGGCCTGTTCCTCAAATTCGCCGTATGGTTCCTTAAACTGCTGGACTATTTCGGCCTGCTGCCGAAAAAGCTTACCGATCTAAGCCCCTTCCACGGCAGCATGTTTATAACCAGCATGGGTTCGCTGGGCATACCGCCCATATTCCATCATCTGTATGATTTCGGCAACGTGCCCGTGTTCCTTTCCTTCGGCCCCAAGCAGAGAAGGCTTGAAATTCAGCCCGATGGGCAGATAGCCGAAAAGCGCTTCATAAGCTACACCGCCGTTACCGACGAGCGCATCTGCGACGGATTTTATTATTCCACCGCGTTTAAAACGCTCAAGAGCATTATGCGCAACCCCTTCCAGCTGGACGAAAGGCCCAAGGAAGTATTCTACGACGTGGACTGAGGTGAAATTATGTCATCAATAGCAAAAGTAAAGGAATACCTTGCCCGCTTCGGCGCGGCGGACAGGGTGATGGAGCTTGACCATTCAAGCGCAACGGTGGAGCTGGCGGCGCAGGCGCTTGGCGTTGAAGGCGCGCGCATAGCCAAGTCCCTCTCCTTCCACATGGGCGAAGGCTGCATGATAATTGTCATGGCTGGCGACGTGAAGGTGGATAACCCCCGCTTTAAGGCCACGTTCGGCTTCAAGGCGAAGATGCTCACCGCGGATGAAGCGCTTGCCATGACGGGCCACGCCGTGGGCGGAGTATGCCCGTTTGCGCTGCCGGAAGGCGTGAAGGTATATCTTGATGAGTCGCTCAGGCGGTTTGAAACCGTTTTTCCGGCCTGCGGCAGCGGCAACAGCGCAATAGAGCTGACCTGCGATGAGCTTGCCGCGTTCACCCCCGGCAGCGAATGGGTAAACGTGACCAAGCTTCCTTCCGCTTGACACGAGGTTAAACTTAACTTACAATAAACCCAATATCACCCGAAGGAGATGAAAGGATGCGCAACTGATTTTCGCATTATAAAAACGTATTGATTTAACCGTTTGCTGTTCGGCGTAAACCGGCGGCGCGGATGGGTGCGTTCTTTTTTGCGGAAATATGCGTGCGTAAGCCTTGCTTCAGCCTTGGGGTATTTTTATGCCCACGGGGCCGCTTTGCGCCGCCGTACCCTCCCGTAAGCCGTGCTTTTCGCCGGAAGAAGGAGGATTTTTTATGTCTCAAATTTCCGTAAACTCATTAACGTTCTGCTACGATGGCAGTTACGACAATATATTTGAAAACGTATCCTTTGTTATAGATACGGACTGGAAGCTGGGCTTTGTTGGGCGCAACGGGCGCGGCAAGACCACGTTTTTGAAGCTGCTCATGGGGGAATACGACTACCGCGGCAGCATAGCCTCAAGCGTGGAGTTCGATTATTTCCCATTTGAAGTGGCGGAGCCGGACGCGTTTGCCATGGACTGCATAGCCTCCGTTTGCCCCGATGCGGAGGAGTGGGAGATACTGCGCGAAATAAACCGCCTGAACGTGGATGCGGGCGTGCTGTACCGCCCTTTTAACACGCTGAGCCACGGCGAGCGGACCAAGCTTATGCTTGCCGGAATGTTCCTCAGGCGCAACAGCTTTCTGCTCATAGACGAGCCTACAAACCATCTTGACGCGGAGGGCCGCGCGCAGGTGGCGGAGTATCTGAACGCGAAGAAGGGCTTCATACTCGTCAGCCACGACCGCGCATTTCTCGACGGCTGCGTTGACCATATACTTTCCATCAACCGCGCGGATATAACCGTTACTAAGGGCAACTTTTCCCAATGGTGGGAAAATAAGCAGCGGCAGGACGCCTACGAGCTTGGCGAAAACGAAAGGCTCATGGGCGACATACGCCGCCTTTCGGAGGCCGCGCGGCGCACCGCGGCATGGGCGGACAGGGTGGAAGGCGAAAAGATAGGCAATATTCCCGACCGCGACAAATATATAAAAGGCGGCAGGGCATACATAGGCGAGCAATCGCGCAAAATGCAGCAGCGGCGCAAAAACATAGAGCGGCGGCAGCAGAACGCCATAGAGGAAAAGAAAACCCTGCTCAGGAACATAGAGCGCAGCGAGGAGCTGAAAATACACACGCTCGGCACGCAGGCGCAGCGCATAATAGAGGCGCGGGAACTGAGCCTGAGCTACGGCGAAAGGCAGATATTCGAAAACCTGTCCTTTGAACTGAGAACGGGCGAAATAATAGCTCTTGCGGGGCGCAACGGCTGCGGCAAATCAAGCATAATAAAGGCCGCGGCAAGGCTTGCCGGGTGCGATATGCACGGCGCGGCGGATGTGCCCTATACGGGTATGCTCAGGCTGCCGAGCGGCGTCACGGCCTCCTATGTGCCGCAGGACACGTCTTTTCTTCGCGGCATGGCAGCGGACTATGCAAGGCGCGCTGGCGCGGATCTGAGCCTGTTTTTGACCATATTGCGAAAGATGGACTTCCCGCGCGTGCAGTTTGAAAAGGACATGCAGAGCTACTCCGCCGGTCAGCGCAAAAAGGTGCTGCTTGCGGCAAGCCTTTGCCAAAGCGCGCACGTTTTCATATGGGACGAGCCGCTCAACTACATAGACCTACTCAGCCGCATACAGCTTGAGGAGCTGATAAAGAAGAACCGCCCCGCGATGCTGATAGTAGAGCACGACCGCACGTTCATAGAAAATATCGGCGCGGAAGTGGTGATGGTGGGGTGAAGGGGAGCGAAATACGGAACAGCTTCGGAATAAGATAAACAAAAAAGCGGCATGGTGCCGCTTTTTTGCTATTCTTGATCAGCAGTGCAAAGAAGTTATTTTTTGGCAAGGCCAAAGTAATCCAGCGCACGTTCCACCGTAAGGTCCCAAAAACGCCATTCATGGCCATATCCTTCGATGGTCTCTATCTTCGCTTTAAGGCCCGTTTCTTCGGCAATCTGTATAAATTCATTCTGCATGGGCATGAGAAAATCTTTGGTGCCGCAGGCAAAATAAACTTTCATATCCTGTTTGCCTTTTGCATATTCCCTTACGGAATATGCGGGATTGCAGAT
>CAVDFM010000065.1:0-4724 GCA_963608365.1 bacterium | reverse complement strand
CCGCCTGCATTCTCTATTTCGTTAAAGGCCCGCACATAGTCAGGCGAAGCAGGATCAAGAACCATATTAGCCACGTCGTAAGCGGGCGCGGACAGGCTTGCCAATCCGGCAAACTTGTCGGGATAGGCAAAGCCGTACTTTATGGCCCCAAAGCCGCCGGAGGAAAGGCCGGCCACAAAAGTGTCCTCTCTCTTGGAAGATACGGGAAGCCATCCTTCGACCAGGGGCATGAGTTCTTTTGTAAGATAATCGAACATATAGTACCCTATGCCGAAACGCTCCCAGTTGGAGTAGCCGCTGTTCTGTGCGCTGGGCATGACCACGACCACCTGGCGCTCTGTGGCATATAGTTCAATACGGGTCTTGCGTACCCAGTCTGAATAGTCGCCAAAGGTGCCGTGAAGCAGATATACTACGGGATATAACTTGCCGGAACCGTAAAAATCCGCCGGTTCGGCGCCGAAGGGCAGATCCGGCAGCACCACGTTAACATCGGTATTTCCGTTAAGATACCGGCTTTGATAGTTCAGGTGCAGTAAAGCCATTATATTTACTCCTTGTGTTATAGAGTAGTATTTTTTTACGTCCCTCTCCAGGGACACATTCCGCTAAAGTGTTGTTACTGGCGCGTTTTGCGCAAGTCGTCTATTGTAATGTCGGGCTTTTCAAATGCCACATGGATATCGCCGTTGAGGAACTCAAAAGCGAAAGACAGCGTAGCAGCTACACCCTTATAGAGTATTCCGCTGTTAAGGTCAAACTTCGGGTTATGGTGCTCGGCGCCCATGCCATGTTCCTTATTTTCCGTGCCAAGGAATATGAACACGCCGGGATAAAGCAGATAATAATATGCAACGCTTTCCGAGGCCATCCAAGGCTCGCCGGCAACAACGGTACCCGCGCTCATGTGCTTCTTCATTGCGTCCTGAGCTATGCGGGCCATGTCCGCATTGTTGTTAAGGCCGGGAGTCGGCCCTATGCAGTAATCAAAACGATACTGGCAGCCGTATATTTCAGCATTCTTGCTGACAATGGTTTCAAGTTCATGACGGAACGGCTTGCCGGCTTTTTCGGCGTTGTAAAATCTTGACATTCCGCAGAAGGACAGACTGTTGGGGATAATATTGTCTTTCGTGCCGCTGTTCACGCCGGTTATGGCATTTGTCAAAAAGTCGTAAGGCGAGGCGCAGCGCATACGCACGCCGGCAAGATCGGAATAGATAGCGTTAAAGCAGTCTATGGGGTTTTTGCACCTATCCGGGCGTGAATTATGGCCGCCGGAACCGGTGAGCGTAGCGCCATAAACCACAAATCCGCTCATTACTCCGCCGGGCTGGGCAGAGATTTTGCCTTCCTCCAGGTCCGATTTTACATGTATGCCGAAGCAGCCGTCCAGATTTGGATAGCGCTTCTGCAGCCATTCCAGCATCGGGAACACGGCGTAGCCAACTTCTTCGCCGCGCTCGAAGAACAGCAGAATTTCTCCCTTTAGTTCATCCTTGCGTTCATTAAGCAGCTTGGCGCTGGTAAGGAGCATTGCGGTATGACCATCGTGGCCGCAGGCATGGCAGGCGCCCTGATTCTCGCTTACGTTGGCCTTGGGGCCGGTCAGGTTCTCGCTGTCTTCCGTAAGCGGAAGCGCGTCTATGTCTGCCCTCAGCAGCAAAGTGCGGCCCGCTCCGGCGCCGCCGCGTATGTGGCCCACTATGCCGGCGTCAGGTACCTCTTCCCAGGGGATGCCGAGCTTATCCAGCTCCCCTTCGATAAATTTCATAGTTGCAAATTCCTTACCGGACACTTCCGGATGACGGTGCAGATAATTTCTGTAATTTGCCGTATTTTCCCTTTCGGCATAGGCTATTTTTTCAAAATCCACGTTTTTTCCTCCTATGTTGTATTCTTTCGTGAATTATGTTACGCGGCGGTGCGATTATATTTCCTCTTCGCCGCGCTCTTTACGTTTGGCCAATTCAGCGTCTATGGAGGCCATCTTCTTATCGTTCAGCGGATGCAGTATGCAAAGCACCGTAGCCAGCAGGCACAGCAGCCCCGGGATAAGCAGCACCAAATTCTGAAGGCCGTTAAGTATATCTGCAGTTACGGGCGCGTTTGGCACATAACCTATGGCGTTCAGTATCCAGCCAACTACGGGAACGCTCAGCGCTATGCCTATCTCAACGGGCCATACATACACGGACATTACGAAGCCGTGGGCCTTTACGCCGGTCTTGTATTCGTAGTAATCCGCAGCCTTAGAATACATAACTATGCCGACGCAGGTCTGCAGCGCCAGGCCCATGTAAACCATGCAAATGCAAACGGTAAAGAATGCAATGTTTCCTACAAGCAGATATCTGGCGGCCAGCAGTCCCGCTGCATACAGGCACATGGCCAATATGCTGGTGTTCTTTTTGCCAAGGGCTTTGCTGACGGCCGGGGCAACCATTGTGCCAACGAAGCATACTGCGGTGCTTATGGTGGAAACCATGGTCAAAACGCCCATATCGCCTATAACATATTTAAAGTAATACGCCATTGTGGATACATAGATCATAAATCCAAGATAGCGGCATACTTCAATACCCATTGAGAACAGCAGCGGCGGATTGTGCACAAGCACCTTCACCAGTTCCTTCGCGGGGACGGAAGTTTTGGATTTCTGCTTAACGTCCTCGTAAACGTCATATTCCTTGGCGGTAGCCGCGGTAACGTAATAGGTAACGACTATCGCTGCCGCGAACAGCACCGCAACCCAGAAAAAGCCTTTCGCCTCGTTGCCGCCGCCAAACAGAGCAACCAGCGGCAGCGCCACGGCCGAAAAGATTATATTGCCTATGTTTTCAAACTGAGCGGTGCGGGATGTAAGCACCATCCTCTCCTGATCGTTTGCCGCCATGCGGGTCATCAGGGCCTTGACCGCCCCTGCAGGCTTATCCAGCAGCCCATAGGAAAGCAGATAGGCCACGCCGTAATAAAACGCCACCCATACAGGGCTGCCGGTAATTTTCGTAAAGCACAATATTATGAAAATTCCGGTAAAAGGAACAAGATACAGTATCCATGCCCTGTATTTGCCGCATTTTGCCTTTGTGTTTTGAATAAGGCCGGCGGTAATAGGCGTCCATATCAGGTCAAAAATGCGCGTAAGAAGGAAGACTGTGCCCATAATGGCCGAAGGTATCATGGCGATATCCGTCACGAAATACAAAAAATAAGTATTGGCCAAGCTATACGCCAACCCTACGCCAAGGGAGGCGGTGGCAAACTGACAGCTCTTCCAAAATGAAATGCGTCCGGTTTTGGTTTTGTTCTCGCTCATAAGATGATTCCTTGTTGTTGATTTTATAACGGAGCGGGGGCGCTCCTACAGCAAAACGCCCCCGCCGACGGATATTACTTGGTTTCCTGGAGACGCGCGTACACTTCGCCCATCTTCTTCTCGCTGAGAGGATAAATAATGTTGGCGATTACGGCGGCAACGAACATCAGTCCGGGGATGAGCAGTATAATATTCTGCATTCCGACGGTCTGTGCTGCGCTGAGCGTGATGCCGGCCTTGTAGCCGATACCTGCCAGCAGCCAGTTAAGTATGCCGGAGGACAGAGCTATGCCCAACTGTATCGGGAATACGTACAGCGACATTATGAAGCCCGTAGCATCCAGACCGGTCTTAGACTGGTAATAAAGCGAAGAATTGACAAACTGCAGAGGACCTGCGCAGCAGTTCAGGGACATGCCGAAATAGATTATGCAGAAGCCTATTCCGAAAGTGACCACGTTCGGCGGCAGTATGCGCACGCCAAGGCATCCTACCGCATAGCAGACCAGGGCCAGTATGCCGGCGTTCTTCGTGCCCATTTTCTTGATTATCGCAGGACCAAGCAGCGAGGCCGCAAGAGCCACAAAGGACGCTATGGTGGTGGTCAGCGTTATGGCGCTGAAATCGCAGAGTATGTACTGATAGTAATAAGCAAACGAGCAGATGAATATCATGTAAGCTGTAAACTTAAGCGTTTCGGACAGCAGCATGCATATGAGGGGCGGATTTTTTATTACGCAGTCAAGCATCTGCTTGCCGGTAAGCTTGTTTTTCTTGGCTTCGGCGGTTTTGCTTTCCTTGCCGGTATCATATATATCGCCCTCTTTACCGGACCAGGCGGTAAACAGATAGCCAACGCCCGCCAGTACAGCGATTATTATCGCGGCCCAGTGATAGCCCTGCGCATCGTTGCCGTTGCCGAGCAGAGCCACCAGCGGCAGGAATGTAGCGGAGAATATGATCTTGGATATATCCTGATACTGGGACCTGCGGGTGGAAAGACGGCGCTGCTGGGAGGGATCATCGGTAATAACGTTCATAAGCGCCATCTGCGCGTTGCCGCAAATGCTGCTAAACCCTGAAGAGAGGGTGTATGCCAGGGAATAGAACACTGCCAGGAACACCATGCTTCCCTTAAACGTTGTGAAGGTAAGTATGGTAAACAGCGCGGAAAGGGGAACGCCTATGAATATCCACTTCCTGTATTTGCCCAGGCGTGAATGTCCGTTTTGTACCAGCACACCCAGCAGCGGAGTGATGATAACGAATAGCAGGCGAACGATAAAGCTGGCGGTACCAAGAACGTTTGAATCCACGCCGGCAATATCGGTAACATAATAGTTGAAATAGCTGTTGACAAGGCTGTAATAAATACCGGCGCCAAATGTGCCGAGCGCAAAGGCGC
>CAVDFM010000064.1:0-10934 GCA_963608365.1 bacterium | reverse complement strand
GAATTACGAACGGCAGTGAGTAAGGCGACCTTGTTCCAACCAGAGTGGCCCTGCGTAGCAGGGAGAGCTGGCTATGAGCGTCAGCGAATAGACTGAGGGAGTGTAAAACGACTTTCACTTGTCCACGGGCGGGCCGCCAATGACGGCCCCTACAACGCCTAAGCGCAATTTCACCGCATGCGCAAGCCCATTCGGGGACGATAAAATCTTGCGTCCCCTCAAAAAACGTAGACAAATAGGGCCTTGGGGACGCAGGGGACGATGGGGACGATAGTGCGTAAAAGAGGTTAAGGCCATTTAACCGTTCTTACTATCCTTACTCCAGCAGCTCCACGCCCATGGCGCTGAGGTCTTGGTCGGTATATGTGCGGCTGGCGTGGCTGAGCGCGCGGCCGCGGCTGCGGTTCTTGGCGGCGGAGCTTGAGTGCTGCTCAATATCCTGCCTTGCGGAGTCAAGGTCGCTTATGCCCTGCGCGTGCCAGCGTTCCACCGTGCGCTTTATGGCGGCCCAGGGCTTGTCGCTCGCGCGGCAGCTTTCCGCGCAAAGCAGAAGCAGCTCCGGCGCAATGTTCATGCGCGTGCGCCACATGTCCGCATCGTCCTGCTGGGCGGCTGTAGGGGCGCGGTTTATGCCCGCACGGGCAAGCATCATGCGCGCAAGCTCTCGGCTGGCGTCCCGTTCGCGCCGCAGCGTCGCTATGGCCTCCGGCGTTATGGCCCCGTTTGAGCGGAAGGTTGTAAGCACCGTGTCAAGGTACTTAAAGCTGGGCTGCGCCGCGCTTGTCAGCTCCCCAAGGGCAAGGGATATCACCTCGTCGCTCATGCCCCATTCCTCTTTCCATTTGGTGTAAAGGGCAAGCTCGTCCTCCGTTGCGGCACGCCTCAGCTTCCAGCGGGAAAGTATCTTCTGCGCGCCCGCAATGCGCTCATCCCGCCTTGCTATGTATTCGTTCGCGCTCTCTATCGTGGAAACGTTTGCGTCCGCCCAATTCTTCGCCTCCGCATTCATCTGCCAAAGCTTCACCTTGCTGCCGCGCCGCCGTGCGCAGTCGCTAACCACAAGCGCCGCCGTTTCCTCGCTGAAGCCGAATACCTCTATCCAGTCGCATATCGCGCTCAGCTCGCTCCCCGTGAACACGCGCCCCGGCACGGCCTTGCTCAGCCGCTCTATAAGCGAAGCATAGCGCCGCGTGCGCTCGGCAGGGGCAATGGATTCGGTTTTCAGGAACTCCACTATCAGCGGCTCCCCGCTTGCTATGCGCACCAGGCCCAGCCGCTGCCAATACGCAAACGCATCGCTCAGTTGAGCGTCGTCCATGCCCAATGCATCCGCAATGTCCGGCGCGTCGCCGCGGCTTGCAGCCATCAGCCCGTATATGTATGCCTTAACCGCCCCATCGGGCGCGGTGGGCATATAGTCTATTATAAATGCGTTATCTATCGCCGTAACGCCCGCATGGGCGGACTGCGTAACAAATCGTGCCAAGCGTGGCTCCTTTCCTGCGCCTTTGGCGGCATCAAAGCCTGTAAAGCTCCGTAAACTTTGCCGTAAGGTAATCCGTGTAATACGCGGGGTCAAATTCGCCGCAAAGCACGTTCCGCGTAAGCTCCGCCGTGGGCTTGAGCCTGCCGAAGCGGTACAGCCGCGCCGTAAGCCATTCAACAATGGGCTTCACGCCGCCCGCGGCAACTATCTTCCCTATGTCCATCTCCTTAGAGATGTTGTGATATATCTGCGCGGAATACGCGCTGCCAACGCAGTATGACGGGAAATACCCTATCATGCCGCCCGACCAATGGCTGTCCTGCAATACGCCGTGCGTATCGTCCGGCACGTCCACGCCAAGGTATTCCTTATAAAGCCGGTTCCATTCCGCTGGAAGCTCATCAACGCTCAGCGTGCCGGCGATAAGCTTTTTCTCTATCTCGTAGCGCACCATTATGTGCAGCGGGTATGTCAGCTCGTCCGCCTCCGTGCGGATAAGGCTGGGCATGGACTTGTTTGCCGCGCGGTAGAGCGTCTCTTCGCTTATGCCCGCCATCTGCTCGGGGAATATCTCCTTCATCTTGGGATAAAGCAGGGCTATAAATTCGCGGCTGCGGCAAATCATGTTCTCAAACAGGCGGGATTGGCTTTCGTGCAGCGTCATCGTGGCCCCGCCGGAAAGGGGAGAGCCTATAAGCTCATCGCCCATGTTCAGCTCATACAGGCAATGCCCGCCCTCGTGCGCAACGCTGAACATGTTTGAAAGCACGTCGTCCTCATGATAATGCGTGGTAAGGCGCACATCGTGCTTATTGAAATTGGTGGTAAAGGGATGCTCCACCTCCCCTATAACGCAGCTGTTGCGGTCTATGCCGAGGAAATCCATAACAAATTCGGACAGTTTGCGCTGCCCCTCTATGGGGAAGGACTTATGCAGAAGAGAATCGTCCGCCTGATTGCCGGATTCGCAAACGGCGTGTATCACCGGCACAAGCTTCGCCTTTACGTTTGCAAAGAAGGGGTCCAGTATCTCAACGCTAAGGCCTTCACAGAACTCCTCCAGCAGCGCGTCGTATGTGTCCTTATCGGGGTACATGTGCGCCATAAGGGACTTCTGCACGGCTATTATCCTTTCAAGATAGGGCTTAAAAAGCGGATAATCGTTGGTCTGCTTAGCCTCGCGCCATTTAACGCTCGCTTCGCTTATCAGCCGCGAATACGCCGCGTATTCCTCCATAGGCACGTTTTCAAGCTTCTTGAGCTGCTTCAGCTCCTCCTCTACCTCTCGCCGCGTTATCTCGTCCAGGCTTTCGCTGTTGGCGTTCAGCTTTTCAAGCAGGGCGCGCACCTCGTCGTTCACCTGCAATTTGTAGCTTTCCTCGCTCAGCACCGCCATGGTCTCCGCCATGTGCGGCGCGCCGTTTTTGGGCATTGCGGTTTCGCTGTCGTAGCTCAGCACGCCCATCGCGTGACCGAGTGCGTTGCGCTTTGCCAATATGGCCTTGTATTGCTTCACAGTGTCCTGCATATCATTTATCTCCTTAGCTTTTATTTCATGAATATAAAGCGGGAATATACGCTGTTCTGCGGCTCCCCGCCTTCAATGTAGCGCGCGCCGGCGCATTTTTCATAGAATCCTGCCGCGTCGCCTACCCAGCCTATTATGGCGTAGCCGTAGCCCGCCTCCCGCATGGCGGCAAGCGTGCGCATAAGCAGCGCCCTGCCCGTGCCGTGCCCGCGTTCCGTTTCGCTCAGTCCCGTCGGGCCGAAGAAGCCCTTCGCACTCGCGTCATAGCAGGCGAAGCCTATCAGCTCCCCTTCCCGCGTTGCTATGAAGCAGCACGGCGGGTTCTGCATCAGCGCGTATTCGGTTTCGTTCACCCAATTCCGGCTGAAATGCTTGCCAACGAACTCAAGTATCCTTGACTTGTCCGCAGGAAAAGCCCGCTTCAGCTTGACCCCGTCCTCAAGCGCAAATGAATAGTCAAGCGTGGTCAGGTTCACTATCATGTCTCCGGAATATGCCATTTGCTCATTCCTCCCCGTCCCGTATTCGGCTGACCAATGCATATGCTTCGTTGCGTGCAATGTCGCACAGGGCGCTTATCTGCTTCGCCGCGTCCTTAACGCTCACCCCGCGCTCAATAAGCTCCCGCGCCATGTCCTCCGCCCTTGCGGCGGCGTTTTCGCCCTGCTCCGCTGCCCCCGCAACTACCATTACGCATTCGCCCTTGGGCGGCGTATCGGCATACATATCGGCAAGCTCGCTCAGCGTGCAGCGCACCACCTGCTCGAATTTCTTTGTCAGCTCCCGCACCAGTGCGCATTGCCTATCCCCAAGCATGGCGGCAAGCTCCTTCGCCGTTGATGCTATGCGCAGGGGGCTTTCATAGAATATCAGCGTGCCCTTGTGCGTGCCCACTTCGGCTATGGCCTCGCGCCTAGGTTTACCGTCCCGCGGCAAAAAGCCCACGAAGCAGGCGTTTTTTGTGGGCAGTCCGCTCATCACCAGCGCCGTAAGCGGCGCGCTTGCCCCGGGCAGCACGGTGTATTTAGCGCCCGATGCAATGCAGGCGGCAACCAACGCTTCACCCGGGTCGCTTATGCCGGGCATCCCCGCGTCGCTCACAAAGGCTATCGCCTCGCCCGAAAGCACGCGAGCGGCAATCTCCTCCGCGCGCTGTCTTTCGTTATGCTCATGGCAGGCGATAAGCGGCTTTTTTATCCCAAGATGCGTCATCAACTCCCGCGTTCTTCGCGTATCCTCGCAGTATACGGCGCTCACGCCCTTCAGCGTGTCTATCGTGCGCAGCGTAATGTCCGCAAGGTTGCCTATCGGCGTTGCGCAAAGGTACAGCATGGGTTCAAGCTGCACCGTTGTTTCAATATCGCTCATTGCTGTTCCTCCAGTATAATACGGCTCAGCTCCGTTCCCGCACCGCCGCCCTTTCGCCCCTCCGCCAGCGCCAGATACGGCGCCTTATCCGCGCGGGACTGCACAAGGCAAAGCCGCTTTACGGCAAAATCCGCCTGCTGCATCGCCGTGCAAAGCTGCTGAATGTATTTGGCGGGGTAGCATACAAAAAACCGCCCGCCCTGCTTAACAACGCGCTTTGCGCACTGCGCCGCTTCGTATATATTCAGCGTATCGTCAAACGCGCTTGTTGCGCGGCTTTGGTTGGGGCTTTTTGTGCCGCCGGAAAAATACGGCGGGTTGCACACCGCCCCGTCGAACCGGCCGAACTCCGCTTCCGTAAGCGTCCGCGCGTCGCATAGTTCAACGCTTATGTGCTCTTCAAGCTTGTTCAGCTCCACGCTCCGCTTAGCCATGCGCACGCATTCGCCGTCAATGTCCGCCGCAACGAAGTTTACGCCGCATTTGGCGTATGTAAGTATCGCCAGTATGCCCGTACCCGTGCCAATGTCCAAGTACCGCTCCCCCGCGTGCGCGCGCACAAAGTCCGTCAGCAGCACCGCGTCATGCCCGTATGCAAAGCGGGAATCGGAGCGCACTATAACAAGCCCGTCCCGCTGAAGGTCGTCAATAATGTCCATCGCGTCAGCTTTGCCTTCTCTTTATCCGCTCGTATTCCGCCATGAACGCCGCGCTTGCCATGTCGCTTGGCATGTTCCATACGCTTGGCGCTATCGATAGGCATACAAGCGGCGCTTCCGGCGCGCAGTTGCGCTTGAACTGCTGGGAGAAGAACCTCCTCAGGAATATGCCGAGCGTGCGGTACACTTCCTCCTCCCCAAAGTCCAGCGTACCGAGGGCAATGTCGTAAAGCTCCTTCGGCCCCTTGCCTTTAAGGAAATAGTATAAGAACAGATCGTGCAGCTCATAGCTGCCCACCAACTCCTCCGTCTTTTGGCTTATCTCCCCGCCGTTTGCGGGCAGAAGCTCCGGACTTACGGGCGTGGCCAGAATATCGCGCAGTATTGCGTCCGCATCCGCGCCGAAGTCCGCGCCCACCGCCGCCACCACGCGGCGTATTATAGTCTTTGGTACCGATGCATTAACGCCGTATTGCGCCAAATGATCCCCGCCGAATGTGGTCCAGCCCAGCGCAGCCTCGCTCAGGTCGCCCGTGCCTACGTCCAGCAGCCCTTCTTCATTGGCGATGGAAAGCAGTATCTTGGTGCGTTCGCGCGCCTGTGCGTTTTCGTAAACGGAGTTGTGGTTGCTTTCATCGTGGCCTATGTTTGCAAAATGCTCGCGGCAGGCCGCCGCAACGGATATTTCCCTGTATTTGCAGCCAAGCGCCTCAACAAGGGCGCGGCTGTTGTTCTTGGTGCGGCTCGTTGTGCCGAACCCCGGCATGGATACGCCCGTTATCATGCCGCGGCCTATGCCCATTTCGTCCGCCGCCGCGCACGCCACCAGCAGCGCAAGCGCGCTGTCCAGCCCACCGCTTACGCCTATAACAAAGCCCTTTGCATGAATATGCTCCGCCCTGCGCACAAGCGCCGCCCTTTGCAGCGCAAAAAGCCGCCTGAGCTGCGCCTGAGCCTTAGCAGGGTCACTTGAAATGTAGCCTTCCTCCTCCGCATCGGTAAACGGTTCAAAGGCGCTCAGCTTATCTATGCACACGTCCGCATAAACGAACGCATCGCGCGAAAGGGGTTCTGTTTCGGCCAGTATTTCGCCGTTTGCTGCTATTGCGCAGTATCCATCGAACACAAACGCCGTTGTGCTTTCCCCGCGGGAGGGCAGCGCCATTGCGGCGGCCATGCCCGTGCGCGCGCTGTATGCGGCAAGGCTGCTCCTGACCGTGCCGTAGCTTTTTGCCGTGGCGTTTATTGCGCCGGAAAGCAGCATTATGTGCCCCTCCCTCGGCTCTCCCTTGGCAAATATCTGCCCCGCGAAGCCCACGCTCAGGCGCGGTATGGGCGTTAGTGTGGACATGGAAGCCGCCCCGCGCGGAACTGAAGGCGCAAATCCGAACGGGTTCGCAGCGCCGCGGGAAGCGGGTATAACGGCATATATCCTGCCGCCCCTTAGCAGCGCTATGCAGCTGCGCACGCGGCCATCCACCATGTACGGCAGGCCAATGCTCACAAAAAGCTGGGTATGCTTAGTGGCCTCCGCCACGGCGCCAAGCGCTTCGCGGCAGGCGTTGAGCATGAGCGGATGCTCCATAAGGGAGCCAAGCGTTGCCCCGCAAAGGAAAAGCTCCGGCAGCACAAGATAGTCCGCCTCCGCCTTTTCGGCGCGGCGTATGGCGTTTATTGCGGCGGCAGCGTTGGCCTTGGGGTCGCCCAATACTATTTCCGGCGATGCCGCGGCAAGGCGCACCGGCGCATCGCTCTGCGTTGCAAGCATACATTCGCTCATGGTAATACCTCCATAATTTCGCATAAACTTATTTTACCATCAGTTGATAAGGACACATAAGGTTTTAGGAGCCAAATAGCACGGCATAGCTGTGTCGTCCTCATTTGAAAGACCTCCAGTATTCCTGCATTCGTCCTCCTTGCTCTGCCATACTCTTTGGCTTCTAAAACTCAAAGACCCAAAGCAAACCTTTAGGGCTTATGTGCTCTTATCACCTGATGGTATTATACATCATGCTTACCGTATAGGAAAAGCACAATATAAAAACCGCGCCCGCATACGGGGCGCAGTACGGTGCTTTTTTATGCTATTTGAACGTATATCTCATCTCTGTGTTTTCGGTTTGGCGCGCCTTAAAGCCCAGCTTTTCATAAAGCGGCCTGCCCATCGGCGTTGCGGAAAGCTCTATATACGCAACGTCGTTTTCCCTTGCCTTCAGCTTCAGCATTTCTATAACAAGGCCCGCGTAGCCCTGCTTGCGGTATTCCGGATATGTCCAAACGCTGACCAAGCTTGCAAAGCGTCCGTTTGGGCGGGAAGGGCTGGGCGGGTTTTCGTAAACGCCCAAAATGCCGGTGGATACGGCCTTGCCGTCCTGCTCTACTATGGCGGCATAACAATCGCGGTTAAGATGCCGCTCAAAATAGCTTTTCAGGTTGGCTTTGCGCAGTTCGTATGTTTCCGGATGCGGGCCGTTGTTCGCATCCGAAAAGTCCAGCCTCAGCTGAACGAGCGTATCTATATCTTCACTCGCTGCCAGTTTTACGGAATAGCTCATTATTTCCCCTTTCTTGACCTGCGGCCCGCGCTTTGGCGCATATATCCGCCGCGCAGGCTTTTAACATCGCTCACGGTTATCACCGCGTTTGGCGCGACAGAGTTGATTATATCCATGGCCTCGGGCGCAAGCTTGCGGCGCAGGGTGGACATGAGCATGTATCTGTCGGTATCGTCCCTGCCCTGCACCTTCATTTCGCTCAGGCCGAACCCGTGCGCACGGAGCGCATCGCCTATTTTATCGGCCGTTTCCGCATCCATAATAACGCACTGTATGGAGCACAGGCCGAAGGCAAGCCGCTCTTCAAGCCAGCTTCCCGCATAGTTGCCCAATGAATACGCAAGCGCGTAGGCAACCATTTTCCATGGGTCGCTTTGGTAATTGCTAAGCACGTTGCCCGCTATTATTAGCCAAAGCGTTATCTCTACCAGCGCAAGCAGCGCGCCTATCGCGCGTTCCCCGCGGTTTATGAGCACTATTCTAAGGGTGCAGAGCGTAACTTCCAGTATTTTCCCCAAGAATATGCAAATATAAACAATAAGCGTTGTACCTGCAAAAAACGTGCCGAGTATTTCGAATAACTTTGTCATAAACACATCTCCTCCCGATAATAATTCCAACAGTATAGGTATTATATTACCTACAATCCGCCTAATAATCAATAGCCGCAGAAAATATATTAAAACGGGCCGGCCGCGGTGCAGCCAGCCCATTCGTTGGGGGAAGGGATATATGCGCTTTATTCCTTAACAAGTATGCCGTCCGTATCCACGGCTGCGCCCGCTATGGTGAGCTTCACTTTGCGGTAGCTATGCAGCAGCACAAATTCGCCGCTGCCCTTTTCCATTGCCGCGCTTACGCTTATAACGCTCTTGTGTGCCGCGGTAACGAACACTATCTTGGTAATGCCCTGCCTGCTGAGTGCGAACAGCCCGCCGCGCTCTATTATAAGCTTGGCTTCCTTTTCATCAGTCGTAATGGTAAGCACGCCGCCCTGCTGCACGGCCTTATAGGCAATGCTCCTGCCATTCTTATCGGCAACGCGGTAAAGCTGTATGCGCGTGTGGTACACTATCGGCTCGGGCTGGGGAGCGGGTTCGGGTTCGGGGATTATAAGCGTTCCCAGGGGAACCGTTATATCCTTGCCGTCCACGGTTACTACCTTGGTTATTATGTATTCGCCCGGTTCCGTGGGGAAGGCTGTGCTGCCGTTAAACATGGTATCGGACACGGTTATGCCGTCGCGCTCTATTATAAGGTTTATGTCGCCGTTGGGCAAAACCTCTACCTGCGCGGGGATTATGTCCGTACCGTCGCCGCCGTTGATATATCCGTTCAGCGTGGTTTTATCCGTGCCTGAAATGCCGTTGATGGTCGCCGTATCGCTTATGAACACATGGCCGTAATGCCCGTCCCTGTTGCAATCGCTGCCGATATAGCCTTTCATATTCTCAAGCAGCTTGCCCAGCGGATTTTCGCGCGTAACGCTATTCTCTTCCACCACGCCCGTGATAAGCTTCGCGTTGCCAAGTATCATTATATTGCCGTTGAAAGCGTCGTCATCTGTCGCGCCGAGCGCCGCGGCAAAGGTACATAGGTTGCCGTTATATTTGGTTGCGCCCGTCCGTGCTGTAACTTTCGCGTTGCCGCTGATTATTATTGTCCCATAGAAGGATGATGCTTCACTACCGTTGCCTATGCCCGCGCCGATACTTCCGTTTACCGCGGTAACGTCGGCATTATCGGTTATGGTCACGGTACCGTCCAGATTTTCTTCATCGCCCGCGCCGATGCCCGCGCCTCTGCGCCCACTTGCGGCAATGACCTTCGCGTTGCCGCGAATGTTTATGGTGCCGTTCATGCTTCCTTCGTCGCCGCCGCCTATACCAGCGCCATCATGATCCGAAAACGCGAACACCTTCGCATTGCCGCCTATATTTATGGTGCCGGTTTTTGTAACGCTGGAATCATCGCCGCTGCCTATGCCTGCACCGCTGTGGCTGGTGGCGGTAACGTCGGCGTTGCCGTCTATGTTTATGGTGCCGCTCATGTCGCCCCAAATGCCGCTGCCTATGCCCGCGCCGCTGCCGGTGCTGTCCGCATTAACGATTGCATTATCGCCTATGTTTATGGTGCCGCTCATATCGCCTTCGCCGCCGGTACCTATACCCGCGGCACTCCCTTCGGACTTTGCGGTAACTTTGGCGTTGCCGCCTATGGTGATGGTGCCGCTCATGTCGCCGCCATCATCCAGGTTCATCCATGGGCTGCGCCATGTTCTTACGCGGCCTGTGCCTATGCCCGCGCCGTATTTGTTGCCGGCGGATGCGTTAACCGTGGCGTTGCCGTCTATGGTGATTGTTCCGCTCATGTTGCCGCCCTGGGCGTTCCTGTTCTCGTCCTCCGTTATTGCGCCCGCGCCTATGCCCGCGCCGCCGGAAAGCGTTCCGAATGTTTCATCCCCGGGTACTCCGCTGTCGTGGTAGACCGAATTATTGCCGCCGGTCGTAACGGTAACGTCGCCTGTAATGTGTATATTGCCGGACATATCCTCGCCCGCGTTGCTGCCTATTTTGGCGGAGTCCTGCAATATGCCTTCCCTGCCGTTATGCTCTGCGGTGAGCGAACCCGTGCCGTCTATTGTTAAATCGCCCGAGGACACGCGCAGCGCCGCGCTGTCGCCATCGGCATTCAGCTTGTTTTCC
Organism: bacterium; assembly: GCA_963608365.1. Lineage (GTDB taxonomy): Bacteria > Bacillota > Clostridia > Christensenellales > CAG-138 > Phil1. The sequence continues at coordinate 630 of CAVDFM010000064.1, read as the reverse complement.
CCTTCAACCGTAAGGTTAAGGTTGGAATCACCGACGTCTATTGCGCTGTCCGCACCGGAATCGATGTTTATATCCTTTATTGTTATGTTCGCTTCCGCGTCCCCTTCCGTGGAAACGGTTATGGTGCTGTCCGTCGCTTTCTCGCTGTCCCGCTGAGTAATAACAATGTCGTCATCCGCAACGGCATCGTTATTGCCCTGCTTAACGGATTGGCCGTTTTCGTCCGCAATAACGGTTATGTCGCCATCCTCAAGATACCATGTGGCCGCAAGCGCCGTAGGCATAAGGCACACTGCAAGCATAAGCGCCACAATTGAGATAAATGTTCGTTTCAGCTTCATCGTTCGGTGTTCCTCCTTTTATTTGAAATTGCTATAGGAATATCGATACTTCATTATAACCGATGGCTAAGGCAATAGCAACACAATTTGTAATATGTTCAATTTAACTTGTTTTAGTATACAAAAATAATCTTATAAACAAATGCAGAACGGAGCGCGCACCAATTCCACGGCGCGTGGATTGCGCATTGCGCGGCAAGCGGTTATTGTATTATTATAAATATAAGGGAGGATATACGCATGGATGCAAGCAAAACGGGCCGCATGATACGCGCGCTCAGGCTTGAAA
>CAVDFM010000063.1:3121-11174 GCA_963608365.1 bacterium | reverse complement strand
GTTTTACAGCAAGCTGCCTTCCGTAACGGCGCGCATGGAAATACTGCCCATGAAAACAGTGCCGATAGATGTGGAAAGCGCGATACAGGGCAAGGATAATATCCCGAAGAACTACGAACTTGTGGGTTACGGTGTTAACGGCACGGGCAAGGTACGCATAGTTGGCGAACAGGACGTGCTGGATGCTATCGATTCGATAGGTATTGATTTTATAGATGTTTCGGGCGTTACGGAAAGCATTGTGCAGGACGCTGCGCTGGTAATACCAGAGGGCGTAAGGCTGCTTGACGACGATACGGTGAGTCTGTATATAAACATCCGCGAAAAGACCGAAGAGGCTATGTTCAACAGCGTGCCGATAAGCATAGAGCATCTTGGCCGCAAGCTGAACGCGCAGCTGAATGTTGAAGCCGTGGACGTATATCTGCACGGTCGGGTAAGCCTGCTTAACCAGATAGACAGGAGCGATATTGAACTGTATATCGACCTGAGCGGGCTTGAAGCGGGCGTGCATCAGGTTCCGGTGGAAATAAGGCTGCCTAAGGAGGAAATGAAGAACGAGCTTACCTGTGTTATGAGCATAGACACGGTATCCGTTACAATACACTGATATGCCGATAGTTCTTAACCAGATAAAATTACCGATAGAAGAAAACGAGTCCTCGCTGAGCATACACGCGGCGAGGGCTCTTGCCGTTCCTGCAAAGGCAATACTGGGGCTGCGCGTGGTACGTATTTCGCTTGATGCGCGCAAGAAGGATGCCATAGCGTTTAATTATACGCTTGAAGTGTCGCTAAGTCCGCAGGATGAAGCACGCCTTGCGAAGAAAGGCTTTGCGCTTGCGCAGCCGCTTAAGCTGAGCGAACCCATATTCGGCACAAAGCCGCTCGATAAACCAATAATAGTGGTTGGCCTTGGCCCGGCTGGGCTTTTTGCGGCATATACGCTGGCAAAATACGGCTATAAGCCGATAGTGCTTGAGCGCGGCAAATGCGTGGATGAAAGGCGAAAGGACGTGGAAGCGTTCTGGCAGACTGGCAAACTGAACACAGAAAGCAACGTAATGTTTGGCGAAGGCGGAGCCGGCACGTTTTCCGACGGCAAGCTGACAACGCGCATAAAAGACCCGCGCGCGCATAGGGTTATAGAGCTGCTGCATCGCTTTGGCGCGCCGAAGGAGATAACCGTTATGGCGAAGCCGCATATAGGCACTGATAGGCTTATAGAGACCGTCAGGAACATGCGGCAGGAGATTGCTGCGCTTGGCGGCGAAGTGCGTTTTGAGGCCAAACTGAGCGGCATAGAGCGCGAAGGCGACTGCATAGCCGTGGCAATAGTGCAAACGCCGCACGGCGAAGAACGCATGGAATGCAGCGCGCTTATACTGGCAGCCGGACAGGGCGGCAGGGACACATATGAACTGCTGCTGAACGCCGGCGTTGAGCTTGTGCCGAAGCCTTTTGCGGCGGGTGTGCGCATTGAGCATCCGCGGGAGATGATAGACCGCGCGCAGTACGGTAAACATATGGACAATCCGCGGCTCGGTGCGGCGGAGTATCAGCTCACGTCCCAGCAGGGGGACAGGGGAGTATACACGTTCTGCATGTGCCCGGGCGGCGTTGTTGTCGCGTCTTCATCGGGCGAGGAGCAGGTGGTCGTTAACGGCATGAGCTACTATGCCCGCAACGGAGAAAATTCAAATGCAGCCGTTGTGGTGCAGGTAGGGGAGAAGGATTATCCGGCAGGGCCGCTCGGCGGGCTTGATTTCCGCGAAAGGCTTGAGAAGGCGGCATTCATTGCCGGCGGGGCGGATTACCGTGCCCCTGCATGTACGGTAGGCGCGCTTAACGGCAAAGCATCCGCGTTTGCGTCGGTGAAGCCTACATACCGCCCGGGAGTTAAGGTTGCGGATATGCATAATGTGCTGCCTGATTTTATGTATGAAGGCATACGGCTTGGGCTGAAGGACTTCGGCCGCAGGCTGAAAGGATATGATATGGAGGACGCCGTTATAACGGCCGTGGAAAGCCGCACCAGTTCACCGGTAAGGATACCGCGTACAGAGACCGGCGAAGCCACGCGCATGGCTGGGCTGTACCCCGTTGGCGAGGGTGCGGGCTATGCGGGCGGCATAGTAAGCGCGGCTGTGGACGGGATGAAGGCCGCGGAGCATATTATGGCAATATATAAGGGAGTATAGAATGCTTAAACTGATAAAACCCGAAATAAGCCAGCTTGAATACAGGCAAAAGCTTATTGCAGACAGCGACACCATGGCATACAACGCCAAATGGGGCGGAACGATAGATTTTCCGCCTGAAAAGTGGGGAAAATGGTACGAAAGATACCTAAACGATGCAAACAATAAGCCGTTTTACCGCTATATTTACAGCGAGGAAGAAAATTGCTTTGTGGGCGAAGTGGCATACCGCTACGATGAAGGCTACGGCGAATATATAGTGAGCATAATAATAGAGCACAAACATAGAGGAAAGGGCTACGGCAGGGAAGGATTGCAGCTGCTGATGGATGCGGCCAAGGCGAACGGCGTGGCGAAGCTGTGCGACGATATTGCGGCGGATAATCCGAGCACTGCGCTTTTTAAGAAGATGGGCTTCAGTGAAGAATGGCGCAATGACGACGCTGTTATGATGGCGAAAACGCTTTAATTGAAAGCATATAGAAAGACCGGCGGGATGATTTCCGCCGGTCTTAGCTTTATGTTGACTTATTTGCCAAGCATTTCGTTGTACTTTTCAAGCTCCTCTTTGTTAGCCATTATGAAGTGGCCGGGCTCGATCTCTGTCCATACGGGCTTATCAGTCTCGTAATGGTGGCAGGAAGGATCGTATACGATCAGCTTCTTGCGCTTTTCGCTCTTAGGATCGGGTAGGGGGATGGCCGAGAGCAGTGCTCTTGTATAAGGATGCAGCGGATGCGCGAATAGCTTTTCGGTTTCCGCCAGCTCTACTATAACGCCCTTGTGTATAACGGCTATCCTGTCGCATATGAAGCGCATAACGCTGAGATCGTGCGCTATGAACAGGTAGGTGAGGCCATGATCCTTCTGCAGCTTGCTCATCAAATTGAGCACCTGTGCGCGGATGGATACGTCCAGCGCGCTTATGGGTTCGTCTGCAATTATGAACTCGGGCTCCATTATCAGCGCGCGGGCTATGCCGATACGCTGACGCTGGCCGCCGGAAAACTCATGCGGGAAACGGCTTGCAAATTCAGGCAGCAGACCAACGTCCAGCAGCGCCTGTTCAACCATTTTGCTGCGCTCTTCCTTGCTCAGGTCCTTGCGTACGTTTTGCAGACCTTCGCTTACGATGTAGTCTACCTTGGCCCTTTCGTTAAGGCTCGCCATGGGGTCCTGGAATATCATCTGGATATTCTGAGTGACCTGCTTATCCAGTTCCTTGGATATTTTGCCGCTTATGCGTTCGCCGTTGAACAATACTTCGCCGGCGGACATGGGGTTGATGCGGATTATGGCGCGGCCGATGGTGGTTTTACCGGAGCCGGATTCGCCGACCAGACCAAACGTTTCGCCCTTGTATATGTCAAAACTGACATCGTGCACGGCTACGAACGGATGGCGCTTGGAGCCGAAGGTGACCTCCATATTGCGAACGCTTACCAATACATCTGTCAAATCCTTAGCCATTGCTCAGGTCGCCTCCTCTGCTCAGGTTCATTATGTTCTTAAGATGCGGCGGCGGGTCTATCTTGGGCGCTCTGGGGTCGAGCAGCCAAGTGCGCGCCTTATGGGTGGGGGTGACTTCAAAATACGGCGGACGCGCCACGAAGTCTACCTTCAGCGCCTGCGGATTACGCGGGGCAAAGGCATCGCCCTGAATGTGCTGGAACAGGTTCGGAGGAGTACCCTGAATGGAGTAAAGATCTTCGCCCTTTATGCCGAGCTGCGGCAGGCTTGAAAGCAGCGCCCAGGTGTAGGGATGCTTAGGATCGTAGAATACCTCGTCGCAGGTACCTATTTCAACTATGTCGCCCGCGTACATTACGGCAATACGGTCGGCCACGTTTGCAACCACGCCAAGGTCGTGCGTGATGTATATAACGGTAAGGCCGTACTTAGCCTGCAGTTTTTTGAGCAGATCAAGTATCTGCGCCTGAATGGTAACGTCAAGCGCGGTGGTGGGTTCGTCGCATATCAGAATTTCCGGTACGCAGGCCATTGCTATGGCTATTACGACCCTTTGCCTCATGCCGCCGGAAAACTCGTGCGGATACTGCTTATAGCGCTTTTCGGGTTCGGGGATACCAACGTCTGCCAGCAGTTCAAGCGTTCTTGCTTTGGCTTCGGCCTTGCTGACGTTATTGTGCAGCGTGAAGGCTTCCTGAATCTGCTTACCGACGGTTTTCAGCGGGTTAAGGCTGGTCATAGGATCCTGGAACACCATTGCTATGCGCTGGCCGCGGATCTTTGTCCAATCCTTTTCCTTTTTGAAAGTGGTCAGGTCCTGGTCATGATAATATATATGGCCATTGTCTATCCAGCCGTTGTTGTCCAGCAATCCCATAAAGGTCTTGGTGAACACGCTTTTGCCGGAGCCGGATTCGCCGACTATCGCAAGGCTTTCGCCCTTGTAAAGCTCAAGGCTGATGCCGCGCACGGCGGTGAGCACCTGACCGCGCAGGTTGAACTTGACCACAAGATCTTCAACGGTAAGGACAGGATTATTGTAATCGGGAGTATGTTCTATGGTATAGTCTTCCATTATTGTTACCTCATTCCTTACTTGTGGTTACGCGGGTCGGATGCATCGGCAAATGCATTGCCCAGTGCGTAGAACGAAATGGTTATGGCAGACACTATCAGCACGGGGAAGAGCAGCTGATACCTCTGCTCGGCCACCAGCATGACCTTACGGCCTTCGTTGATAAGGTTACCAAGGGAGGGGATCTCCACAGGCAGGCCAAGGCCGATATAGGTAAGGAACACTTCCGAACCTATGGCATCGGGTATGGCAAGCGCGGTTTGAAGCATAACTACCGAAATGAGCTGCGGCAGTATGTTCTTGGCAATTATCTTGGAGCTGGGAGTGCCAAGGCAGCGGGAAGCCAGATTGAATTCCCTGTCGCGATAGATGAGGATAAGGTTACGAATGTACTTGGTCATGCCTATCCAGCCGGTGAGGCACATGACGAATATCATGGTCTTAAGGCTCGGACGGAGAATGTACATAAGCAGCATCCTCAATACCGTATATGGTATGTTGTCAAATAGGTTATAAATCTCGGTAAATAACCAGTCCAGCTTTCTTGCATAGCCCCAAATGGAACCGAGTATCAGGCCGATGACGATATTGCATACAGCAACGCAGATACCTATGAACAGGCTGGTACGGGTACCCTTCCAGATACGGCTCCACAGGTCCTGACCGATGCTGTTGGTACCGAACCAGAATTCTTCATTCGGTGCGACGTTACGCATTGTGGCGCCGTTTTCATCGTTATATACCTTATAGGAATCCTTCTGATTGGGCAGAAGGGGCTGTATAAACGTGAAGGCGAGCAGCACAACGAGGAATACCAGCAGTATAACGGATATCTTCTTTTTGAAGAACACACGGAAGGTGCTTCCCCAATAAGAATAGTTGGAGTAGCCGGTGCGCTCGGCTTCGGAAGTATCGTGATGCGCAAGCTCGAACAGGTCGTCCGTTATGGGAGTCGTGCCGTCATCGCAAACGTTGCAGTTCTCGGGTATTTTTATTTCCTCAAGGTCTGCCAGGTTGTTGGTAGCTGCAAAGCCTTCCTGAAGCGTGGTTATCTTATGGTCGGCATAGCCGCGGGTGATGGGCTTTTTGGCCTTGTCAAACATTTTTTTCTCGTCCATTATCTGCTGTCTCCCTTCTTGACCAGTTTGATGCGCGGGTCGCAGATCATCATCATTATATCGCCCAGCAGCAGGCCGGTAACGCTTATAACGGAGTAGAGGAGCACCATGGCCTGAACCATGGTATTATCCTGGCGCTGTATGGACTGTATCAGCAGTCCGCCCATGCCGGGGATGGAGAAGAGGGACTCAACATAGAGAGAACCCGATATGGTGAACAGCAGCGACGTGGGCAGGCTCTGCGCCATGGGAATGAATGCATTCCTCATAACGTGGCGGAAAGCGACCTGGCTGGAGGTCATGCCCTTTGCGCGCGCAAGGCGGATATAATCCATGTTCATCTGGTCCACCATGTAACGCCTCATCCACATTGCGTTGGAGGCTATGCCGCCAAGGGACAGGCAGATTATAGGCAAGATGCGGCTCTTCCAATTGAGCGGGTCAAACAGCATCGGCAATTTCAACAGAGTGGAAAGATACAGCTGTATCGCAAGGAAGTAAACAGCGGCGGGCAGTGCGTTTATAAGCAGAACGTAAGTATTGCCCAGCGTATCCACGAATTTACCCTTGCTGCGCGCCATCAGCACGCCAAGGGGGTAACCTATCAGCATCTGTATGCCAAGGGCTATGATGCCGAACTGGAAGGAGTTCTTGGCCTTGGGCCAGATGACGTCAACGCAGGGTACGCCTTTGCGCATGACGATGGACTTGCCAAGATCGCCTTCAAGCAGCAGCTTGCGCCAGAAATTATAAAGCTGCTTATACCACGGGTCCAACAGGCCCAGTTCTCTCAGTATGTTGTTTTTTACGGTTTCGCTCATGGTATCCGTACGGCCCTCAAAGTAACCGTCAACGGGCAACAATCTCATGAGCAGGAATACGATGGATAGCACCAGGAACAGCGTTATCATGGCGCGACCCAATCGGCCGAGAATATATCTTAACAACAGCGTTCACCTCACAGTTTTTTGTCTTGATATTACTGCGCCGCCTGAGTACCGGCCCGGGCCCGAGCCGGAACTCAGGCGGCGTGTGGCGCAAACACGCCCATCCTTCTATTTAGGAGAGCCCCCGAAGGGGCTCTCCGTTCTGTAATTTTCGCTTAAATTGTAAGCTTTTCGGCTTAGTAGTCTATGCCGTTAGCTTCAGCGTAGGCGATGCGCTCAGCACGCTCGGCTTCCCAAACGGGCAGCATCTCAAGATACTCTTCGGTGCTGAAGGGCTTATTGTATACCCACTGGTACTTATAGCGGGAGCTGGACATACCGAAGGGGGAATACTGGCTTTCGAAGGGGTTCATGCAGCTGGACATATAACCGCAGCCGCCCAGAACGCCGAACGGGATTACGAACGCCTGGTCTATCAGCCAAGCTTCGGCTTCGGCAAGGGCATTGTAGCGCTTGCTGTTGTCAACGGTTTCGGCGGTAGCAGCAGCAACCTTCTCACCGTATACGTAGTTCTTCCAATAGGTCTCGTCATAACCGCTGCGGCCCATACGACCTTCGGGATCGTCCTGAGTGGTCTCGGTGGCCATGCCGTCCGCACGCCAGATGTAGTTATAAGCCTGACCCAGGTTGAAAGGATCGGTCCAAGTTTCGGGGTCGGCGTAGTCGGGTCCCCAGTAGGACATCATGAAGGAGTAGTTACCGGCACGGCGAGTGGTGCTCAGATAGTCGGTGTTAGGATAGCCTTCGATGATGAACTTGATGTAATCGGTGCCGAGGAGCTCCTCAAGCTGCTGAGAAACTATAACGGCAAGGTTGGTCTGCTGGGTGGATTCACTGTTGTAGGGCATGTAAACCATGATCGGGAAAGTGACGCCAGCGGCTTCGAGTTCGGCGCGAGCCTTGTCGCGGTACTCGATAGCGGTTTCGGGCTGGAACTGCTCGGTTTCGGTGATGTCCTTAAGAGCATCCAGATACGGATAGTCCTTACCATCGGCAGCGCAGAAGTTGTAAGGAGTGATGGTGCGCAGCTCGTAATCTTCCGGAGTGTACGGATCATAGCAGCCGATGCCCTTTATACGGTCAAGACCGTAGTACAGAGACTTACGGAAGTTGAGGTTGTTGGCAGCCTGCAGCCACTGTTCATGGCTAAGACCATCGCGCTCGGTGTAAGTGGGCATGAAGTTGATCAGGAAGAAGTAGCTGTAAGTACCGGGACGGTTCGGGCGGATAAGAGCCTTCTTC
>CAVDFM010000063.1:0-3022 GCA_963608365.1 bacterium | reverse complement strand
CAGCCATCGAGCTGATCGGTGGGGATATCAGCATAAGTGACTTCGCCGCGAATCAGGGCCTCGGGAGCGAGGGTGTCAGCTTCGGCGTTGTACTTTTCTTCAATGCGCTCTACATGGATCTTATCGATATCCCAGTAGAGGGGGTTACGGGTGGAAATGATGTAAGAGTTGGGTTCATACTGGGAGCAGAGGAACGCGCCGCAGTAGAGGATGGTATCGTTGTTGGTACCGAAGGATTCGCCCATTTCCTCAAGGAACTTGGCGTTGGTGGGGTAACCCCAGTTGTAAGTCAGACGGGAGAGGAACCAGGGGCATGGATCAGTCAGAGTGAACTGAAGTTCATATTCGCTGATGGCCTTGATGCCTACGTTGTCCCAGTTGGCTTCGGTGCCGCTTTCAAGGGCCATGTAGTAATCTTCTGCGCCGACCATGTCGAACAGAAGGTCAGCAGTACGGGCGGTGTTGGCGGGATCAAGTATCCACTTGGCGGTGGTTACCCAGTCCTCGGCCTTTACGTCTTCGCCGTATTCGCTGCCGTCGTAACGCTGCCACTTAACGCCTTCGCGGATCTTGAAGGTCCAGGTCAGACCGTCTTCGCTCTTGGTCCAGCTTTCGGCAAGGCAGGGCTGGCACATACCGTAGTTGTCGTATTCAACCAGGGAGTCTATCCAGTTTGCCCAAGTACCGGCAGAGGAGGGATGCAGGGGGTTCCAGTCCGTTATTTCATCGGAGTAGAACAGCTTGACAACCTGCTCGGCAGCAGCATTTTCGGGCCTTTCGGCGCCGGTGTTGTTAACTACAACATTGCTGTTGTCCGGAGTGGTGGTAGGATTGTTGTCACCATTGTTTGCAGGGGCATCGGTGGCGGGGGTGTCGGTGTTGGCGGGCTGATCATTGGTGGTGCAGCCTGCGAACGCGGATACTGCCATTATTGCTACCAGCAACAGTGCGATCCATTTCTTCATTGTGTGTTCTCCTTTTTATTTTTGTCCCTCCGCGCGTTTTATACGCGGGGAAGCTTTAAGTTCGTATAAATAAGTTCGCTTTCTGACGGCAATACTGCCGTCAAAATTCGTATGGGCATCCGCCCGTGGTCTTTTTTATCCTCAACTGTTTCTTTCAATAAATTTACTGATCCGCTCATGAACTAAAACGGAACAATCTGCCTTTGTTTGACACAAATTATACTACATGCTGTCACACCCGTCAATAAAAATATGATATACAATAGATAATAAAAATGCATTACGATGAATAACGTCCTGCGAAATAAAGCAAATTAAACCTATCCAATGCGGATTAAATTGGCGAAAATGCGCACGGAAGTGCATGAAATGATTCATTACGGTGCATATATGCATTATTTGGAGCAAAAATAGAGATTTCGGCCCTGTATAAGGCATACATAAAAATGCATATGCACTCAGAAAAAAGCGAAGAAGAAAACGGCGGGGAGAATATCCCGCCGCTTGGAGCATAACCTGTTTGTTTTATTCATCGGCATTCTCGGGAACAAGACTCCTGAGACCAACCATACTGTCCACCGGAAGCGAGAACAGCACCGTTTGCGCGTCCGTATGCATGCCGGCTTTTTCCATGATGGCATGCATTATTTTATCCTTATCGGATTTAAGGGTAAGAATGTATACTATTTCCTTTTCGTTGCTGATGGAAAGGCCGAAGAATTTGGCTTTTGCACCGGGGGCCGTGCCGCGCGCGTTTATCACCGTGCCGCCGCGTGCGCCCGCGCTGCGCGCCGCATCCATAACGGTATCCGTGTTGCCCTTTGCCGTGATGGCCACTATAAGCGAATACATAATATCAGTCATCTTTTTCACCTCGTCAGATGTCGTCTCGTTGGGTTCCTGCTGTCCCTTGGTCAAATAGTTGAAGCTGGACTGTCCGCCCACGCTGCCAACGGGTATGCTCATGGCTATTCCGTTTCCGGGCACCTCTATGCCCATCACGTCCACAAGCCTTCTTAGAATCTTTTTGATATAGCTTGACGGCACGAATGCCTGAAGCAGCACTTTTTCCGTTTTTTCAATGCCAAGATAGTCCAGCACGTTCTTGCTCGCCGTTCCGTGGCAAAGGCTTGCAAACTGCGCCTCTATGCCAATGCTTTTGAGCATGTTCAGGTACGATTCATATTGATCGCGCTTAACTATGCACAAAAGGAGTTTGTAATCCTTCATGCGTCGCCCTCCATTTCTATAATGTCTTCCACTATTACTTCGGCTTCGTTCGCCTTTGCTCCGGCGCCGGTCTTTATACGGAATATAACGCCAAGTATCTGAATTGTGATGAGCGGCGTCATTGCGACCATTGCAACTATGCCGAAAGCATCGGTTGTAATGTCCCCGCCGACTGCCGAGCATACGCCCATGGCAAGGGGCAGCAGGAACGTTGCGGTCATTGGGCCGCTTGCAACTCCGCCTGAGTCAAACGCTATTGCGGTGAACATGGGCGGAACGAAGAAGGACAGCACCAGCGAAAGTATATAGCCCGGCAGCAGCAGATACATTATGGGCAATCCCGTAAGTATTCTTATCATGGCCAGACCTACCGATGCACATACGCCTATCGACAAGCTTACGCTCAGAGCCTTCTTGGGTATCATGCCGTTTGTCAGTTCATACACCTGCTTGTTCAGCACATGCACGGCGGGCTCGGCAGCCACTATAAAGTAGCCCATCAGCATGCCTATCGGCACAACTATCCAGTTGTATTCAAGCATGCCGAGTTCTTTTCCTATAAGGCTGCCCATAGGCATAAAGCCTACGTTCACGCCCGTAAGGAATATGACCAAACCTATGAATGTATATACAAGGCCGATGCTTATCCTTATCAGCCGGTCTTTCTTCATTTTAATAGAAGTAAGCTGGAATATTACGAAGAATACTATTATGGGAGAGAGCGCCAGCACAACTTCCTTAAGATAATAGGGGATGGCATCCTTGAAATAGTTCCAAAGCGCCTTAGTGTCCTCAAATACGGGAAGCACGTTTGAACTGTATGCCGC
>CAVDFM010000062.1:6285-11211 GCA_963608365.1 bacterium | reverse complement strand
CGCCCGCAGGGATTCGAACCCTGGACCTACGGCTTAGAAGGCCGTTGCTCTATCCAGCTGAGCTACAGGCGCTCACGCACCCCTTAGGCGCTGTATCGTATCGGCGTCGCCGGAAACGGCTTTCCGCTCTCTGCCGACATTTATGCATTTTACCAGAAAGCTTGCTTCCTGTCAATGCCGTATTTGCCATATCATGCAGATTGTTCAAGAATAATTTTGCTCAATCGCTTATATTTACGTCCAATCCAAATTCTTCCGGCAAGAATCTCGGGCACACGTTTTCGGATGTACAAATAACGCTTGCCGCAAGGCGCGTGCCTATTTCGCAGGCCTCCGCAATGCTCTTCCCGTATGTCAGCCCAATTACCGTGCCGGAGAAGAACGCATCCCCCGCTCCTGTGGTATCCTTAACGTCAACATGCTTCGCCGGACAAACGCCGCATTCGCCATCCGTCGTGGCGTACACCGCGCCCTGCTCGCCCATAGTTACCACCATGCGCGGTATCTGCGCCGCCTTTACGCGGTGTAAAAGTATGTCCGCCATTTCCGCGGGAGTTTTATCATCGTAATCATCGCTGAAAAGAATGCCCGCCTCCTGCTGATTGCATACGAAGCACTGCGTGGAACGCAAAAAATCGCGCCGCTCAAACGCAATGCGCATATTGGACACAACGGCATAAACGGGCTTGTTATGCTTCTCCGCCATGGCGAAAACAAGCTTAACAATGTCCTTATCTATATCCATTTCTATCGCAATGCTGTCCGCTTTTTCAAATATTTCGTCGCCATGCTGCACCAATATATCGTATATTGGGTGAAGGTCAGGCCGCTTTGATATCGCCGCCACCACGTCGCCGTTGTTGCCGAAAACCGCCAGCCATGTGCCCATGCCGTCCGGCGTAACGCGTATATAATCCGTGTTCACCTTGTGCGCATTCAGTTTTTTTATAACATCCGCGCCAACGCCCGTGTCATCAACAAGGCTTATAAACGTCGGCCTCAGCTCAACGTTTGCAATATCCTCGGCTATGTTTCGGCTCACGCCGCCATGCACCTGCTCCACCCTGCCCGCATTCCTGCCGCCGGGAATATACACCTCCGAAGGATAGCCCTTTATGTCAACAAATATTGCGCCTATAACGACAACGCCCATCTTGTTCCCTCCGTATTCACCAAAAAGCTGCGAATATTATAACATGTATTGTAATAATATGAAAGTTCTTGCCCGTGCGGCATATCGCTGATATAATATCGCATTGGCGGGTCACCGCTTATGCTTTGTGCAAAGGAGCGCACTTAATGAAAAAGATAACCGTTACGCAGCTTGCCATGTCCTTCGTTGGTCTGTTTTTGGGTGCCGGATTTGTTTCCGGCCAGGAGCTTTGGCAGTTCTTCGCCTGCTTCGGCCCCGTCGGGCTTATAGGCTTTATCGGCACAGCCGCACTGTTTTTCTATATAAATTACGCCAATCTTAAATTGATACAGGTCACCGGTCAGGAAGACCTTGGCCGCCTTATGACCTATGGCGACCATCCGCTTCTGCGCGGATTCGTTAACTTCATGCAGTATTTGCTGCTGTTCGGCGTTGCCGTAATAATGATAGCGGGTGCCGCGTCCCTCATTGCGCAGTTCCTGCCCATTCCCGTTTGGCTCGCCGGCCTTATATTCACCATCATCGTGGCGATAGTAGCGCTTTGGGGCATACAAGGCGTTGTTACCGTGTTCTCAATCGTTGTTCCTATAACTACTGTTGTCGCCGTCATTCTTTCCGTCATAGTCCTTGTAAAGAGCGGTTTCAATTTCCCGCCGGCATACGGCAGCGTTTCGCCCCTTATGCCAAACTGGATAATCGGTTTCATAACCTATGCGGCATATAATCTGTTCGGCACGGTATCCATACTTGTTCCCACGGTAAAGCTGATAGACGGGCAAAAGACCATCCTCCGCGGTCTGGGCGTTGGCAGCGCGCTGCTGATAGTGCTTGCATGGAGCATGATATCCGCGCTTATGGTCTCTCCCGAGGCCGGGCTTACGGAACTTCCCATGACCACGCTTGCAAGCGAGCTTAACCCCGTTCTCGGCGCGGTATACGGTCTGCTCATGGGTCTTGGCATGTTCAGCTCCTGCCTTTCTTCCGTGGAGGCCGCCGTCAGCCAGCTTTCGATCCATTTTACCAAGATAAACACGCACCGCAGGCTTTTTGCAACCTGCCTGCTGCTTGCGTCATACGCGCTCAGCCTGCTTGGCTTCGGCAATCTTATAGGCATAATCTATCCCGTGTTCGGCTATGCAAGCATACCGTTCCTCATTTGCCTTGTGCTCAACTGGCGTAAAGTAAAAAAGACCGGCACGCTGTGATTCAACGCACCGGCACAGCCCCCGCTTCAGGGGGCTTTTTTCATATCAACATTTCTTCAGTTTGTCCACCGTTGTGGATATAACATAACGCTCCTTTATGCTTTTAAGCTGCTGCATATGTTCCCGCGCAAGGTGCGCCTGCTGCAATGCTTCGCTTGCCCAGCGCTCAATCAGTATCAGCTCGTCCTCGTCCGTTGCGCTCATTGCGTATTTATACGCCATGCAGCCTTCTTCCTGCAATATTTTATCCAGTATGCCCTGCGCCGCCACGTCGCGCACAAAGTTGCCGCGCTTGCCGTCCTTGCAGCGGTAAGTTACTATCAGCGTGATCTCGTCCATATTAGGCCGCTCCTTCCTGTTTTATGGTGCTATTTTACACCATTTGCTCCATTTCCGCAGCCCTTTTCTTCTGCTCGGCATAATATTGCGCCTGCGCATACCAAAGCTCGTGGTATTTGCCGCTTTCGTCCGCAAGCAGTTCTTCATGCGCGCCGAACTGTATCATCCGCCCGCCGTCAAACACGGCTATCTCGTCGCAGAATTTGCAGCTGGACAGCCTGTGGCTTATGTATATCGCCGTTTTGTCGCCGGCAATATCGTTGAACTTTTCGTATATCTCCGCCTCCGCCACCGGGTCGAGCGCAGCCGTAGGCTCATCCAGCACTATGAACGGCGCATCCTTATACAATGCCCTTGCTATGGCTATCTTTTGCTCCTCGCCGCCGGAAAGAGCCACGCCGTCCTTATCAAGCTCCTTATATAGGCTTGTGTCAAGTCCCTTTTCAAGCGTGCTCAGCCTTTCGCCGAATCCGGCCTTTATAAGGCAGTCCGTAACGCGCTTTGCGTCATATTCGCTGCACGTTGCCACGTTTTGGCCAAGCGGTAGGGCAAAAAGCTTAAAGTCCTGGAACACTACCGAGAATATGTTCATGTATTCATCGTAGCGGTATTTGCGTATGTCTATGCCGTTTAGCAGTATTTCGCCCTCCGTCGGGTCATATAAGCGGCACAGCAGCTTTATGAACGTTGTTTTGCCGCTGCCGTTCATGCCCACCACCGCAAGGCGGCTTCCCACGCGGAACTTTATATTCACGTTTTTCAGCGCATAAGCATCGCTGCCAGGATACTTGAAGGACACATTTCTAAATTCCACGCTGTATTTTCTGTCGCTGCGCTTTTCTGTGGTAAGGCTGCCCTTATACATCCTGTTTGGCGTATCCAGCAATTCGGCTATCAGTTCAATGAAGCGCGCGTTCACATGGATCTGGCCTATCTGCTCTATTAACTGGTTAAGCCCGCCGAACAGCGCCGTTATTGCGCCGATGTACTGCGTAACTTCGCCCAGGCCGAACGCCCCGCCGTACGCTTTAAGGCACACGAACATATATACAACGCCGTTGAGCAGCACCGCTATGCATGCGGAAAGCGTATAAAACGCGCCCATCCTGCCCTTTGCATCCCTGGCAAGGCTGGACCTTACACCGAACGTATTGTCACTTCCCAAATATGGGCAGCACACGTTTTGCTGCTGGTCATACATACGCATATCATCCGCGCGCTGCGGATCCTTTGCGGTGAAACCGAAAAAGCTGAATATGCGGTTGCCGAGCGTTGCCGTCGGCGCATAATCGCTCCAGAATCTGTCCGCTCGGTTATAGCATGCGGGCGCCGCCACAGCCGCGCCTATCAGCAGCGCAAGCATTATTGCCGCGGCAATGGGACTGTTAAGGAACATTATACCCTTTGAATCGTCAGGGATTTTGCTTGCAAACAGGCTTACCGTGAGCGCAACGCCGCCTATTATTTTGAAGCCGGATTCAACGAACACCTGAAACGCCCCAAACGCGCGCGGCATACCAAGCTCCGAATAACCTTCGTTCTGGTCAATCTGCGATTTAAGATCGAACACATGCTGGCTGTCTATATCCACAAAATCCATGCCGAGCATTTTCTTTATGAATATATTGCGCACGCGGTCGTAAGTCATGCTGTCCTCCGCGTTTGCCCAGCGCGATACGATAGCCTTCAGCAGCATAAGCACCGCGGTGCTTACCAATATAAGCAAAACGTAATGCGTAAGCGTCTGTATGTTTCGCCCGCCTGAAAGCTCGGCAACGAGCCGCGCGGAGAACCATATTGTAACATACGGCGTAACGGCGTTGAGCAGCCCGTTGAGGAACATGGATATATACCAGCCCGGCATTTCCTTATAGCTCAGCTTCCATGCCCATACGTTCAGCCTCCATGCTTCTATGAATGATTTTTTCTTAGTTTTCGTTTCCATCTTCGCGCCCTCCTTCCCGATAATACTTGCTTTGCACGGCGAAAAGCTTTGCGTAATCCCCGCCGCGGCGCATCAGCTCGTCATGCGTGCCCGCTTCGCTTATGCAGCCGTCCTTCAGCATTATTATCCTGTCGCAGAATCTCGTGGATGCAAGGCGGTGCGATATGAACAGCGACGTTCTGCCCTGCGTCATGCTGCTGTATTTTTGATATATGTCGTTTTCGGCAATCGGGTCCAGCGCGGCCGTGGGCTCATCCAGCGCTATTATCGGCCCGTCCTTATAC
>CAVDFM010000062.1:0-6275 GCA_963608365.1 bacterium | reverse complement strand
TCCTTATACAGCGCCCGCGCAAGCATTAGCCGCTGCGTTTCGCCGCCGGAAAGCTCCACCCCGTCCTCATGTACGCTGCGGCCAAAGTGGGTATACATACCTTCCGGCAACGACTTTATCTTTTCCGTAAGGCCGGCCTTTTCGGCGCAGTCCCACGCGCGCTGCTCATCTATGCCGTCTATCCTTTGGGCAATGTTTTCTATTATGCTTGATTCAAGCAGCGAAAACCGCTGGAACACCGCCGAAAACAGCGCGTAATAATCCCGCCGGTTCAGCGTCCTTATATCCTTCCCGTTGAACAGCACCCTGCCCTCCGTTGGGTCAAGGAAGCCGCATATAAGCTTTACAAGCGTTGTTTTGCCTGCGCCGTTAAGGCCGACTATTGCCAGCTTTTCGCCCGCGTGTATGGTCAGATCAAGGCCCTTTATCGTGTCCTTCTCCGCCCCCGGGTAACGATAGCGCACGTTTTCAAGCCTTATTTCGCAGGGCATATCGCTGCGCTTTTCAATGCGCTCCCCGCTTTCAAGGTTAAAAGGCTCCTCCCATTCAAGGTATTCGCGCAGCTCCGAAAGATCAAGGCTTTGCTTATGCAGCGTGCTGAACTGATCCAGTATGCCCGTTACCCATTGGGTAAAGCCGCTTACCGCGCCGAAATAGAGCAAAAACTGCGCCGCGCCAAGGCCGTGCTCAAGCGTGTACCATATAAGATAAGCATAGGCCGCACCGTTGCGCAGGAACGTGAGCGCAATGTCTATCACGTTGCCCCACAGCTCCGCCTTTTCCCGCCTTATTACAAACGCATGGAACAGGTCAAGCGTTTTAGCGTAAAGTTCTTCTATCCAGTTGGCAAGACCAAACATTCTTATGTCCTTGGCATAGCTGCGCCCGGTTGCAACATCCCTAATATAGGTCAGCTTTTCGTTGTATTCCATGCGCTCCTTGCGGTGCCTGTAGCCCCATTCGTTTATGCGCTTGGATGCAATGTAGCTCACCGCCGCCGTTGCAGCGACCAGCAGCACCAGCCACGCGTCAAGCTCAAGCAGCAGAAGTATGTATACCACGAAGCCTATAACGTTGGTCAATATATTCGTCCATGTCCGCCATATGGCCTCCGTGGCCGCGTTATTGTTGCTCACGGTCCTATATGCGTTGTTCATCTGCTCAATAAAGCGCGTATCGAGCGTATTTGGGTATGACGTTGTAGCCACTTTGAACGAGATGCGGTTTATTATTGCAGATCGCGTTTCTATGCGGCCAAATATGGTGTTGTTCGTTATGTATGCCTGGGCCGCGCGCAGCAATAGTAGCGCGCCTATATACGCCGCTATCGTGGCAATAAGCTCGCCCGCGGCAGCGGCGGATTCCACCTTGCCGAGTATTGCGGGCGTAATGAGCAGCTCCGCCACGGTACACGCCGCGCTTACCACAGCAAGCGCAATGCACATGAATATAACCGGCTTGTGCGTTTCCCATGCCGTCTGCACCATATACCATGTGTTCTGCCACATGTTGTATTTGGATTTGGTTTTCTTTTTATCTGTCGCTTCCATTGCGGATGCAGCACCCCTTCCGTTTTCATCTTGGCTGTATGATAGCATAAATGCGCCATGTGCGGCGCATTTGGGGGACGAATCGTTAAAATTGGGTGACGAATTGCATTTTTCACTCCTGCGGTATGAGTATTTCGGTGGTAAAGGCGCCGTCCTCGCTGTTTCGGCTGAGGTAGCCGCCAAGGCGCTCAACAATGCTGTCCATCCTTACAAGGCCAAAGCCGTGGCCTTCGCCCTTTGTGGTGGCGAAGCGCGCGCCAATCTTTTGCTGCTTGCCTACGGCGGTAAAATTGGTGAATGATATATAAAGCTGAGTATTCTTCATGTCCATATATACGCGGATAAGCCTGTCCTTTTCGTCAAGCGGAAGGCTTGCCTCTATCGCGTTGTCAAACAGATTTCCTATTATGCAGCAAAGATCAAGCTCGCTCATTTTAAGCTTGACCGGAATATGCGCATCTATTTCCACGGTTATGCCCTTGGCCTTGGCAAGGGATACCTTGCTGTTTATTATCGCGTCCGCCATCGGGTTGCCCGTTTTTATGGCCAGATTAACTGTGTTCAGATCTGTGTCCAGCATATTCAGATAATCGTTTATGCCGTTCATGTCGCCCTTTGCCGCAAGCGCCTTCAGCATTTGTATATGATTGCGGTAATCATGCCGCCAGCCGCGCATTTGGCGATACATATTGTCCACCTCTTTATAATGCGTGTCTATCAGCTCCCGCTGATATGCGGCTATGCGCTTATCTATTTGCCTTGATATGAACTTCATGCCGTTCACCTCATGTGTTTTGGATTATTGCGCGGTTCAGCGGCTCATATGCGCCGCGGGGCAGCGGCAGCGCCGTGCCGTCGTTAAGCATCACTTCCGCCTTGGTAACGCGGCGTATGCGGTTAAGATTGACTATCATGCTGCGCCCAACGCGGGCAAAGCCGCTGTCGAGCTCCTTTTCAAATTCGTTCAGCGTGCGCTTAACGGTATAATCGCGCTCCGCATGCACGGTAACGTAATTCTGCCTTACGTCGATATAGCGTATTTCATAAAGCGGGATGCGCACCATCTCCCCGCCCATGTCCAGATTCAGGCAGCGTTGGCTTATTTTCAGCCGCTCCGCCGCGCGGTCAAGCACGCCGAACAGCTTTTCCCTGTTCACGGGCTTCATAAGGTAATGCAGCGCCGCAACGTCGTACCCTTCGGCAATATAGTCGCTGTATCCTGTTATGAATATTATCTGCACGGTTTTATTCCCCGCGCGCACACGCCGCGCCATACTCACTCCGTCCATGCCGCTCATCTCTATATCCAGCAGCAGCATGTCGTAAGCCTTGTTTTCGTCATACGCAAACAAAAAGCTTTCGGCGGACGGATATATTTCCGCGTTCACTTCCGCCCCGCGCTCATCGGCCCACGCCTTCAGTATTTCGTTCACAAATTGCGCATCCGCTGCGCAGTCGTCGCATATGGCGGCGCGGTATGCCATGGCTCGCCCTCCCATCATAATTCATGCTTTGGATTTATTATAGCATATGCAGCCGCGCATAAAAAGAGCGGCTCTCCGCCAAAGCACCATCTGCCCCGATGGCATTTCAGCAAAAAGCCGCCAAATCTATTGTGTCCATTCAGTTTGTTCAGGAGGATCTGAGTACGGACGCCTATTGTTCTCCTTAGCCTCCGAACAGGCCGAGGAAACCTTTTTTCTTATATTCTTCGGAATTAAGTGACTTCAGTTCGTATCCCGTGCCGGCTATTGCCGCGCGCAGGGCGGTTTCGTCCAATGCTTCTTCGGACAGTATTATGCATTCGCCCTTTGTATGGGACGAAGTTACCTTCTTCACGTTGAAGCGGGCGCGGATGGCGTCGTTCACATGCGCTTCGCACATGCCGCACATCATTCCGCCTATTTTAAGCGTGGTCTTTATCATAATGAATACATCTCCTTCATTGGGTATGCAGTATTTTCCGTGTTAAGGCTTTCGGCAAGCTCGTCTATTCTTTCATAGGACTGCGAAAGCACGTTCAGCGCAACGCTGCGGCAAAGCTCCTCGTCAAGCGCCAGCGCCGCATGCATCCGCTCGTACAGCGGGGCGTAGCACGCTTCGCACAGTTTGGCCTGCGCTTCGCCTTCCGGCGTAAGGCGCACTATGCCATAGCGCTTTTTTGTGGCAAGGCCAAGCGAGCAAAGATTCTGTATCATTGCGTGGGCGCTGGGCTTTGATACGTTCAGCCGCGCCGCCACATCCACGCAGCGGGCGCCTTCCCCCGCGCTGCACAGCTGAGCCGTTGCCATAAGATATTTGATTGCGGAGGGCGTAAGCTGCTTTGCCTGTTCGTTTATGCATTTTTCCATGTGGCTCTATGTCCTCCTTCAGCCTGTTTTGGTTTATAGAGCGCGAGGGAGACGCCGCGAATCGCATCTCCCCCGCATTTTGTTTTTACTGCCGGGAATGGCACTTGCCGTGCATGGCGCAATTTGCGCAATTACAGCCGCAGGAGGATTTCCCCTTCTTCCTTTGGCCTATCAGGTAGGCGCATATCAGTGCGACCACACCCGCAAGCACAAGCGTAATGATTATAGTTCCAAGGTTTTCTGCAAACCAGCTCATCATGAGGATTCCTCCTTCTTTTAGAATAATGATCGTGGTGGTTTATATCGTTTAGGCCTATCAGACCTTTACGTTGGTGGTCAGCTTGGTAGCTTCCTTATAGGGCTTCACAAGCATGTAGATCATGCCGGCCAGCAGCGCAAGAGCGAATACAAGGCCGATAACATTGGTGTTGCCGGTTATGGCATTGCCAAACTGGTTTATCATAAGGGCGATGACATAGGCGAAACCGCACTGATAACCGATGGCGAACCAGGTCCACTTGGCGCTGTTCATCTCGCGCTTGATGGCGCCGATGGCGGCGAAGCAAGGCGCGCAGAGCAGGTTGAATACCAGGAAGGAGTAGGCGCTGATGCCGGTGAAGGCAGCCGCTATGTTCTGATAGGTGGTGCCGTCGCCGCCGCCGTACAGTATACCCATGGTGCCGACGATGTTCTCCTTAGCAACAAGGCCGGTGATGGAAGCGACGGTAGCCTGCCAGTTGCCCCATCCGAGCGGGGTGAATATCCAGGCGATGGTGTTGCCGATGGCAGCCAGTATGGAGTAGTCTATCTCGTCCTCAGCAAGCATCCTGAACGTGCCGTCCACTACTCCGAAGTAAGTGGTGAACCAAACCAGTATGGTGGAGAGCAGTATTATCGTGCCGGCCTTCTTTATGAAGCTCCAGCCGCGCTCCCACATGCTCCTGAGCACGTTGGAAAGGGTGGGCCAATGGTAAGCGGGCAGTTCCATAACGAAGGGAGCGGGTTCGCCTGCGAACATCTTGGTCTTTTTGAGCATTATGCCGGATACGATTATCGCGGCCATGCCGATGAAGTAAGCGCTGGTGGATACCAGGGCGGAACCGCCGAACATTGCGCCGGCTATCATGGCGATAAAGGGCACCTTAGCACCGCAGGGGATAAAGGTGGTGGTCATTATGGTCATGCGCCTGTCGCGCTCGTTCTCTATGGTCCTGCTGGCCATTACGCCGGGAACGCCGCAGCCAACGCCGATGAGCATAGGAATGAAGGACTTACCGGAAAGGCCGAACTTGCGGAACACCCTATCCAGTACGAATGCGATACGGGCCATGTAACCGCAGGCCTCAAGGAAGGCGAGCAGCAGGAACAGCACAAGCATCTGGGGCACGAAGCCAAGCACCGCGCCGACACCGGCGACGATACCGTCAAGTATCAGGCCCTGCAGCCACTCGGCGGCGTTTGCGCTTTCAAGCGCGTTGCCTACCAGCACAGGTACGCCGGGTACCCACACGCCGTAGTTGGCGGGATCGGGCTCTTCAAAGCCGTTTTCTTCAATGTAAGCAGCCGCGTCAACATAGGTCATGGGAACAACGTTGTCGTATTCTTCCTCGCCGTCGGGGATCTTATCGTAGTAAGCGGTCAACTCGTCAACGGCCAGGGTCTCCTCATCCTCTACCTCAACGGTGCCGATGGTGGATTCGGGAACGAAGTTCTTTATCTCTTCAAGGGCAGCGGCTTCATCGAAGTCCTCAGCCTCGGTATCTATCTCAACGAAGGCGTTGATGGCGTTCATGGCATTGCCGTATTCTTCGCTCACTTCTTCATACTGAGCGCTGCCGATGCCGAACAGATGGAAGCCATCGCCAAACAGGCCGTCGTTTGCCCAGTCGGTAGCCGCAGCACCAACGGTGACCATGGAGATATAATAAACAAGGAACATTACCAGCGCGAATATAGGCAGGCCCAGCCAGCGGTTGGTCACTATCTTGTCTATCTTATCGGAAGTGGAAAGGCTGCCGGCATTCTTTTTCTTGTAGCAGCTCTTTATTATTTCCGCAATGTAGACGTAACGCTCGTTGGTGATTATGGATTCGGCGTCGTCATCCAGCTCTTTTTCAGCCGCCGCTATATCCTGCTCGATATGGTTCATGGTATCGGCGGGGATATTCAGCTTTTCAAGCACCTTGTCGTCACGCTCGAAAATCTTTATGGCGTACCAGCGCTGCTGTTCGGCGGGCATGTTGTGTACAGCCGCTTCTTCAATATGCGCAATGGCATGCTCCACGGGGCCGGAGAAGGTGTGCATCGGCACGGTCTTGGTGGACTTGGCGGCCTTTACCGCAGCCTCCGCCGCTTCCATAACGCCGGTGCCCTT
>CAVDFM010000061.1:9538-11328 GCA_963608365.1 bacterium | reverse complement strand
GCTATGTACAGCGCTATGAACCAGCCTATGCCCGCGGTGGTGCCCTTTTCAACAAAGTTATCTATGGCGTATTGGCTCATGAGCGGATAAAGAATGTCTATCACCGCTATGCCCACGTTGCAGAGCATAAGCGCTATCGCCGTTTTCTTATAGCGGAAAACATAGGCAAAAAGGCGCTTCCATATCGAAAAATCGACCTTTTTATCGTAATCCTGCTCCTGTATTGCGGTATTACTCATTGCTGCCGCCTCCTTCCTGCTTCAATTCTTCTTCAAGCGCGTTCTGTATGCGCGCTATGCGCTGGTAAAGGCCGGGCTTGGCTATAAGCTCTTCGTGCGTGCCCTGCTCGACCAGCTTGCCGTGCTCCAGCACCAGTATCTTGTCCGCCTCGCAAAGGGTGGTTATGCGGTGGGATATTATGAAGGTGGTGGTGCTTTCGCTGCGGTGCTTCAGCGCGGCGCGTATGGATGCGTCCGTTTCCGTATCGACTGCGCTCATTGAATCGTCAAATATCAATATGGGCGCGTTCTGCATAAGCATTCGGGCTATTGCCACGCGCTGCTTCTGCCCGCCGGAAAGGGTAACGCCGCGTTCGCCAACAACTGTGTCGTATCCGTTTTCAAAGCCCTCTATAACGTCGTGCACGCAGGCTATGCGTGCTGCTTCATGCACCTGCTCCTCGCTCACGCGCGGGTCTATCATGCGTATGTTTTCCATTATGGTGCGGGAATAGAGGAACGGCTCCTGCAGCACTATGCCTATGTTCTTCCTCAAATGGCCGTGCTCAATATCGTTTATGTTCACGCCGTCTATGTCTATTTCGCCCGCGGTGCAGGTGTAAAGCCGCTGCAAAAGCTGCACAAGGCTGGTTTTGCCGCTGCCGGTGGAGCCGAGTATGGCTATGGTCTCGCCGGGCTTTGCGGTGAAGGAAATGTCGCTCAATACGTCGTCAAACTTATCGTAGCCGAAGCACACATGCTTGAATTCAACGTTGCCGTGGATTTCGGGCTTGAGCGCAGCGCCGGGCTCTTCCTCAACGGGGGCGGAAAGTATTTCGTCTATCCTGCCCAATGATACGCTTGCCTTGCCAAGGTCCGCCAGTATCCTGCCAAGCTGCCTCACGGGCCAGGTGAGCATGCCTGTATAGGTGGTGAATATAAGCATGTTGCCAAGGGTTATTTCGCCCTTAACGGTCATTATTATGCCCGCCATAAGGGAGATGGCTATCTGAAGATAGCCCATGGCGTCGCTGCCGCCCCAGTATACGGCAAGCATCTTGGAAAGATGGAATGTTTTGTCCCTGAAGTCGCGGCTGCAGCGGTCGAACTTCTCTATTTCGTCCTTTTGCTGGCCGAATGCGCGCACCACGCGAACACCGGTCAGGTTTTCCTGCAATGTGGCCGAAAGCACGCCTTCCGCTTCGTCGCTCAATGTGAACTGCTTTTTAACTCCCTTGAAGTAAACGAAGCTTGTGCCGCAAAGCACGGGCAGCAGCGCCATTGATATAATGCTCATCTTAACATTGATGGAAAACATTATGCTTGCCGCGATTATAACCATAACTATGGTCCTCAGCATTTCAAGAAGCTGCATGGCTATGAAGCGGCGCACGATTGAAACGTCCGACGTGCAGCGCTGAACCAGATCGCCCGTTGAAACATGCTTATGGTAATCATACGGCACGGCCTGAAGGTGTTCGTAAAGGGCGTTGCGCGTGGTCATGGCCACGGTTTCCGATGCGTTGGCTATGCAGCTGCGGCGGAAATACGTTGCAACGCCGTTGAGTATAG
>CAVDFM010000061.1:0-9528 GCA_963608365.1 bacterium | reverse complement strand
GAGTATAGTGAAGAATATAAGGGCCAATGCGCAGATGTAAAGATGGCTGCGCAAAAAGTCCCGCCCGCCCCACGAATTGATAATGTTCATTATGAACGCGGGCAGGTTGCTCGGCTTGTCACCGAGTACATAGTCAATCGTAAAACTGGTCACGATAGGCACTATGTATGAGGCTATTATTGCCAATATAAGGCAAAGCGCGCCCAGCGCCAAATACCCTATGCTCCCGCGCGTGAGGCGTTTTAGCAGCGCGAAATTGAGCTTATGGTCCTTTTGTGTTGTTGATGCCTCCAAAGTGTTATCCCTCCAATCCTGAATTTGAACTTGCCCGCGGCAACAAAAAGGCCGCAGACTGCATTTGTCCACGGCCGTGATATCACATGGCGCTGATTAGGCCCCAATTAGGGCTGAATACAGCTATACGGCCGCGAGGACATAACTTTCCCCTTTAATGCGGGAACGAACTCAACAAAGAATACGGTGTTGTACATATTAACCTCGCGACTCCTTTCATAATGTATCCGCCGGGTTGTTTAACTCAGCGAACCAACGCCATTGTACCACCATATCTAAAACTTGGCAACACATAATTAACACTTATTTAATAATATTGGCGATTTTGAAAATGGCCCGCCTTATGCTATAATAATAAGAACTAACGGCTGATAAGGAGAATTGCCATGCCGCTTATTGAAAGTACACGCAACGAAACCGTGAAACGTGCGCGTCAGCTTGCCGCAAGGAAGGGCAGGCTGGAGCAGGGCCTGCATTTTATAGAAGGTGAAAGGCTTGTGCGAGAGGCCGTGATATCGGGCGCAGAAATATGCGAAGCCTTTATTGAAGAAGGGCACGAGCATATGGCGGACGCGCTTGAAGGTACGGGCGCAAGGGTATATACATTAAAGCGCAGCGTTATGGAAACGCTTACCCTTACGGAAACGCCGCAATGGGTCTGCGCAACGGTAAAAACGCCGAGCGTGCCCGTGCCGGAATTATATCCCGAAGGGCTTATTGTTGCGCTTGACGCGGTGCAGGACCCGGGCAACCTTGGCACCATACTCAGAACGGCGGATGCAATGGGCGCGGTTGGGCTGCTGCTTGGCAGCGGCTGCGCCGATCCTTATGCGCCAAAGCCGCTGCGTGCGGCGATGGGGTCTATATACCATATGCCCGTATGGCAGGGCGATCTGCCAACGGAGATAGAAAAGCTTAAGCGGCAGGATTATACGCTTGTGTGCGGCCACCTGAAGGGCGAAGGCACGCTGCCAGAGGCAACGGGAAGAATGTGCCTTGTTATAGGCAACGAGGGCAACGGCGTGAGCGATAAGGTGGCGGATATGTGCCACAAGTACAGACTGCCCATGTACGGCGCGGCGGAATCGCTCAACGCGGCGGTTGCGGCGGGAATACTGATATACGAACTGGCGCGCAGCATGCACGCGGAGTAAAGGAGAAGCAGCCATGAAGAAAACACTCGCATTAGCGCTGGCGGCGGCAATGCTGCTCACGTTCGGCACAAGCATGGCGGAGGGCTGGACGGAAACGGCTGAAAGCACGGGCGGCGAGGGCGCATTTACGGCGGACGAAGGCTATACCGAGCCTGAAAAGATATACGGCGAGGGGGACGAGGACTATGAATCCGAAGTGCCTGAGGAGTTGAGGCATCTCTATTTGGAAGAGCAGAGCGAGATATCATCCTACGCCAACGATGCGCGGGACGTGCGCAAGGCGCGCGTGCTGCTTAGCCAGAAGGACCATACCGCGTCCACGATAAGGACATACGGCAACTATGCCGTGTATGACGCGGCGGGCAATGCGCTCTTTATTGCGCAGGACGAGGCGGCGTATATTGTTAAGAAGGAAAACTCGGCAGTCAGCCTTTATACCGAACTCGGGACGCTGCTTTACAGCGGCGCGTCGGTAAGCTTTAAGGAGTTCGCGGGGGATGGTGCGAACAACTGCGTAAAGGTGAGCAGCGTATCCATGGGCAGCAGCGTATCGGACAGAACATACCGCGGGGACATGGAGGTATATTATTTCGCCAAGTCCGGCAATTACGATAGCTACTGGGACGGGCTGTATGTTGTGAACGAGGTTTATATTGAGGACTATCTTGAGGGCGTTGTTGCGGCGGAGGTAGGCGCAGGGTACAGGGCCGCGGCGCAGCAGGCGCAGGCGATAGTTTCCCGTGCGTTTGCGATACAATCCCGCAGCACCAAGCGCGTTTTTGATATGCGGGATACGAGCGCAAGCCAGGCATATTTCGGTATTACGGATGTTTGCCGCGCGGCTGTGCAGGCCACGGCGGGGCAAACGCTTTACTATAACGGCGCGTATCTTCGCGTGCACTTCGGCGGCACTAACGGCGGAGAAACGGAAGTTACCAATAACCAGTGGACAGGAACGGAGTTCTGCGGGGAGGAAAGCGTAAGGGAGGATACATACGACCTTGCATCAACCAGCAAATACGTTGAAACGGTGACGATCCCCGCATCGCCTTCGGGCAGCGAAACGGAGGTGCAGTCGCTCATAACAAACGCGCTCATACCCGCGCTAAACTCGGCGGGATATTCGGTAACGGCGGCAACCGTGAGCGGCATAAGCATGGAAACGCGGTGCGATAACGCAGCCTGCCGCCATCACCACCGCTCCACCGCTGTGGGGCAGGTATGCAATCATTTCTGCTCGGTGGATATAACCTTCACCGGCATAAACGCAACGGGAGCGGGCTACATAAGCCGGTATACGGTCAATCTTACAGAAAACGATTTCTTCATAAAGCCGAACAACGGCAGGCCGCTGGGCTTCTTTTCGCAGGGTTCATGCTCGCGCTATTGGCTTATTAAGAATTATACTGGCAATACCGTAACAAGCTATACCATACGCCATGCGCGCTATGGCGGCGGCGTGGGGCTGAGCCAGTACGGCGCGAACTACCGCGCATCTAAAAAACAGAGCGTAAGCGATATACTCGCTTTCCATTATCCCAACAGCACCATTGCTCCCCTCGCTGAGGACATATCACGCCCCGCGATTCAGGCGAAGCCTTCAGTCAAATACGATGCGCGGGTGCTGGGCAGCGATGCGCGTGTATTCGCAAAGAAGAATGCCTCTGCGGACGCGATAACCACCATAAAGGCGGGCAACACGGTATTCGTGAACGAAATAAGCGGCAAATGGGCGCATGTGAGCTGCGGCAGCATATCGGGCTACATTGCGGCAAGCACGCTTGAAAGAACGGCTGTGCAGGTGACACCGGCGAACGTGACCAGCAGCACAAATGTGCGCAAAGAGGCGGACAGCACGTCGGCAAAGGTATACACGGCTGAGAAGGGCGTGAATTATACGCTTATTGAGGCTAACGCGGAACCCGGCTGGCACAAGATAAATACGCCGGATGGCGTTGGCTACATAACCGCGCGGTACTCCACGCTGATATTCCGGGGCAGCGGAGAGCAGTTTGACGAGCCTACTGGGCTTGAAGATTCGCTGAGCTATTACGGCGCGGCAATAAAGCTGAACGGCGATCACGGCATACGGGTGCGCTTTGGCATAGACATTGCCGCGCACGACGGCGGCACCATTGCCGGATATACTATAAAGGAATACGGCGTTATTGTGGACGGCGAAAAGCAGAGGGCGTATTATACAGAAAACGGAACTAAGTACGATAAAGTATCCGCCGTGGCGGACGGAATGGCGCTGTTTGCGGCGAATATCGATAACATAGCCGCGCTGAAGGCGGAGCACAGCTTCGTGCCGTATATCATAGCGGAAAACGCCAATGGCGAAATTACGCATTGCGGGGACGAAGTTAAGCTGAGCGTATATTCGGTTGCCGTAAAGCTTGCGGATGAGTACGCGGCGGACAGCGCAGAGGGACAATACATTGCCGCGCTTATTGCCAAGGCAGACGCGGAATAAAAGGGAAGTGACGCGATGACAATGATGAGAACAAGGCGCGCGTTCAAGCGCACGATAGGCATACTGGCGGCGCTGCTTATACTCAGCGCGGCGCTGAACATAGCGCTGATAATAATGCTGAGCAAGGCTAACGGCGGCGCAAACACGGCCGAGCCCACGCCAACGCCCGAGATGAGCGATACGGCGGAGCCCGAACAGCCGACGGCTGAACCCACGGCGGAACCGACCGCAGAGCCTATGCCAACGATAACGCCCACGGTGCAGCCAACGCAGACGGCAACACCTGCCGCGGAACCCACGCCTACGGCAACGGCAAAGCCTACGCCAACACGAACAGCAAAACCTACGGCAACGGTCAAGCCCACGGCGACGGCAAAACCCACCAAGCGGCCTAACCGCACCACGCCAACGCCCGTGCCGACGGAAACTTCGGGATGGGTATACCCCACGCCCGTGCCGACTGCGGAGCCTACGGATACTCCCGCCGCAACGGCAACGGCTGCGCCTACTTCCACGCCCGATGTTACGGGCGGCATGTTCGGCGGAGGTGAATAAGCATGTATAAGCACAGCACGGTCGTAAACAACACGCTGTATGTGGACGGGATAGACAGGCTGGACCTTGCGCGGAGCTGCGCATGCGGGCAAAGCTTCCGCTGGCATGAGGATAACGGCGGCTTTACAGCGCCCGCATTGGGCAGGGTCGTCCACGCAAGGCAGGCGGGGGACACGCTGAGCATATATCCCTGCACGGAAGGGGAAGCAGCGGACTGGATACATTATTTTGATTTGGAACGCGACTACGCCGCCATAGAGGAACGGCTGAGCCATGATGAGCAGCTTAAAATGTGCATACCCTGCGCAACAGGCATAAGGGTATTCAATCAGGATGCGTTCGAGGCGCTTATAACATTCATAATCTCGGCAAACAACAACATAGGCCGCATTGCGGGAATAGTGGAGCGGCTGTGCGCGCTCTGCGGGGAAAAGGCGGAGCTTGACGGAAAGGAGTATTTCCTTTTCCCGAAGCCCGATGCCATTGCCGCGCGGGAGGAAAGCGAGCTTTTGGCGATTGGCGCAGGGTACCGCGCGCCGTATATCATAAAGAGTGCAAGGCGCATTGCGGAAGGATATGAGCTTGAAAGGCTGCGCGATATGCCGCTCGACGCGGCGCGGAAGGAGCTGCTCACGTTTTACGGCGTTGGACCGAAGGTTGCGGACTGCGTGCTGCTGTTCGGCCTTGGGCATACGGACGCATTCCCCGTTGACGTATGGATAGGCCGCGCGCTGAGCGAGATTTATTTCGGCGGGGAAAAGGCGCGGCGGCAGGAAACGGAGCGGGCGATACGCGCTCTGGGCAGCGAAAGCGGCATTGTGCAGCAGTATATTTTCCATTATGCGCGGCAAAACGCAATAGGAAAGAAGCAGAATGCCAAAAAGATAGGCAAAAAGGGCGAAACTGTTGTTGACACGGGCGCGGCCCTATGCTAAAATACGCAGGTGAGCCGCTCTGCGACGGCTTTTTTGAAGCGCGTGAACAGCGCCGCCGTGTCGCGGGCGAGATTGGGGAATAGGAGGTGCAGCAAATGTACGCTATTATCCGTACCGGAGGCAAGCAGTACAAGGTTGAAGCGGGCGATGAGATTCTGGTCGAAAAGCTCGATCTGGAAGCCGGTGCTGAGGTTTGCTTCGAGGTTCTGATGCTTTGCGACGGCGAGAACGTGACCATAGGCAAGCCCGTGGTTGAAGGCGTTTGCGCCAAGGCGGAAGTCATGGAACAGACCAAGGGCGATAAGGTTGTGGTGTTCAAGTACAAGGCCAAGAAGAACATCCGCAAGAAGCAGGGTCATCGTCAGCCGTATACCAAGGTTAAGATCAACACCATAGGTTAACAAAAGACATGACAAGAATTACTCTGTTCCGCAGCCGGTCCCATGCGATTGGCTTTGAAGCCGAGGGGCACACGGGTTACGCCGAAGAAGGCAGCGACATTGTGTGCGCGGCGATAAGCGCGCTTACGCAGGGGGCGGTAATAGGGCTGAAAGAGGTCATTGGCCTTGAGATAGCGCTTGATATTTCAGACGGGTATATGTATTGTATGCTACCGAAGAAAATATCGGCCGCTCGGCAGCACGACGCGGAGCTGATACTTAACACGATGGCGGCGAGCATAGCCTCGCTTGCCGAAACAAACGGTGATTACATCAAATTGACTGATAGGGAGGTGTAACACGATGATGATCAATCTGCAGCTTTTTGCTCATAAGAAGGGCGTTGGCAGTACCCGTAACGGACGCGACAGCGAATCCAAGCGTCTTGGGCCCAAGAGGGCTGACGGGCAGTTCGTTCTGGCCGGTAACATTCTGGTCAGGCAGAGGGGCACCCACTTCCATCCCGGCAACAACGTTGGCATAGGCAAGGACGATACCCTTTTTGCCAAGGTTGATGGCGTTGTCCGCTTCGAGACCAAGCATCTTGGCCGCAAGCAGGTCAGCGTTTACGCGGTCGAGGAAGCCGCCGCTAACTGATTCATAGCATCGTAACCAACAGCCGGTCCTTCTCAAATGAGCAAGGGCTGGCTTTTTTTATGCTTGTTTATATGGTATAATCCCAACTGTATTTTTGAAAGGAGAGTTGACGCCTATGCAGAAAAAGGTGAACGGCAATACCGAAGGAATACGCGACGCGGTATTGGAGCGCATAGCCGCCATTTATGATATGACGCAGGGGCAATACGAGTTTGCCTCGCACGAGCTGATAGCCGAGCTTTGCGCGCTGACGGGCGCGATACGGCGCGAAATAAGCGTTTATATAAGCCGCAGCGGCAGCATAGAGGACGTGTCCGTAGGGGACGGGTCTAAGGTGAGCATGCCCTCCATGCGCCTTGTACGCAACGAGGACAGGCTTTGCGGCGTAAGGTGCCTGCACACTCACCCGGGCGGGGACGGCAGGCTGAGCGGAGTGGACATAGGGACGCTTAGGAGCATGCGGCTGGACTGCATGGCGGCGGTAGGCGTTAAGGAGGACGGCACGGCTACCTCGCTTTACGCGGGCTACATTGGCGAAGCCGTTGGCGAGGAGCGGGAGGTACTCGTATATGGCCCGCTGAGGCCATATAAACTGCCGCAGAGGCAGCTTGTGGAGGAGATATATGTATCCGACGACAGGCTGAAAAGCAGCACCAAGGACACCAAGGACGATGTCCCTGAAAAAACGGTGCTGGTGGGCCTTGAAAACGACGAAGGGTACGACACTATAGAGGAGCTGGCGGAGCTTGCAAAGACGGCGGGGGCGAACGTGGTCGCCCGCAGCATACAGAAGCGGCGCACGCCGGACAACGCAACGTATATAGGCAGCGGCAAGGTGGACGAGCTGAGCCTATTATGCAGCGAAACGGAAGCGGAGCTGGTCATATTCGACGACGAGCTGACGGGCAGCCAGCTGAGGAACCTTGAAACGCGGCTGGGCGTTAAGGTGATAGACCGCACGGCGCTTATACTGGACATATTTGCCCAGCGGGCAGTAAGCCGCGAAGGCGCATTGCAGGTTGAACTGGCGCAGATGAAATATAACCTTACCCGCCTTACGGGGCAGGGCACGGCGCTGAGCAGGCTGGGCGGCGGCATAGGCACGCGCGGCCCGGGCGAAAAGAAGCTGGAAATAGACAGGCGGCGCATACGCAGGCGCATATTCGAGCTGGGGGAGGAGCTGAAGGAGGTTGAAAAGCAGCGCTCTCTCAGGCGGGAACGGCGGGAGAAGAACGCAACGCCGCTGGTGGCGCTGGTTGGATACACAAATGCGGGCAAGAGCACGTTCCTAAACGCCGTATCAAACGCGGGAGTGCTGGCGGAGGATAAGCTTTTTGCAACGCTTGACCCGGTTGTTAGGCAGATAACACTGCCGAACGGGCTTGACATATTGCTTTCAGACACGGTTGGCTTCATAAACAAGCTGCCGCATGACTTGATAGAGGCGTTCAAATCCACGCTTGAGGAGGTTTCAAACGCGGACCTTATACTGCACGTTGTGGACATATCAAGCGACCATTACGATGCGCAGATGCGCGTTGTGGAGGACGTTATAGCAAGCCTTGGTGCGGGGGACACGCCGCGCATAAACGTATACAACAAGATAGACCGCATTGACAACCGCCCGCGCGGCACGGAGGACGACGCATTCGTTTCCGCCGTAACGGGGGAGGGGATGGAGAGCCTGCTTGAGCGGGTGGAAAAGTTGCTCAGTACATCGCACAGCACGATAGAGCTGACCATTCCTTATGACAAATACGAGGCCGTTGCGCTGCTGCACAGCGAGGCGCGGATACTGAGCGAGGAGCATACCGAAACCGGCACGAGGATTTGCGCCGCGTGCGAGGACGGCACGCTGAGAAAGCTTAAAAAGCTTGTCGGGGAGAACATTTGATATGAAGAACAAGAATACGCTCGGAATGCTGCTGGTGTTCATAGCGGCGGTGCTGTGGAGCACCAATTCAATACTGGTGAAGAATATTGAGCTGCCAAGCATGCTCATAGGCGCTATGCGCGCGCTGATAGCGGGCATTGTGCTTGCGCCGTTCATACGGCCCAAGAAGCTTAAATTCAGCCCTAAAATGCTGCTTATGGCGGTTGCATTCACGCTGAACAGCGTTGGCGTTGTTACGGCAATAAAGCTCACCAGCGCGGCAATAGCCGTGGGTATGCAGTTCACCTCGCCCATATGGCTGTATATCTATTCCCGCATAAAGGGTTATCCGTTCATAAAGCGGCGGGTGATACCGCTTGCGGTGCTTACGGCGGGTGTTGTTATATCCATGTTTTC
This sequence comes from bacterium, assembly GCA_963608365.1. GTDB lineage: Bacteria > Bacillota > Clostridia > Christensenellales > CAG-138 > Phil1. Next base: position 787 of record CAVDFM010000061.1, on the reverse strand, counting down.
AAAGGCGGAGGGCGTAACGCTTATAGGCAACCTTATCGCCCTCACGACCGGCATTTCATTCGCCGTGGTTACGCAGCTTGGCAAGGACCTTGGCGGGGATAATCCCGTTGGAATAACCGCCATAAACAATCTTTTCATGGCGGCGGTCATACTGCCGCTGTTCTGCCGCGACTCCGTTGCGCAGCTTTTCACAATGGATACGGTGGGCTGGGTAACGCTTTTAGCCCTTGGCATAGTGCAGTTCGGCGGCGGCTACGTGTTCTATAACATTGGCCTGAGGTACACCACCGCTGCCCGCGCCAGCATGATAAGCCCCATGGAGATGGTTTTAAGTCCCGTTTGGGTGGCGATATTCATGCACGAGCTGCCGGACGCTGTTGGCCTTATAGGCTTCCTTGTGATAATAGCGGGCATTGCGCTGGAGGTGATATTCACCGCGCAATACGAAAGAGCGGCAAGCGTTAAAGCACTCTAACGGCTTTTACGCACTATCGTCCCTTGCGTCCCTATCGTCCCTAAGCCGCTATTTGCCTAGGTTTTTTCAGAGACGATGGCAGGGACGCAAGATTTTATCGTCCCTGAGCGCACTGACGTGCGCAGTGAAATCCGTTCTTCGAAAGGCTCCCCGAACGGGGAGCTGGCACGGCGTTAGCCGTGACTGAGGGGTTGTAACAAACAAAAAGCTGCAAGCTGCTTTATAACCCCTCCGGCTTTTGCTTCGCAAAACCCACCTCCCCTTTCAGGGCAGGCTGACTCCCTCCGTCTTTTGCTTCGCAAAATCCACCTC
>CAVDFM010000060.1:0-11378 GCA_963608365.1 bacterium | reverse complement strand
CCGCGACACCTTCCCCGTAAACGGGGACGGCTTCAACCCCTCAGTCAATCCGCCTTGCGGCGTATTGCCGGCTCCCCGGCCGGGGAGCCTTTTGGGTAACATTTAAATACTAACCAAAATTCGAAAGAAACTAAAAAAGCAGGGGCGCGCCCTGCTTTTAATTTCCATATTTATATATCCATTCACCTTATCACGCCGTTTTCATACACCGGCACAACTTCGGTTATGTCCTCGCTGAAGCAATACTTTATGTCCTCCTCGAAGCCGAGCGACATCAGCCGCGCGCAGTGCTTCGTAACGGAAAGGTCAGCGCGGCCCTGCTTCCAGTCCGCGTACAGCATGCAGCAGACCATAGTTATGTCCGTCGCCTCCATGGGTTCGCGCGCCATGCGGTGTATCGCCTCCGCGATGGAGCCTGCGGCTAAGAGATCGTCCGCGGATATCTGCCCGTATGTGCCGGCGCAGACGATTATTATGTCGTTGCCAAGTTCAACGGCCTTTTTGGCGACTGCCGTGCGGTTTATCATGCCGCCTATCAGCACCTCTTTCGCGGCGGACATGCCGTGTATCGCGGCGGTGCCGTTGGTGGTGCTTATTATAACGCTGCGGTCGCACACGGCTTCCTTGGTGAATTCATACGGGCTGTTGCCAAGGTCGAAATCCGGCAGCTTCACCGCTTCCCGCTCGCCCGCCAGCACAACGTCCTGCGCGCCGAGCCTGCTTGCCAGCATTGCCGCCTCGCCGGGGTCTATCGCGGGAACTACCTTGGTCGCCCCGTTGCCTACGGCGGTTATTATGCAGCTTGTGGAACGCAAAACGTCCACAACTATTACCGTGCAGGACGATATATGGTTGCTTAAAACCTTTCCGTATACGGGAATAACGTCTATTTTCATAAAAACCCCTCCCGGCTGAGCGTTTGGCAATTTTGCCCGCAAAGCCCTATCTTTTGGGCAAAAACACATTCGCCCAATTTACCAGTATTATAGCATCACTTGCCCCATTATGCAAATAGTCTTCGCGCAAGGGCGACAGCCGCCGCCGTACCTATAACGGAGCTTATAAGCGCCGCGGGCAATGCCGCGCGCGTGCGGCGTATGCCAACCGTGCCGAAATACAGCGCGATGGTATAGAATATGGTCTCCGTGGAGCCGAGCATTATGCTTGCCGCAACGCCCGTGAAAGTATCGGGACCGTATGTTGTGAGTACGTCGCCAAGGAGCGATAGCGCCGCGCTGCCCGAAAACGGCCGCAGTATGAAAAGCGGCGCAAGCTCCGCCGGAAGGCCCACGGCATTGAACAGAGGGGAAAGCGCATCAAGGGCCCACTCAAGCGCGCCGGACGCCCTGAGCGCCTGTATTGCGGCAAGCATCCCCGCCATGTACGGCAATATCCTTATAAGCATTGGCAGCGCCTCCGCCGCCCCTTCGGTGAACGCGGAGTATACGTCCACCTTCTTTATTACCGCGTATATTATAAGCCCCAGTATCATAAGGGGCAGAATATAGCTCATGCCTTGCCCTTTCCTATGGGCCTTTGCGGGATTATGCGGCAGAGCAGCGCGCATATTGCGGCGGCGGAAACGAAGCTTATCAGCGATGCTATGAATGTAGGCAGCACCACTATGTACGCATCCTCGCTCCCTGCGGCGGTCCTGAGCGCAAGCACGTTCGCCGGCAGCAGCTCCAGCGCCGATGCATTCAGTGCAAGGAACATGCACATTTCGTCCGTAGCCACGCCCGCATATTTCGCCTTCGCGTTCAGCTCCTTCATGGCCTCCAGCCCGAAAGGCGTAGCCGCGCTGCCCGCGCCGAAGAAGTTCGCGGCTAAATTCAGCGTTATGGGCGCTATCGCCCCGCCCGCGTTGGGGAAAAGCAGGGCAAGCGGTTTCTTCATTGCCCGCGAAAGCGCGTCTATAAGCCCCGCCCTCCGCGCTATGCCCATAAGCCCCATCCACAGCATATATGCCCCCGCAAGGGAGAGGGAGAGCGTAACCGCGTTGGCTGCGCCCTCCGTCAGCGCGTCAAGCACCGCCGCTATGCTGCCGTTAGCCGCGCCGCATATTATTGCCGCCGCTATCATCGCGGCGAAAACATAGCTCATCATGCCGCTTTATCCGCTCAGCACAAAAACGTCAGCTTTTCGCCTTCGCAAAGCGTGTCCCCGCCCGCGGCTATGCTGCTTACCGGCAGGCTGTATCGCTTAGCCACGTCAAAGCGCGTCTCGTTTGCTGAGGCAAAGTATACTATTATCGCCCTCTGCCGCTGAATCGGCTCCGCTTCACCTGCTGCGGATACTATGTTCATGTCGTTGAGCGTATACGGCACCGCGGAAAGCTCCAGCACGCATTCCGCCGTAAGCATGCCGCCCGTAAGCATAAGCGTGCAGGATAGGCATTTAACGCTTGCGTCCGCCGTGTCCGCATCCGCGCCGGTGTATTGCGTTTCGCACAGGAAAGGCACCTGCGCCGCGAATGTAAGCGCGTTCGGTTCCGCCGTGCGCAGCGCGCAGTTCAGCGTTATTATGCCCTCTATGCTCAGCACGCCGTTCTTGACCTCCGCTCCGGTAACGTATGGCATTGCGGCGCAGCATATCGCACTCTTCGCGCCCTCTGTCCCCTCGGGCAGGGGTATATTTTCGCTCAGCGTATAGCGGAAGGTCTTTCGGCGCATCCGCTGCATAATGCTTGCGCTCTCCGTTTGCATTTGGCAGGAATGATAGGGTATGAATGCATCGGTGCAGACAGCCGTTTCGCTCTGTTCCGTTTGATATATGCTCACCGCAAGGCGCGCGCGCACGGCGGCTATGCCGCTTGATGCGTCGGCAGGGGATATGTATATATCCTTCAGCGTGACTGTAGCGTATGCGTCGCCCTCGGCGCGGCTGTCAAGCTCCGCCTCTATTGTGAAGGGGAACTGCACGGCGTGCGCCGTAAGCCCCGCGCGGCTGCACAGCAGCAGGTCAAGGCAAAGCTGCCCTTCTATTATTGCCGTGTCCGCGCCCGCAGTAACGCTCCTTACGCTGCATTCACCGCTTGCAAAAAGCGGCTCCGTGCCCGCGGGCAGGGCAGTCTCGGTCTCGAAGTCCGTCTCGCTTTGGCCTATCAATGCTTCCGTGCAGGTGCATATGCATTCGCGCTTCATTTCGCACTCCGCGCCCTCTATGCCGTTGAGCATGGGCAGGGGTGATGTATCATACACGGCGCAGTCCAGCCCCGCGACCGCGCTGAGCATAAGCTCTCCCGCAGCGCTCAGCGTACAGGAAGTGACGTATGCCGTGACCTCAGCGCGCATGCCCTCCCGCGCCGCGTCGCACGCAATGCTGTATTTGAATGCCGCGCCGGACGTAAACGCCCCGCCTTTTTCGGTAACGGCGTTGTCCTCGCCGGCGTTGTCCGCGCCGTCCCCGCTCGGTATCATCTCCCGCACGGCGTTGCGGAATATAACGCTCACCTTCAGCTTGCCCTCTATGTCTATCCGCCCGTCGTGCGCCGTTGCTGCTGCGGCCTCCACCCGGGCAGCTGCGCAAAGCGGCTCGATATCGCCAAGCCTTATCCCCGCGGGCAGCGGCAGCGCGCCCTCTATCGCGGCCTCCGCGCTTTCCCGCGCGGCCAGCCTAAGCGTTTTGCTCCCGCCGATATCTAAAAAATTCGCTTCCATTTCACCTTGCTCCTTTCGCGGCTCTATTCATTTGTATTTATATTTTGCAGGAGAGGTGGGTATGCAGAAAAGTTGAAGATGGGGGGAGGGGTTGAAACGTGGCTATGCTATTTTGCGTCAACCCCTCAGACAATCCGCCTTGCGGCGAATTGCCAGCTCCCCGTAAAGGGGAGCCTTAACTCCCTCAGAAAATTCGCTTACAGCGAATTTCCAGCTCCCTCTAAGAGGGAGCCTTTTGGTGTGGTGTAAGCTCGAACTAAAAAGCTGTCCTCGTTTACGGGGAAAGTGGCTGCGAATGTAATGAGCAGTCGAAAGGGGAACGGCTTAAAAATGCCAAGTGCCGCGAGTTGTTCCCCCTCAGCTTCGCTTACGCTCAGCAGCTCCCCCGTTTCACGGTGGCGCCTTTTGGAACAGTGCAAACTCGGCGTACAGTGCCGTACCCCTTCGCGGAGCGATCGTTTCAAAGGGGTTACGGGGGTCGCCAGGGGGCCTAAGGGGAGAAATCGAAATCTCCCCTGGCCCCTTGGCAAAAAAGAGTATAAAGTTGCTCAAAGCTTTCTGTTTGTTTCAACCCCTCAGTCACGGCTAACGCCGTGCCAGCTCCCCGGCCGTGGAGCCTTTTGGCGCACTTCTAAACTCTTATATCTTTCCCAACAACAAATACAAAACAACCGCCGGCCTATGCTCAGACCGGCGGTTATTATAACTCTATCAAATATCGCTGCATAACGCTGCAGCCTATCCCTCACTTCTCCTTCTTACCGAAGAAGCGCTTTTTATAGTAGCTTTCCGCAACGTATATCGCCGCAAGCGGGTTGTGTCCCATGACCCTGTCCTTAACGGCAAGCACGGTCGTGGGCGCTTCAACGTATTTCATAACAAGGCTGTCGTGCCCAACGCACAGGCCCAGTATTATGTTCATGTCCGTATGCTCGCTGTTCATAAGCAGCGCCTGGCCTATCGGGTTGCACATGACCTCGTCCGCGCAGCCGGAAAGCGTCTCCTCATCCTTCAGGCCGATGGAGGATTTGGGGTCGGAGCCGTTTTTGCACACGGCGGAAACAACGTCGAACCCATTGTGGGTCAAAATCTTGCTCACCTCGCGCGCCTCATTTGAAAGGCCAACGCAGAATATCAGGCCTATTTTATTGTAGCCGCACTTCCTGGCGAAGAGCATAATCTCCTCCATGCGGCAAAGCCTGCCGTAGCCTTCCGCCTCGACGACGGCCGCGTTGTGCGCCAGCGTGTAGTTTTCAGGGTCTTTATAAAGCTCGCTCGCCTGCTGCTGTATCTCGCCGTTCTTGGTGGGGCAGCATGTCATCGCCTTTGAAATATCGTGTACCTGGCAGCCGTGGTGCGGGCATTCGGCGCATTTAAGCATAAGTATTTATCTCCTTTATAATTGGTTAAAATTGTATGGTTTATGCCATTTACCCAGTATTATAATAGCCCCTCAGCCTCGGCAAAGTCAATAGATGGGTAAATAAAACAAAATGCGAAATGTTATTTATAAACATGGCGCCGCCGTATAAATTTTTAGGGAACTTTCATCCGCACCCCATGCGGACGCAGGGCGCATCAGCTTTCGCAAAACGGCGCATTTTGGGAGTTAATGACTGAACCTGTCTGATATGATAGATAAATTGTATGATTGACCGGTTATTATCGTTTTAGAAGATTTGCTTTATTCTTATGCCTCCATTAGAATGGCTTGTGGCAAACCAAGCAGAAAGGAAAACACTTACAATGAAGAAATTTATTTGCCTGTTTCTCAGCATCATAACGGTGCTTAGCCTTGTTGCCTGCACTCAGAATGCGGCAACCACTCCCAATGATACCGCTGCCCCCGCGGAAAATACCGACGACCTGGCCTCCAAGGTCGGCAAGGTCATAATAGGTACCGATGGTTCCTATCCTCCGTTCAACTACATGAACGAAAACGACGAACTGGACGGCTTTGAAGTTGCCATGGTGAAGGAAATCGCCAAGCGCACCGGCCTTGAAATAGAAATCCAGGCCCTGCCCTGGGACGGCATATTCGGCCAGATGGACAGCGGCAAGATAGATACCGTTATGTGCACCATATTCCCCAGCGCGGAACGCCAGGAAAAGTATGACTTCTCCCGCGAGTACATAACCGACCAGAACCGCATAATCGTCCGCAAAGGCGATGGCGACAAGTACAACTCCTTTGAAGATCTCAAGGGCCTGAAGGTCGGCGTTACCGGCGGCGGCAATTCCTATATCCGCCTGAGCGAAGTTGCCGAGCAGTACGGCTTTGAACCCGTTGCTTACAGCGATGATAACGAGCTGTTCGATCTTAGCCTTGGCCGCGTAGACGCTATCTACAAGTCCCCCGTTTTCGCCATGCAGATGGCCAAGGAAAACGGCATAGAGATAGAGGTCGCCAACTGCCCCGTCATAGAGGACGGCACCTGCGCCATCCCCTGGCGTAAGGATGACGAGCGCGCCGCACTCATCCGCGAAGCCTTCACTAAGGCTACCCAGGAAATGATAGACGACGGCACCATGAAGGCGCTGTGCGAAGAATACCTTGGCATGGACGTTACCGCTTATAACCCCACTTTCTGATAATTAAACCCATACCCTAAGGCGATACCCCCTGCAACAGGGGGGTATCGTTCGTTTTAGAAGGAGCAAGCAACAATGAAAATAGATTTGCTGTTCGCGTTTGAGCAGCTCCCGCGCATACTTCAATACGTTGGGGTAACGCTTGAAATAACCGTGCTGGCAATGCTGTTCACGGTCATTTTCGCGGCGGTGATAACGGTTATCCGCTATTATAAAATACCCGTGCTTACCCAAATAATAAACGCTTATATAGACCTTTTCCGCGGCACGCCGCTGCTTACGCAGCTGTTCTTTATCTATTACGGCCTTGCGCAGATATCCACGTTCTTCCGCGATATGCCCGCCCTTATAGCCGCCGTGTTCGGCCTTACGCTGAACGCCGCCGCGTATACAACGGAAAGCATGCGCTCCGCGTTGGAGGCAATACCAAAGGGACAGACGGAGGCCGGCCTTTCCGTGGGCATGACAAAACTGCAGGTAATGTGGCACATAATACTGCCGCAGGCGGCTAAAATAGCCGTGCCCATGCTGGCTAACGATTTCATAGCCCTGCTTAAAAACTCATCCATGGCGTTCACGCTCGGCGTGCGCGAAATAATGGGCCAGGTGTCGCTGATAGGCAATACGTCGTTCAAGTTCTTTGAAATGTATCTGGACGCCATAATCGTTTACTTCGTGCTTTCAAAGATAATAAACATTGGGCAGAAGTGGCTTGAAAAGCGGATGCAGATAGGCGGAGGTATGGCAAAATGATAGAGATAAGCGGCCTTAAAAAGAGCTTCGGCACGCTGGAGGTGCTGAAGGGCATTGACCTTAGCGTGAGCAAGGGCGAGGTGGTGGCGGTAATAGGCCCGTCCGGCACGGGCAAATCAACGCTGCTGCGCTGCATGAATTACCTTGAGACTCCGGACGAGGGCGTGATAACCATAAACGGCAGAACCGTTGACGCGGCGCGCCACAAAAACGCGGAAATACACGAGCTGCGCAAGCAGAGCGCAATGATATTCCAGGGCTTTAATCTTTTCAACAATAAAACGGTGCTGGATAACATAACCCTTGCCATGAAGGTGGTTCAGCGCAAGCCCAAGGACGAGGCGGAGGCGGAGGCGCTGAAAATACTGGATACAGTCGGCCTTGCGGATAAGGCGAAGGCGTATCCCGCTACCCTTTCCGGCGGGCAGCAGCAGCGCGTGGCAATAGGGCGCGCAATGGCGCTGCATCCTTCCGTAATGCTGTTTGACGAGCCTACCAGCGCCCTTGATCCCTATCTTGTGGGAGAGGTGCAGGCGGTTATAAAAAACCTTGTTAAGCAGCACGAAACGACCATATTGATAGTTACCCACGAAATGTCCTTCGCGCGGGAGCTTGCCGACCGCATAGTGTTCATGGACGGCGGCTACATAGTTGAATTCGGCACGCCGCAGCAGATATTCGATAATCCTCAGCAGGAGAAAACAAAGCAGTTCCTTCAGCATTCAAGAATGCGCCAGAACTGATATATTACGGCATCAAAAAAGCAGCTACCGAAAAGATAGCTGCTTTTTGATTACTCTTTTTCTATCTTACAGAACCGGAGTCCATGCAAGGTCAAGTATTTCGTCCGCGTTGTCCATGGAGGTGATGAGGCCAAGGCGGATGTAGCGCTCGATGAAGTCCTTGAGGGTGTCGCCGGTGAACTCATCGGAAAGGCCGAACTGGAGGGAACCGTTTATCATTATGTTCATCTCGTAGTTGCCGCCGTTCCAACCCATGTCCATCAGTACCTTGGTGGCTTCTTCGGGGTTCTCACGCATGTAGCTGTGCGCCTTCTGCACGGCCTGGGCCACCTTCTTGGCGATGGTGGGGTTTTCCTTTACGAAGGTGCCGTTCATTGCCATAACGCAGCATACGCGATCGGCAAAGTCGGTATCAAGCTGGGAACGGATGCACTTGAGCTTGCCGTCCTTCACCATGGCATAGGCAAAGGTGTCGCTCAGCAGGGCCGCGGCTATTTCGCCGTTTTCCATTGCGGTAACGCAGGCGTCCGCGGAAACCTGAACCAGCTCAACATCGGTGCTGTAGTTGATTCCGTCCGCATCAAGGAGCAGGGCGGTTATGTTGTAGTCGCTCTTACCGATGCCGTTGGGGACGGAGATCTTCTGACCCTTAAGGTCGGCAGTGGTGGCGTATTCGCTGTCAGCAAGAACATAGATGGACTTGCAGCCGATGTGCGCGCCGCCGGTGAAGGTTATGTCCACGCCGTTGGTGATGGGAACAAGCATCTTGGCCATCATGCCGGTGGCAACGTCAACCTGATCGGTGCCCAGCGCTTCAACGTCGCTGCTGCCCTTCACGCCCTCGGCGGTCAGGCCGGCTTCCGCATAGTAACCAAGGTGGTCAGCCATGGTGGGGCCGGAGGTGCAGCCGTCGCTCATGAAGTACTTTATGGTGCGGCCGTAGGCGGGCTCGTTCTTCATGGCTTCAAGCTCTTCCGGGGTGGGGGTCAGGTCGAAGTTGGCCATATCTATGGCGCGGCCTTCGATGTTAAGGGGAACGAACAGGGATTCCCACTTGCCGGAAGCGGAGGCTTCGGCGGCGTCCAGATGCTCGTCAGCTTCGTTGACCTCAACGTTGTCAACGGTACCGACCTCTATCTGGCCGTCGTTGTTGGAATCCTTGATAACTTCGGACTGCTTATTGCCGTCGTCGGTGTTTGCAACGGTATTGTCGCCGTTGGTCTCCACGCCCGCGCAGGCGCATACGGACAGCGCCATTACAAGCACGAGCATAAGAGCAACAATCTTCTTCATTGTTTTTCTTCTCCTTGCGAAAAGTTTTTTATTTATAGGCATTCCTTGCCTTATAAACCGTAATTTAGGCGTTTTTGCCGCCGTAATGCAGCTTGTTGAGTATTTCGTTGCGGTATTCGACAAAGCTTGCGGAGCTTCTGTCCCGCGGGAAATCCTCGCTTATCTTTATATCCGCCACTATGCGCCCGGGGTTGGCCTCCATCACCAGCACCCTTGTGCCCATGTAAACGGCCTCGTCAATGCTGTGCGTAACCATAAGGGCAAGCTGCCTGCGCTGCGTCCAAATATTGAGTATCTCATCCTGCATGTTCATGCGGGTGAATGCGTCAAGCGCGCCGAGCGGCTCGTCCAGCAGCAGTATCTCCGGCTCGTTTATAAGCGTGCGCACCAGCGCCACGCGCTGCGCCATGCCGCCGGAAAGCTGGGCAGGGTAGTCGTTTTTGAACTTTTCAAGGCCGGTTATTTCAAGCATGTGCTTAACCTTTTCGGCCTTGCCAACGGTCGCGCCCTGCATATCAAGGCTGAAGGATATGTTCTTTTCAACGGTAAGCCAGGGGAAAAGCGTTGGGTTCTGGAAAACCAGTCCGCGCTCGGGGCTTGGGCCATCCACCTCTTTGCCGTCAACGGTAACGCGGCCGAGCGTTGGCGTTATAAGCCCCGCAACAAGGCGCAGTATTGTGGATTTTCCGCAGCCGGACGGGCCGACAAGAGACACGAACTCCCCGCTTTGCATCTCGGTGCTTACATCCTGCAATGCGTGTGTCACGCCGTCGCTTTCAACCTTTGCAAAAACCTTGCTTACGTTTTCCAGTTTAAGGCAAACCTTCTTCTTATCGTCGCTCATTTTTCGGCTCCGTTCTGCCACCTGAGAAGATAGCGCTTTATCCTTTCAAGCCCGTTTGTTACCAGCGTGAATATGAAGCATATTACGAACAGCGCCGCAAAGGACTTATCATAGCTGGCCCAGCCGGTCTGCCACGTCATGTACCAGCCAAGGCCGGACTTTACGCCCAGCATTTCGGCTATCATTATGGCCACGCAGGATGAACTCATGGCCTGCGTGCAGCCCTGAAGAATGGAGGGCATTGCATGGGGAATGGCAACGTGCAGCACAAGCTGCCTGTTCGTTGCGCCCAGCGTGCGCGCGGCCTCGAAATATTCATTGCCCACGTTTGAAATGCCCGTGAGAGAGGCCACCGTTACCGCGAACCATGAACCGAGGGCTATTATGAACACAGCCCCGCCGAAAAGGGACGTTGCAACTACCATTATGATAGGTATCCATGTGGAGGTGGGGATAGGCCCCAAGAACTTGATTATGGGATCCAGCCAATAGCGCGCCTTTTTGGAATATCCGCAGGCTATGCCGGTTATAAGCCCCAGCGTAACGCCTATGGAATAGCCTATGAAAAGCAGCTTCAGCGTGTTCAGCGTGCAGTCCGCAAGCATTTTATAGTCAACGAGGAATGCGTTGATTATATAGTTCATGCAGGGCACGAACGGCTGCGTGAGCGTGCCGGTTTTCAGCGTAAGGTAATCATATACGGCTAAAAATATGAACAGCGCGGCGTAGCGCGGCGCCTTGTAGCGCAGCTTTTCATAGAACTGCTTTTCGCCCTGCGCCCGCCTTATGAGGGACACTATGAAGCACACAAGATAGATGCACATGGCCGCGCCAAGCACCCAAACGTAACTCCAGGGCTTAGAATTGCGGCTGTTGTTTGGCAGTATCACGTATTCTGCCATCGCTATGCATCCGCACAGCAGCGGCAGTATCATTATTATTGCTTCCGCGGTTTTCTGCGCGGGAGTTTTCTCCTTTTCTTCCAGCTCCTTTAGCTGGCGGCGGGTCAGGCTGCTGAGCAGCGCGGCGTCCGCGTTCCGCTCGTTTTTAACCTTGTTCTCAGGCATTTATAGCCCACGCCCCCTTCTAACATAATCAAACATTTTAATTATATTTGCGGCCGGGGTTTAGTCAAATTGGTGTTATTGATTATGATGAAGTATTATCGATTGCATCGATAATAGTTGAAAAATACCTACAAAAAGAAATGGAATGAAATAAAGTGCAGTAAAAAAAGCACTCAACCGATGCTGAGTGCTTTATGTGGTAGCGGCGATTGGACTCGAACCAATGACACTCCGGGTATGAACCGAATGCTCTAGCCAACTGAGCTACGCCGCCATATTCAGCTGCGTCCGCCGCAACGGACAAGGGATAGTATACTTGCTCTGCGGGCGAAAGTCAATAGGGAACAACAAATTTTTTTGCCCCGCCGCAAAATTTGTCCCATCAAGCCAAAACAAAACTCTTGCATTTCGCGCGGATATGTTGTAG
>CAVDFM010000059.1:11011-11551 GCA_963608365.1 bacterium | reverse complement strand
GTTACTAATACTGAAAGAGGAGGAAAACGCATGATCTACTCCCGGCAGAGGGAAATAATACTGACCACGCTCAGGACTAATCCTGTTCACCCCACGGCGGACGAGCTGCATGAGATGGTGAAGGAGCAGGACCCGAACATAAGCATTGCAACGGTGTATCGCAACCTTAATCAGCTTGCGGCCGCGGGCAAGGTGCTAAAAATTTCCAATCCGAACGGGGCCGATAGGTTCGATGGCAACATTGTGCATCATAACCACGCCATATGCTCCTGCTGCGGCAAAATGTTCGATATAATGGTGCCGCTGCCGGATGTTTGCGCGGCGGCCAATGCGCAGCACGAAATATATGTGGACGGGGTGAGCATGCTGTTTTCCGGAATATGCGCACGGTGCGAAAAAGCGCAGCGGAATGAATACCGCTGAAAAAAGACAGAATATAAAACAACAGTAAAGAAATTGAAGGGAGAAAATTAAAAATGGAACTCAAGGGAAGCAAGACCGAAGCGAATCTGATGGCTGCATTTGCGGGTGAAAGCCAGG
>CAVDFM010000059.1:2283-11001 GCA_963608365.1 bacterium | reverse complement strand
GCCAGGAATAAGTATACCTACTATGCATCTGCCGCCAAGAAGGAAGGCTATAACCAGATAGCCGCAATATTTGAAGAAACCGCCGGCAACGAAAAGGAGCATGCCAAAATGTGGTTCAAGCTGCTGCACGATGGCAAGGTGCCCGATACGCTGACCAACCTGAAGGATGCTGCTGCGGGCGAAAACTATGAATGGACGGATATGTACGCCCAGTTTGCAGCCGTTGCCAAGGAAGAAGGCTTTGGCCACATTGCGTATCTGTTCGAGGCGGTAGGCAAGATAGAGAAGGAGCATGAAGAACGCTACAACAAGCTGATAGAGAACATTGAAAACGGAAAGGTGTTCGAGCGGGACGGCATAGTTGTTTGGAAGTGCAGCAACTGCGGCCATATACACATCGGAACCAAGGCGCCGGAGGTTTGCCCCGTGTGCGCGCATCCCAAGGCTTACTTTGAAATAAAGGCCGACAATTATTGATACAGCTAAAAGACAGGCAATATAAAACGGAGAAAGCTTTGCGGCTTTCTCCGTTTTTACTTGCACGCCGGATCACATGTCCAGCGCTTCGAACTTCTTTGCGGATATGCGATATGCCATATATGACGTAAGTCCGTATATCGCCGCGCCTATGGCGAGTACTATGCATTTTGCACCCATGTTTTCGGGATCGGGCGTATCGAGCACATCGCGGAAAAACGGAACTGCGAATGTGCAGGCTTCCGCAATGCCGATGTATATAAACGTTACTATGCTTGCGCGGGCGAACACACGGCCGACCTTATCTGGCCGCGAAAAATAGCCGGTGAAGAAAACATAGTTAAAAACGGCGAGCATTATGAAGCTGAGCCCGAAAAACGCAATGTTCGGGTCCATGCCGGCTTCATTTGCGCCAAGGCCCAGCACATGGCGGACGAACATGAAGCCAACCGCCAATACGCACTGCACAAGCTGCAATATAACGGCGAACACTATGCGCGCGCATACGGCGTCGCGCTTCCTTATGGGCAGGGAAAGGGAATACGCAAAGTCGTGGTTTTCACGCCCGCTGAGGCAGATGAAGAATATGCCCAGCGTGTTATAGAAAAACAGCACATACATTGGATAATTTGGTATAAGCATCATTGAACTCAGCAGCAGAAAAAGCACCGCCGCCGGATGCAGGGCAAGCTTAAATTCCTTATACAACAGCTTTGACAGCATTGCTTTCACTCCTTTTCAAGATGTATCATGGCCGTTTCAAGATCGGCCGGGGCCAGGCGCACAAACGCGGGCAGCTTTGCCGCGTCCTGCTTATTAACTATGGCGGTGTAGCCGTGCTTGGCGGGCTTTGCGCCTATGAGCAGTGCGCTTATATCGGCGGGTATGGCATCGGCATCTATTTCCGCGGCCATATACTGCCCAAGGAACTGCTCCAGCGGCATGCTTGCGGCTATCTCCCCGCGGCGTATATATGTTATTGAATCCGCGCAGCGGTCAAGGTCGCTTGTTATATGCGTGGAGAAAAGTATGCTTACGCCTTCGCGTTGAAGCGAAAGGAAAACATCCAGCAGATCGTCGCGCGATACGGGGTCAAGCCCGCTTGTGGGTTCATCGAGTATAAGCAGCTTCGCCATGTGGCTCAGCGCAAGCGTGAGCGCGTATTTTACCTTCATGCCGGCGGAAAGCTGATCAGGAGTTTTGTTTTCGTCCAGTTCGAATTGCGCCATATAGCGGCGGTATGCCTGCTCGTCCCAATCATCGTAAAACCGGCGCGTAACGTCGGTTATGGCCTTGATTTTCTTTTTTACATAGTAATCCACTCCGCCGGAGACGAAGCCTATCTGTTTTTTTATCTCCAGTTCATTCTTTTCAAGCTCCATGCCGAAAAAGCGTATTTCTCCGCGGCTTGGATGCACCAAATTGAGTATCGATTTGAGCGTTGTGGTCTTGCCCGCGCCGTTGCGGCCGATAAAGCCCATTATAGCGCCCTGTTCAACCGAAAAGGAAACATCCTTCAGGCTGAAGGACGGGTATTCCTTGCATAATCCTTTTACGCTAAGCGCCTCCATTCAGGCAGCCTCCTTCTTAAGTAACATAGTTTGCGCAACAAGCGTTGCTTACATTATACACATATTGACAGCACCATGTCAAGGCCGCGCGATTTGACATGGATTTTACATAACATTTCTTTTTGATTTTACATGGATTGAGTATTCTATAACCATAAAGAAAATGATTTGAAGGAACCGAAAGGAGATAAGAATTATGAAGAAGATTATGATGATCGTACTTGCCGCGATAACTGCGGCGGCTATGTTTGCGGGCTGTGCAGCCGATAACGGCAGCGCGGGCGGCAGCGTTTCAACGGATGGCTCCACGTCCATGGAAAAGGTGATAGGCGCGCTTGGCGAATCGTTCATGGCGAACAACCAGGGCACAACATTCACTTACAACCCCACCGGCTCGGGTTCCGGCATAAAGGCCGTGCTTGAAGGCCGCTGCGACATTGGCCTTTCCAGCAGAAGCCTGAAGGATGACGAGAAGGCCGAAGGACTGAAGGAAACCGTGCTTGCGTATGACGGCATTGCCATAATAGTAAACCCGGAAAACCCCGTGAACGATCTTGACCTTGAAACCATTGCCAAGCTTTACACCGGCGAGATCACCAACTGGAAGGACGTTGGCGGCAGCGATGCTGAAGTGGTGCTCATTGGCCGCGAAGCCGGCAGCGGCACAAGGGACGGCTTTGAATCCATCACCGGCACTGCCGACAAGTGCCAGTATCGCCAGGAATTGACCTCCACTGGCGACGTTATAACCACCGTATCCCAGAACCCCAATGCCATCGGCTACGCTTCCCTTGCCTCTCTGAAGGACAGCGTTAAGGCCCTGACCGTTGGCGGAGTGGCCCCCACAGAGGACACCGTTAAGGATGGCAGCTACGTTGTGCAGCGCCCGTTCGTGCTGGTAACCAAGGACGGCACGGCACTCAGCGAGACCGCGCAGAAGTTCTTCGACTACGCCACCAGCGCCGATGCGGCTGACATAATCGCCAAGGCCGGTGCGGTCGCCGCGAACTGAGCGTGAACAATACAAATCCTAACGATCGGGCGGCCGAAGGGCCGTCCGACAGCCACGTTGATAAGAAAGGAGCAGGCATGAAGCAGAATAAGAAGCAGGCGGCAAAGCTGATAGAAACCATTGTGCACGGAATATTCCTTGTTGCGGGGCTTATAACCGTGGGCTGCGTGCTGCTGATAACGGTTTACCTTATAATATCCGGCCTGCCCGCAATAAGAAAAATAGGCCTTATACCGTTCCTGTTCGGCAAGGTGTGGGCGTCTACGGCAAAGACCACCGAGCCTTCCTTCGGCATACTGCCGTTTATACTTACCAGTATATACGGCACATGCGGCGCAATAGTGCTGGGCGTGCCGGTAGGCTTTATGGCAAGCGTGTACATTGCAAAGCTTGCGCCGAAGAAGCTGAAGACTGTTATGCAGTCGGCAGTCAGTTTGCTTGCGGGCATACCAAGCGTTGTATACGGCCTTGTGGGCATGCTGGTGCTTGTGCCGGGGATAAGGAAGCTGTTTAACGTGCCGGACGGCGCAAGCCTGCTGGCGGCGATAATAGTGCTGGCAATAATGATATTGCCTTCAATAATAAAGGTATCGGTAACGGCGCTTGAGGCCGTGCCGAAGGAATACGAGGATGCATCGCTTGCCCTTGGCGCAGCGGAAGTTGAAACATACTTCAAGGTATCCGTCCCCGCGGCGCGCAGCGGCATTGCCGCGGCGGTGGTGTTGGGCGTTGGCCGCGCGATAGGCGAAGCGATGGCGGTTATGATGGTTTCCGGCAACGCGGCGAACATGCCCGGGCTTTTTGAAAGCGTAAGGTTCCTTACCACGGCCGTTGCAAGCGAAATGTCCTATTCCGGCGGACTTCAGCGGCAGGCGCTGTTCTCCATAGCATTGGTGCTGTTCGTGTTTATAATGCTTATAAACGCGGCGCTCAATTTCTTCCTGAAGCGGGACAAGGAGGCGTAAATAAATGAACAAGAAGCTTTCGTTTGGCCGCAAGGCATATATATACGGCATGAAGGCACTGATGTATGCGTCAACAGCCGCCATAGGCGCGCTGGTGCTGTTTTTGATAGGGTATGTGCTTTACCGCGGCATACCGAACATAACATGGAAATTTTTGACCACGGCGCCGAGCATACTGAACGACACGATAGGCATTTGGCCCGATATACTGAACAGCATTTATGTTGTTATAGCAACCATAATAATAGTGCTTCCGCTTGGCGTGTGCGCGGCGATATATCTTAGCGAATACGCATCGAACAAAAAGCTTGTAAGCATTATAGAATATGCCGCGGAAACGCTTTCCGGCATACCGAGCATTATATACGGCCTTGTGGGCATGCTGTTCTTCTGCGAATTTTTGAAGATGCAGACATCGCTCATGGCGGGAGCGCTCACGCTTGTTATAATGAACCTACCCACGGTAATGCGCACAACTCAGGAAAGCCTTAAAACCGTGCCGCAGAGCTACCGCGAAGGAGCGTTCGGCCTTGGCGCGGGCAAATGGAGAGTAATACGCACGGTGGTGCTGCCGGGCTGCGTGGACGGCGTTATAACCGGCTGCATACTGTCTGTAGGCCGAATACTCGGCGAATCGGCTGCGCTGCTTTTCACGGCGGGCATAGCGCACGTGGTTAACGGCTTCTTCATGGGGCTTAAAAGCTCCGGTGCAACACTTACGGTCGCGCTGTACATATACGCAAAGGAGCGCGGCGAGTTCGGCGTTGCGTTTGCAATAGCGGCGATACTTATGCTGTTGACGCTTATAATAAACCTGAGCGCGGAAGCGGTTGCAAAAAGCTTTAAGAACAAAAGGCAGATATAGATACTAAGCGCATGGAAGGGAGAGAGAATATGGAAGCCAATGAAAAGAGCATTTTGAGCGTGAAAGAGCTTTGCCTGTGGTACGGCAATCATCAGGCGCTGAAGAATATAAACATAGATATACCTAAAAACAGCATAACGGCTCTGATAGGCCCGTCCGGCTGCGGCAAGTCCACGTTCCTTAAAACGCTTGACCGCATGAACGATCTTATACCGGACGTTAAGATAACAGGCAGCGTTGAATACAAGGGGGAGGACATATTTGCGCCCGGCGTGGACGCGAGCGAGCTGAGGCGGCAGATAGGCATGGTGTTCCAGAAGCCGAATCCGTTCCCCATGAGCATATATGATAACATTGCCTACGGCCCGCGTACCCACGGAATAAGAAACAGGGCCAAGCTGGACGACATCGTTGAAAAGTCCCTGCGCGGCGCGGCAATATGGGACGAGGTAAAGGACAGGCTCAGAAAGAACGCGCTTGGCCTTTCCGGTGGGCAGCAGCAGCGCCTTTGCATAGCGCGTGCGCTGGCGGTGGAGCCGGACGTGCTGCTGATGGACGAGCCTATATCAACATCAAAAATAGAAGAACTGGCCATGCAGCTGAAGGAACAATACACAATAGTCATTGTTACCCACAATATGCAGCAGGCCGTAAGAATATCGGACAACACGGCGTTTTTCCTGCTGGGCGAGCTTGTTGAATACGGCAAGACGGAGGAGATGTTCTCCCAGCCCACGGATAAGCGCACAGAGGATTACATTACAGGGAGGTTCGGATAATGAGAAGCCGGTTTGACAATCAGCTTGCGGAGCTGAACAGAGAACTGATAGAGATGGGCGCAATGTGCGAAGAATCCATAAGCATGGCGCTGAAAGCGCTTATGGAAGGCGATAAGGCGCTTGCGAAAAAGGTTGCCGGGCTTGACGTGGCGATAGACCAGAAGGAGCGCAGCATAGAATCCATGTGCCTGAAGCTTTTGCTCCAGCAGCAGCCTGTGGCGCGCGATTTAAGGCAGATATCCGCCGCGCTTAAGATGATAACCGACATGGAGCGCATAGGCGACCAGGCGGAGGATATTGCGGAGATAATAACCTATCTCAGCGACAGGAGCGCCGCCAACGAGCAGCTTATGCGCGAAATGGCGAACGCGGCAATAAAAATGGTCACGGATAGTGTAGACGCATATGTAAAACATGATACAATAATGGCGGAGAAGGTCATTGCCGCGGACGATGTTGTGGACACGTATTTCGACAGGGTGAAGCATCAGCTTATCGAAAGAATAGCGGCTGACCCGACGGATGGCGAATATGCGCTGGATCTATTGATGATAGCTAAGTATTTTGAGCGCATTGCCGACCACGCGGTGAACATTGCCGAATGGGTCATATTCTCCGTAACAGGAGTGCATAAGGAGGACTAAAGTGCATGATATGGTGCGTGGAGGACGACGCAAGCATACGGGACATAGAGGTGTACGCGCTGAACTCAGCGGGCTTTGAGACAAGGGGCTTTGAGGACGGCAGCAGCTTTTATGCCGCGATAACGGGCGAAAAGGATAAGCCGCAGCTTATAGTGCTGGACGTTATGCTGCCGGGCATTGACGGAATAGAGCTGCTCAGGCGCATCCGCGCGAACGCCGCGCTGAAACAGATACCCATAGTCATGGCCACGGCCAAGGGCAGCGAATACGACAAGATTCAGGGGCTTGACCTTGGCGCGGATTATTATTTGACCAAGCCTTTCGGCGTAATGGAGCTTATATCCTGCGTGAAGGCGGTGCTCAGGCGCTGCGGCGCGGCAAAGGAAGCGGACACGCTTTGCGCCTGCGGCATAAGCATGAATACTCAGGAGCATACCGTGAGCGCCGACGGAGAACGAATAATGCTGACATATAAGGAATATGAGCTGCTGAAGCTGTTCCTTTCCCATATAGGCACGGCATTCACAAGGGAGCAGCTTATGGAACGGGTTTGGGGGACGGACTACATGGGCGAAACACGCACCATTGACATGCATATACGCACGCTGCGCCAAAAGCTTGGCAAATGCGGCGAAAGCATCAAAACCGTAAGAAACGTTGGCTACCGGATGGAGGAAGGGCAATGACGAAAAGAATATTCAGGGCGATAATGCTGGTTGCGGGCATAATACTGCTTGCAAGCCTGCTGATAATAATGGACTGCTTATACGAATACTTTGCAAGCCTGCAGGAAAACGAGCTGAAGGATCAGCTGAGCCTTGCGGCGGCGGGCGTTGAGCAGGGCGGGAAGGATTACCTTGCCCGCGTGAATAGCGAAAGATACAGGCTGACATGGATAGCGCCCGACGGCACGGTGAATTACGACAGCGGCAGCGACGCAAGCACGCTGGATAACCACGCCGAGCGCGAAGAGGTGCAGCAGGCCATGGCGGACGGCGAAGGCCAAAGCACGCGCTATTCGGCAACGCTTATGCAAAAGACTATGTACTACGCTAAGCGGCTTGACGACGGCAGCGTAATAAGAATATCCGTAAGCCGGGCGACGATCGCCACGCTGGCGCTGGGCATGCTGAGGCCGGTTGTAATAATAGTGCTGGCGGCGCTTGTACTGGCGATAGTTATGGCGAACAGGCTGGCGCAGAAGATAGTTGCGCCGCTGAACGCGCTGGACCTTGACCATCCGCTGGACAACGATGCATACGAGGAGATAGCCCCGCTACTGAGCCGCATAAACCGCCAGCATATGCAGATAGATGCGCAGATGCGCGCGCTGGACACGAAAAAGGATGAGTTCAACGCCATAACCCGCAGCATGAACGAAGGGCTTGTGCTGCTGGATGAAAAGGGGAGCATAATAAGCATGAATCCCGCGGCAAGGCAGCTGTTTAACGCGGAAGAAGACTGCGCGGGCCGTGATTTTATTACGGTGGACAGGAACCCCAAGCTGAGCGAGGCTATACACGCCGCATACGACGGCGGCCACGGCGAGACGACCATCGACCGCGGCGGCAAGGTATATCAGCTTGACGTGAGCCGCATAGAATCCGAAGGAAAGACGATAGGCGCGGTAATACTGAGCTTTGACATAACCGAAAAGCAGAACGCGGATGCCATGCGCCGCGAGTTCACGGCGAACGTTTCGCACGAGTTGAAAACCCCGTTACAAGGCATTATAGGCAGCGCGGAGTTGATAGAAAACGGCATGGTGAAGGCGGAGGACATGCCCCGCTTCGTGGGCCACATAAGGCAGGAAGCGCAAAGGCTTGTTACGCTGATAGGGGACATAATAAGGCTGAGCCAGCTGGACGAGGGCTGCGACATGCCTACGGAGCGCGTTGACCTGGCGGCGGTCGCGGCGGAGGCTGCGAACGACATGCGTACCGAGGCGGACGAGAAGCGGGTATCCGTAAGCGTGCAGGGGGACAGCGTATATATTACCGGCGTAAGGCGGCTATTGTATGAGATTATTTACAACCTGTGCGACAATGCCGTGAAGTACAACCGCGCGGGCGGCAGCGTGAATGTATCCGTGGGCGAAAAGGACGGCCTTGCCACCGTTACCGTGGCGGATACCGGCATAGGCATTCCCGAGGAGCATCAGGCCCGCGTGTTTGAACGGTTCTACCGCGTGGATAAGTCACACTCCAAAGAAAGCGGCGGCACCGGCCTTGGCTTGTCCATCGTTAAGCACGCGGTAATGTATCATCACGGCAGCATTAAGCTTGAATCCACCCCTAACGCGGGCACTACAATCACTGTTTCTCTCCCCATGTGACCACGTTTTTTGCCCCAAAGAGTCTCCCTATGCGCGGGAGGCTTTTTTTACTAATAAAAATTTCACCGTT
>CAVDFM010000059.1:0-2201 GCA_963608365.1 bacterium | reverse complement strand
ACAATATATTGCGTATAATCAGTACTAAAATTATGCGGTATAAAAACCGAAATTTTTAGGAGGAAGGAAACGTATGAGAAATCAAGTGTTCAAGAAGCTGTTTTCCGTGCTGCTTGCGCTGATAATGGTGGCAGGTCTGCTGCCTGCGTCAGTGCTGGCGGAGGGGTGGACGGCAGCGGATGTGGATTCCACGCCCGCGCCTACGGAAACAGTGCAACCGACCGAGCCGGCCGACCCCGCCGAGCCGACCGAGACGGAGACTCCCGATGAGCCCGAGGCAACTCCCGAGCAGAGCGACCCCGCGGCCACGGACGAGCCTGCCGCCGAACCTACGGAGGAAGTGGCTGTGCAGGCGGCGGATACGGAGACCAATACGGCGTTTACGGTCAATGAAACGGATACCTTGCCGCGCATTATCAGCGTTGACAGCGACGTGAATTATCGTGCGGTCATGTTGGACTGCGGCCGTAAGTATTTCAGCGTTGAGAACATCGAGAAGCTTATTGATACCATGGCTCAGTATGGCTATAATCAGCTTCAGCTTTCATTCGGCAATGGTGGCTGCCGCTTCCTGCTGGATGATATGAGCCTCAGCTTTAAAGACGTTATCATGACGAGTGATACTGTTACGACTAATATCACTAAAGGTAATAACTCTTTCAACGGCGATACGCGGTACCTGACGCAGAAAAATATGGATGCTATCATAGCCTATGCTGAAGAGAAGGGCATAGAGATAGTACCCATGCTGAATATGCCCGGTCATGCTACGGCTATTGTTTATGGCACCCAATATTCCTCAAGCGGTAATCTGAATGTCAATGACGAAACATCGCGTTACTATGGCTATGCTCTGCTGAAGAAGTATGCGGAATACTATTTCTCCTTTGGTGCTGATGAATCCGGCTATACTGGCAATGATATGACGGCATTCCTGACCGGCTGCGCCAATGTTATAGTGGGTGCCGGTATGATTCCCCGTGCGTTCAACGATGCGACGAATGGGGCTACTATGCCCACAACCGTGCAAATCACTTATTGGCATCAGGAGAAAAACAGTAAATCAGCTTCTGCGCTGGCAAGTGGTGGTTATGAGATGATAAACACTCATGGCCGCTGGTATTATGTTATAAAGACGGCGCAAAACAGCGAAAAAGACACAAAGTATTGGCAGGGAACGGTAAATACTACTGAGACTTCTGTTGAGCTTCCCGTGATGAAGGCCACGAAGATGGATAACGGCACATGGGTTGGAATCAACGAGTATTTTGATGCTAACCCCGGCTACGGCAGCACCATCACCGCCAGCAAAGGTACGATGTTCTGCATATGGTGCGATGCTTCGCAGGATGCTTACCTGACCGACAGCGATGTTATAAGCGAAAACGTGAACTATGGCGCGCTGTATCAGCTTGAGAAGCTGGCGGAACATTATTGGCCCGAGTATATCGAGAAGACGACTACTCCCGTGGTCACGACAGAGAGCGGCGACGCTGTCCCCACGACGATGACTACTGACGGCTACATCACCCTGACGGCCGGCGAGAGCGTCACCTGGACGACCTCCAATGCAAATGTGATCGAGCTGATCTCCGCCACCAATGCGGATGGCGATACCATTACCGGCACTACCGTGATAGCTAAGGCCGTTGGCACGGGCGAGGCCACCATTACGGCGACGAATGGCGCTGGTAAGACGGCAAGCTACACCATTAAAGTGCAGGATGCCGCCGCCGAGAATACGAAAGATGTCACGCTGAAGGTTGGCGAGAGATATACTATTACCGATGGTGTGACGGATGACAGCTATGCTACCGGTGATAATTATATCGCTACGGCTGAGGTGACGACTGGTGAAGCTACCGATGCGAAAGTAGAAAAGGTTACGAGTATAGAATCGGGTAAAAAATACCTGATTACGACAAATAATGATACACATTATATTGTGACCAATAGTACTACAACATCAACTAATTTTGGTAGTAGTGCCACAGGATTGATAATAGGTAAGAATGAAAACCTGACATCTAATAGTAGCGCGGATAGTCTATCGCAATATTTGTGGACTATTACTGGCGATGCTACGAACGGCTATACAGTTGTTGATGCCGACGGGAAGTACCTGACGATTAATGGCAATAGCAACGTTACATTGTCCAATACCCAGTCAAAGTTGAAGATAGTTGATTATACCGGTGGAC
>CAVDFM010000058.1:0-11621 GCA_963608365.1 bacterium | reverse complement strand
CCATATAGGCGATACCTCGGCAGATCAGGTGTATAAGGGCTATAATTCAAGCTATACAAACGTTATAGAGGCCGTGGATTCAACCATATCCGAAGTGCTCACCGTGAACGGCAGAATACTTACCGCGTATTACAGCGCCTCAAACGGCGGGGAGACAACCGTCCCCAGCACCGCCTGGCCCAGCAAAAAGATAAGCGACGCGGGCTTTGCCGTTGCGCTCGATCCTTACGATACAGCCAATTCATTAAGCCTGAAGGAAACCGTTACGCTTCCCATAAACGGCCCCGGGCAAATATCGCAGCAGCTTTACGATATGCTCATAGCCAAGCTTACGCAGTACCGCGGCGTGCAGGCGCAGGGGCTTAACATGATACGCAGCGTTGAGCTGAGCGACCCCAAGGGCCGCGGCGAGCAGCGCAGCATGACCACAATGACAATAGTTGTGGACGGCATATTCGCAGGCGAAGTGGAGCAGAACATAACGCTTCGGTTCAACGTGAGCGAGCTTTTGCTTTACCGCGTATGCACAAACAGCAACCTGCGCAGCTATTGGGGCGAATATTCATCCGACGGCAGCACCTATACAATATATCATGTGCGCTGGGGCCACGGCGTGGGCCTTAGCCAGCGCGGGGCGCAGCAGCGCGCCAGCCAGGGCGAAAATTACCGCAGCATACTTGCTTTCTATTACCCCGGTGCGACCCTTGCAAATTACAGCATAACAATCCCCGCCGCCCCTGCAAAGCCGGGCGAGCCTGACCCCACACCCACGCAGGAGCCTGAGCAGACCGCCCAGCCCACCCCAACGCCTGACAGCGGCACCACGGGCATGATAAGCATCGGCACGGGCGTCACCACGGCGCGTGTGAACATTCGCCGCGGCGCGGGCACAAAGTATGAATCCCTGATGCTGATGCCAAAGGGCACCAAGCTGACCGTTTATGATTACGATAACGGCTGGTACTATGCCGAAGTTGACGGCAAAGGCATAGCGGGCTTTGTTATAGGCGACTATGTTAAATTCACCGCCGCAAAGAACGACCCTGCCCCCACACCCACGCCCAATGATTCACCCGAGGCCACACCCACGGCCGAGCCTTCCCAAACGCCGGGCATAAGCGGCACGGTGGACATTGGCACGGTAACGGGCAGCGGCGTGAACCTGCGCACGGGGCCGGATACGTCCTATGCCGCAATAAAAAAGCTTGATAAGAATACGCTCATAATAATACTTGGGACAGAGGGCAAATGGACGCGCGTTGTTGCGGGGGATAACGAAGGCTATATACACAGCGACTATGTTAAAAAGACCGGCACCGCCGTTATAGATTCAAACGAAACGCCGAGCGTGCCTAAGCATGGCGAGGGCGAAACAACAGGCAGCGTGAATCTTCGCGAAGGGGAAGGCACGAGCACGAAAAAGCTTGCGGTGCTGAAAAAAGGCACCAAGCTTGAGCTTATATCCCTTTCGAACGGCTGGTATAAAATAAGCTGCGCCGCGGGCGAAGGCTACGTCAGCGCGAAATACGTGCGCGTAATTACCGCCCTGCCCGAAAACGGCGCGAATACGGACGAAGGCAAGGATACAGAACCCGAAGCCCCCTCCGCAATAGGCACGGGCGTTACCACGGGCACGGTGAACATGCGCGAAAAGGCGAACACATCGGCCAAGATTTTGACCAAGCTGAAGCGCGGCACCGAGGTCACGCTATACTCGCTTTCAAACGGCTGGTACGAGGCCGAATGCGGCGGCAAGCGCGGCTATCTTTACGCAAAATACGTTAAGAAAACATCCGACGCCGCGCCGTCTCAGCCCGAAACGCCGGAAACTCCCGAAACGCCCGGCGTAACGCCGGAAGGCGACGGCAAGGGCAGCACAAAGGTGGAACTTGCATCCGGCAAAACCAATGCCAAGGTAAATATGCGCACCGGCGCGTCAACGTCCGGCACGGGAGTGCTCGGCACGCTTGCCGCGGGAACAAAGCTGAACATATTGGCGGAAATGGGAGACTGGTACTATGTGCTTTACGATGGGCGCACGGGCTTCTGCGTAAAGGCATATGTCAACGTGCTGTCCCAGGGGACGGTAGGCATATATCAGGGTGATACGGCAATAACCCTTATATCCGCCACAATAAAGTCCAACGTGAACTTCCGCACCGGGCCGGACACTACTTACGCCATAATACGCCAGCTTAACAAGGGCGACGCCGCAATGGTATACATGATAAACGACGGCTGGTGCCTTGCAAAATGCGGCGATGATTACGGCTTCATAAGCAAGGAATACGTTAAGCTGAGATAACAAACGGATTAAACAGAATACCAAAGCATCAAAAAAGGCAGCGCAATAACCCCCTCCGCGCTGCCTTTTCGGGCCTTTTCGGAAAGGCCCCGTGTGGGATTTACCCCTCCCGCACTGTAACGCATGGTGGTGACATGCGCTGATGCATATGATACGCCAAACATGATGCAATATGCTGAACGTTGTAATAAAGTGCTGTTTTCATGTAATCTTTTGCATTTACTTGACAAAGACATGCTCTGTATAATACCATTGAATCGACAAATATTCCGTATTTACAGTCTTGATTGGGGGATAAACATGAGCAATTTTGCGATTTCAATGGCAGGCAACGCAATAATAGGCTTTTTGATGGCGGCATTCGTGCTGTCCGTATTGAAGCCGCGGTTCAACTTTGCGCTTACGGCGGTCGTAACGCTGTTCGTTGTGTTTTACGCCAGCCTATACGGCATGCTGCTACTGCCCGCGAACACGCCGCCGCTTATAAAAATGAGCATAGGCATAGTGTGGGACACATGCTGGGGATTGTTCCTGTTTACGGATAAACGTATGAAGGTTATTTTAAGCGTGAGCCTTGTATTCATGCATGAAGCCATCTGCGAAGTTATGGCGCAGCTTATTTTCAACGTGCATTACACAAGCTCCGCCCAAGTGTACAGTTCCCCTCTTAACCTTTTAACATGGTACGCGATATACATAATAATGTTCGCAACGCTGCTGTTCCTTTCAATGCTGGTCATAAACCGCTCGTCGGACAGGCTTACCTGGCGCGAACTGCTGCTGTTTGCCATATTCCCCATTGCGCAGGTTGTGATGAGCATGTGGATACTCGATCCGCCGGATGCGGACAGCGCGTATATCGCCCGCATAGGTACTATACTATTCTGCATAGCCAGCGACGTTTCGCTTTACCTTGCGGTGCGCGGAATGTCCCAGCGGGCGGAGCTTAAAATGAGCAACGAAATGCTGAGCGAGCAGATAGAGAACGAAAAAACGCACTATGCCGCGCTGGTAGATCAATACGAAACGGCGCGCTCCCTCAGGCACGACATTGCCAACCATATGTATACCATTCAGGCGCTGCTTTCAAGCGGCGATACGGAGCAGGCCGCAAAATACGCGGCGGAGATAATACCGCGGCACACATTTTCATCCACGCTCGGCCAATGCGAAAACAGAATAGTTGACGCGTTCATGGCGTCCCGCCTTGAAAAGCTGAAGGACAGCGGCATAAGGATAGAAACGGACATTGCGCTGCCGTATGAATCCCGCATTGCAAATGCGGACATGATAATAGCCCTTGGCAACATGCTGAACAATGCCGAAGAAGCCTGCCGCGCGGTGAAGTGCGCGGAGCCGTTCATACGCATATGGGCGCGGGAGGAAAACGGCTGCTGCACAATAAGGATGGAAAACTCCACCTCCGCGGCCGATACGCGCAAAAAGGCGCGGATACGCG
This sequence comes from bacterium, assembly GCA_963608365.1. Classification (GTDB taxonomy): domain Bacteria; phylum Bacillota; class Clostridia; order Christensenellales; family CAG-138; genus Phil1. Next base: position 7,857 of record CAVDFM010000058.1, on the reverse strand, counting down.
GCCTTGAACGCGGACTTGGCACGGGCATAATAAACAACATTGCCCGCCAATACAACGGCACGTTTATAACCGGCGCAAAGGGCGGCGTATTCAGCGCAGTGCTCACAATGCAGGTACCCGCGGAAGCGCAAAGCGAGCCGCATGCGGAGGGCGCAGAATGCTGAACATAGCCATTTGCGATGACGATGCGCTGCACGGCCGCCATACCGCGGCGCAGATAAGCGCCCTTGACGGGTTTGCCGCAGCAAAGCTGAGCCTTTTTACCGGCGCGGATAATCTGATATACGCCATAACGGAGGATAACTACGCCGTTGACATTGCGGTGCTGGATATTCAGATGGAATCCATGGACGGAATAGAGCTTGCCAAGCGCATAAACAAAATCGCCCCCGAATGCCAGGTGATATTCTTAAGCGGGCATATAGAATACGCCTCGAAGGTATATGACGCGGAGCATGTTTTCTTCGTGCTCAAATCGCAAAGCGAAACATATCTCAAAAGCGCGCTTGAAAAGGCCGTGCGCCGCCGCGAAAGCGCCAAGGCGAACTATATTGTAATAACAAACGGGGCGAACGCGCAGCGCATACCGTGGGACAGGGTGCAGTATTTGGAGCGCGTGCTGCGGCGCACAAAGGTTGTAACGGCGGACGGCGAATACTGGACAAGCGCCGCGCCGAAGGAGCTTGTGGCCGGGCTGGACGAAGCCGTATACTGCCGCTGCCACAACAGCTATTATGTGAACACAGCCTGTCTTGCGGCGATGCTGCCGGGCGAATTTATACTGAAAAGCGGCGCGCATATACCCATAAGCCGCAGCCTTTCGCGCCAAGCGAAGGAAACATTCCTGTTCGCGGGGCCGCGGTTTGGCGGTTGAAACGGCGCGGCGCGGTATGATAGAATAAAGCATAAAACAATTATGAAAGGGGCCTGCCGCCATGGCGCGATATACACAGCGGTTAATTATGTCAACGTTTGAGCAAATGCTTACGGAGATGCCGTTCGATAAAATAACGGTATCGGCATTGGTCAAGCGGTGCGACATAAGCCCGAACACGTTTTATTATCATTATCAGGACATATATGACCTGCTCAACGCCTTCCTTGAAAGCCGCTTCGGCAAATACGTTCAGGGCGAATACCTTGCGGACAAGGGCTGGCGCGCCGCCACGAAGGAGATGCTTGCCGACTGCAGGCGCAGCGAAAAGCTTATCTACCACATATACAATTCCCTTTCGCGGGATGTATTGGAGCGCTATGTTTTCACCATCACGGACGACGTTTTTTACCGCCAGGTGAAGCGCGCCGCCATGGAGCAGCACAGCGCAGCCACGGAAGAACGGCTGCACGAAATAGCGAGCATATGCCGCTATGCGTTCCTTGGCTTCTTCCTCAAGTTCCTTTGGAACAGGATGGATGACGATATAGAGAAAAGCGTGGATTCGCTGGGGGAGCTGTTTAAGGGCTTTGTTGAAAATGCTGTAAAAAACACACCGTAAAGATACATCCGGGTTGAATTTGTAACAATATATAATCTGATGAAAAAGGCGGTTCCTACTAATTTGACGGGAATCGCCCCTTTATTTATGGAATAAGCCGTGCGCTTTGGATAAAATCCTTGTTAAATAATTTGCGAAAGGACTTATTTATAAAAGATGAAAGCATCGGATGCAGTGAAAAGCTTCGCTATGAAGCAAATGTACAGCTATATCGACAAGGACCCCGACAACAACATTCCAAAGCTGCTTGACCTGCTTGAAAGCAGCGATAAGAACGGCGACAGCGTGACGGATCAGGTCAAAGGCATACGCAGCGCCATACAGAACAAGGATAGCAACTGGTATAAGCTGGTAAAAAGCCTGTGGACCGATATTGACGATGGTCAGCGCCGCGCGCTGATAGAAGCGGCCGTGATTAACGCATCCCTTATAGGCACGCCTATAACAATAGAGAATCAGGAAAAATACGGCTGCAACATACCCTGGGCAATACTTATGGACCCCACCTCCGCCTGCAATTTGCATTGCACGGGCTGCTGGGCGGCAGAGTACGGCAACAAGCTGAATTTGACGCTTGACGAGCTGGACAGCATAATACGCCAGGGCAAGGAGCTTGGAACGTATATTTACATCTATTCGGGCGGCGAGCCGCTTGTAAGGAAAAACGACCTTATAAAGCTTTGCGAAAAGCATAAGGACTGCGCGTTTTTGGCCTTCACCAACGGCACGCTGATAGACGATGCGTTTGCCGACGAAATGCTGCGGGTAAAGAACTTTGTGCCGGCAATAAGCATAGAAGGCTTTGAGGAGGCGACTGATTTCCGCCGCGGCGCGGGCACATATCATAAGGTGATAGAGGCCATGCAGCGGCTGAAGCAGCGCAAGCTTCTATTCGGCATTTCCTGCTGCTATACAAGCAAAAATGCAGAGGTGATAGGCAGCGAGGAATACATAGATTCCATGATAGACATGGGCGCAAAGTTCGCATGGCTGTTCACATATATGCCCATAGGTGCGGACGCCGTGCCGGAGCTTATGGTCAGCGCGGAGCAGCGCAAATTTATGTATGACCAAATACATAAGTTCCGCCAGACCAAGCCGCTGTTCACAATGGACTTCTGGAACGACGGCGACGCCGTGGGCGGCTGCATAGCGGGCGGGCGCGGATATTGCCACATAAACGCCAATGGCGATGTTGAGCCCTGCGCATTTGTGCACTATTCCGATTCAAACATTCGGGAAAAGACGCTGCTTGAAGCATACCGTTCCCCGCTGTTCATGGCATACAGGCGCAATCAGCCGTTCAACGAAAACATGCTCAGGCCCTGCCCCGTGCTGGATAACCCGGGCCGCCTTACGGACATGGTGGATGAATCCGGCGCGCATTCAACCGACCTTATGAGCCCCGAAAGGGCGTGCGATTACTGCGGCCGGTGCGTTGATGCGGCGGCAAGGTGGGCAAAGGTCGCGGATGAAATGTGGGAAAACATTCCTGATAAGCGCGGCGTGCATCACAGCGGCAAAATGGCAAAAAAGAGTTGAGTTTATAACCAAAACGGCCTCCCTGCTAAATGCGGGGAGGCCAAAGCTTATTTTATAACTCAGTTCCAAAGTTTTTCGCTATACACGCCCTTCTGCTTCAGCTCCCTGAGCTTCTGCATAACAACGGGCTTGTCGTCCTTATGCGTTACGCCGAACCAAGCGTCGTGCGTGGGTTCAACATGCACCTGCAGCTTGCCCGCCTGTATTGCGCTGCAAACGGCAACGGGGAGAAGATCCTCGTACTTCATGGGGTTCTTTTCAAGGCCGGCGGCTATGTTGGCGCGGAAGTTATCGTCCAGAATATCGAATATGCTGTTTGAAAATCCCCAGCAGTTCATGGATACGGTGGTACCCTTGGGGATTGCTATGGTGGTGCCGTCGTCCTCCGTGGCTACTGCGCCGCAGTCCGCGCGGGCAATGCGCATCCGCTCAACTATCGAGGTGAGATAGCCTTCGCCGTTCACCTGGCATACGCCGCGCGTGACCTCGCCGTTTTCGGGCAGCGTGTTTTCCACGGGATAGCCCACGGCAAGATGCTCGTTCGCGCCATGCTCGCTCGTGAGGAATTTATAAAGATGCTCAAACGCTTCAGGCCCATAGTAATCATCCGCATTTATAACGGCGAACGGCCTTGTGCCCACGGCGGGACGCGCGCAAAGCACGGCATGGGTGGTGCCGAGCGGCTTTTCGCGGCCTTCCGGCAGGGTTATGCCTTCCGGCAGCATATCAAGCTCCTGATAAGCGTAGCTCACTTTAAGATATTTGGATACCCTGTCGCCAATGGCTGCGTGGAACGCGCCGCTTATGTTTTTCTTAATAAGGAATACCACCTCGTCAAATCCGGCGCGGTGAGCATCGAACACGGAAAAGTCGATTATTATGTGTCCTTCTTCGTCCACGGGGTCTATTTGTTTAAGGCTGCCGTAGCGGCTGCTCATTCCCGCCGCCATTATGACCAATACCGGTTTTTCCATTCTTTGGTTCCCTCCTGATTATTTTGGCTATATTATACCATTTATACCGCCGCGCGTCATCCCCAAAGCAGCACGCGCAAAATACCTATTATGAAAAGATGCGCCGGATAGTAAACATAAAACAGCTTGCCCATGCCCTTCCATTTGCCGCGTTCGCCGTTATAAAGCCTAAGCAGCGGTATCGTAAGGCAGGTGAAAAGCTGAATAACGCCGTATATTTTATCAAGGAATATGAAATACACCGCGGCGTAAGTGGCGCTCCATATCATCATCCAAATCATCTGCTGCTTAAAATTGCCGCGCGCGTTGCCCATAAAGAGAATTGCAACGGCGGCTACGCAGCTCCAGTCCGACGGGAATGTTATTGCGCACACGGCAAAAACTATAACGGCCTTCAGCCAATGCGGCAGGCGCTTTGAATCGTTTATCCTGAGCAGCACCAGGCCCCACGCCAGCGACCACGCAACGCTTGTTTGGTTGAATACGCCGCCCTTCAGCGGAATAAACGATATGCCAAAGCAGAAATTATATGCAAAATGCGAAATGAGCGCCAGTATGAACAGCCTAAGCGTATATTTTTTCACATCGTGCGTATAATGATAGCCTTCCACTATGAAGAACCACATTATTGGCGCGGTCAACCTGCCTATTATGTGGCAGGCTATTGCGGCGGGATTGTGCGAATACCCGGGCCAAAGCGTCCATGCAAGGTGATCTATCGTCATTGCGGTTATGGCTATAAGCTTTAATTGGTTGCCGTTAAGGCCGCGCCGCGTCAATGTGCTTTCCATGCTTCTTTCTCCGTTTAAGCAAAAATATCACAAGGATTTTATCACATGCGGCGCTTTGCTTCAAGTATACAAAAAGGGCAGGCATTGCGCCCGCCCTTTCGTGCTTTTATTTAAGCCGTATGTGATTTTAAATTACATACCTTCCACTATGGTGGCAACGCCCATGCCGCCGCCTACGCACAGCGTGGCAAGGCCGTACTTGGCATTGCGGCGCTTCATCTCGTAAAGCAGGGTCACGAGTATACGGCAGCCGGATGCGCCGATGGGATGGCCCAGGGCTACGGCGCCGCCGTTTACGTTTACCTTATCCATGTCGAAGCCAAGCTCGTTGGCAACGGCAACGCTCTGCGCGGCGAAGGCTTCGTTGGCCTCTATGAGGTCTATGTCCTTCAGCTCCAGGTTGGCCTTCTTGAGGGCCTTGCGGGTGGCGTACACGGGGCCGATACCCATTATGCTGGGATCTACGCCGGCGCTGGCGCCGGTAACTATCTTGGCAAGGGGCTTTACGCCGAGCTCGGCGGCCTTTTCGGCGCTCATGATGACTAGGGCGGCCGCGCCGTCGTTAATGCCGGAAGCGTTGCCCGCGGTTACGGTACCGCCGTCGCGCTTGAAGGCGGGCTTGAGGTTGGCAAGCTTTTCGGCGGTGCTGTCCGGACGGGGCTGCTCGTCTACCTTGAACTCTACCATTTCCTTCTTGACCTTTACCATTACGGGAACGATCTCCTCGTCGAACTTGCCGGCGGCGGCGGCTACGCCGTACTTATGCTGGCTGTTGGCGGAGAACTCATCCTGCATTTCGCGGGTCACGCCGAAACGCTCGGCCACGTTCTCGGCGGTGATGCCCATATGGTAATTGTTGAAGGCATCCCACAGACCGTCGTTGACCATAACGTCAACAACCTTGCCGTCGTTCATCCTGTAACCGAAGCGGGCATTGGGCAGAGCATAGGGCGCAAGGCTCATGTTCTCCATACCGCCTACTACCATAACGTCCGCATCGCCGGCGGCGATCATGTCCGCAGCGAGGTTGACGCACTTGAGGCCGCTGCCGCAAACGTTGTTTACGGTCAGCGCGGGTACGCTCTCGGGCAGACCAGCCTTTATGGCGGCCTGACGGGCGGGGCTCTGGCCAAGACCGGCCTGCAGCACGTTACCCATCAGCACTTCGTCCACGTCCTCGGGCTTAATGCCCGCGCGGCGAACGGCTTCCTTTATAACCAGAGCACCCAGCTCCACAGCGGGGATGTTAGCCAAACTTCCGCCAAACTTGCCTATAGCGGTACGGCAGGCGCCTGCCAATACGATTTCCTTAGCCATTGTATTTTCTCCTTTATATTTTTTGTTATTTCGAGCGGTTTATGAAAGCTTACGCTTCAAAACCGGTCATGTCCATCTTCTTGAGCTCGGGCCCGATGATAAGATCAGCTTCCGTGGCAGCTATTATCTGCTCCAGAGTGAACTCGGGGTTGTACTCAACAAGCTCAAGGCCCTTATCGGTAACGTTCATAACGCCCATTTCGGTAACTATCATGTTTACGCATTTTACCGCGGTGTAGGGCAGGCGGCACTTCTTCAGTATTTTGGGGTTGCCCTTGGCGGTATGCTCCATGGCCACTATGACCTTCTTGGCGCCGACCAGCAGGTCCATTGCGCCGCCCATGCCGGGCATCTTCTTGCCGGGGATTATCCAGTTGGCAAGGCTGCCTTCTTCGTCCACTTCAAGGCCGCCCAGAACCACCGCGTCCACATGGCCGCCGCGGATGAGCGCGAAGGAATCGGCAGAATCGGTGAATGCGCCGCCGAGTACCACGGAGGAGGGGCTGCCGCCGGCGTCAACAACATGCATAGGATCGGCATGCTCGGCATCGGGCGCGGGACCCTGACCGACTATACCAAGCTCGCTATGAACGGTAACATGAATGCCCTCGGGCAGATAGTTGGTGCACAGCACCGGCAGGCCTATGCCAAGGTTGACGACCATGCCGTCGGTGAATTCCTGCGCAACGCGCTTAGCTATAAAGGGTTTGATCAAGCTTTTTTCCATTTTATTTGCCCTCCCTGACTACGATATAGTTGACCAGTATGCCCGGAGTCATAACGTTTTCGGGCTCGATCTCGCCAACTTCAACAAGCTCTTCGGCTTCTACTATTACAAGATCCGCCGCGGTGGCCATCACGCGGTTGAAATTCTGCGCGCTGCCCTTGTACCATACGTTGCCGGCCTTGTCCACTTTGTATGCGCCAATCAGCGCAACGTCCGCACGCAGGGGCTTCATTACCAGGTAATCCTTACCATCGTAATTTACCTTGCCGCGTACCAGCGGGCTGTCCTCTACCAGGGTGCCTACGCCGGTGGGGGTGATAACGCCGCCAAGGCCCGCGCCGCCGGCACGGATCATCTCGGCCAGGCTGCCCTGGGGAACCAGATCAACCTTCAGCTCGCCCTTGGCCCACTTTTCAACCGCTTCGGGGTTGGTGCCCAGGTGGCTGCCGATGTAGCCTTCTATCTGGCCGTTATGTATCATCTTTGCCCAGCTGTAATACTCGTCGCCATCGGGACCGTTCAGCTTGGACGAATCGTTATGAATGGTATGGAAGTGGCCCTTGTTGCTCTTGGACAGGGCATCGATGATGGAGAGCGCGCTGCCGCAGCCAACGAAGCCGCCCATCATGATGGTAGCGCCATCAGGAATGAGATCGACAGCCTGCTGCGCAGTGATGATCTTGTTTTGCATAGAATCCTCCGTGTAAGTTTATGATTTAGGCCGCGTTAACGCCGCCCATAGTTATGGGGTTATGCGTATAATCCCGCATAGATTAATTTTACGCCACGCGCAGGCTAATGTCAAATGATTCTGGGCATTTGAGGCGAAAAAGAGTATATTTGTATATGAAAAAGCGGACATAACCGATGATAAGCGCAAATTTCACATTTATATCCATATGCCGTCTTTTTTTTGAGATGAAAAACGGTTATAATGCCTATAATGAAATTATTATAAATTTTGAAAGGAGCATCATCGTGAGCGTAAAAGAACACGAGCCCCCAAAGAA
>CAVDFM010000057.1:0-11641 GCA_963608365.1 bacterium | reverse complement strand
ACCTACATCGTTCCTTTTTGCATCTTATCTTTGTTTACCTTACTTCGTTTTCAGCTCGTAGCCGGCGGCGAGTACGGCGTTCTTGGCAAGCACGCGCGTGGGATCGACCGTGGGGAAGTCCAGCTCAAAAACATCGAAGGCTATGGGCAGCTCCGTGCAGCCCAGCACGAACGCGTCCGCGCCGCGCTGCTGCATGGCGCGAAGCGCCGCCTTTATGGGCTCCGTGTCGAAATACTGCTCGTTGTCCGCCTTTATGCCGTCGTAGATCATGCTCATAACAAGCCTCTGTTCCTCCGGCTCGGGCAGCATATAATCTATGCCGTATTCTTCAAACAGCTTTGCATATATGCCGGTTTTCACCGTGCCGTCGGTCGCAAGCAGGGCAACCTTTATGTTGCCGCGGCTCTTTATTTCCTCCGCGGTAAGGCGCAGCATGTGCAGTATGGGGCATTTGGTGGACGCCTGTATCGCGGGGTAAAAATAGTGCGCCGTGTTGCAGGGCATAAGCAATATGTCCGCGCCCGCGTTCTCAAGCCGCTTTGCCGCCGCCTTCAGTTCGTCCGTAGGATCCGGGCCGAGGCCCAGTATCGCGGCCGTGCGGTCGGGTATGCCGGTATCGGAGTCTATTATGACGTGGATGTGCTTTGAATCCGCGTCCGCCTTTGTAAGGTGCGTTATTTTTTCGAACAGATCGGCCGTGGCAAGCGGACCCATGCCGCCTATTATGCCGACCTTTTTATGTTGCGTTTGTTCCATAATTCTCCCTTATTTAACGTCTTTGGGATCAACTGCGAAAAGGGATGCCGTGCCGCCGCTGTGCAGGAACAGCACCGTTTCGTTTTCGCCGATTTTGCCGGTGCGGATAAGGTGCATAAGTCCGGCGAATGCCTTGCCCGTGTATACGGGGTCGAGTATAAGCCCTTCCTGCTGCGCCATGAGCGTTATGGCCTCAAGCCCTTCCTTGGAAGGCTGCGCATAGCCCGCGCCGTAGTAGCGGAGTATCTCTATATCCTTCGGCTCAACGTGCACGTCCGCGCCCAGTATCTCCGCCGCGCCGTTCACAAGCTCCGCCGTTATTTCTTCAAACGGATCGTCGCACACGGCAACGCCGGTAACCTTGCAGCCGTCGCCGTAAAGCATTGCGCCCAGCACCAGTCCCGCAAGCGTTCCGCCGCTGCCCGCGGTTGAAACTATGCGGTCTATCTTTACGTCCTGCTCAAGAGCTTCGGCGAAGATTTCGCGCGCGCAGTCAACGTAGCCCACCGTGCCCAGCGGCACGCTGCCGCCTACCGGCACCAGGTAAGGAGTATGTCCCGCCGCGCGCAGCTCGTCCGCAATGCGGTCCATTTCCTTATATACGTCGTCGTAGCTGTCGCTGTCAACAAAGCGCACGTCCGCGCCAAGCAGCTCGTTTATAAGCAGATTGCCGACCCTTCCCTGCACGCCGCGCTGCTTTAGCACAAGTATTGCCTTTATGCCTATTTTGTTGCAGCATGCCGCGGTGAGCATGGCGTGGTTGCTCTGCGCCCCGCCGGTGGTCAGCACGTAGTCCGCGCCCTTTTCCTTCGCGTCGTAAAGCAGATATTCAAGCTTGCGCACCTTGTTGCCGCCGGTGCTTACGCCGGTCATATCGTCGCGCTTGATATAAAGGTTGCGGCCAAGCACGCGGCTCATGTTGTCAAGCCTGTGCATGGGGGTGGGGAACTGGCCAAGGTGCAGCTTATTGGGCCTGTTCATTTTTACAGTTCCTCCTTCAGCCTGGGCAGATCAAGGAAATCGAACGTGGCAAAATAATCCTTGTTGGTTTCCGCGCGGCGGATAAGCTCGGTGCTTCCGTCCTCCTTGAGCAGCACCTCAGCGCTTCTGAGCTTGCCGTTGTAGTTATAGCCCATGGAGAAGCCGTGCGCGCCGGTATCGTGGATGACTATTATGTCGCCTTCGGTAATTTCCGGCAGGGGACGGTCTATCGCGAAGCGGTCGTTGCTTTCGCAAAGGGAACCGGTGATGTCATAGATATGGTCATGCGGGGCGTTTTCCTTGCCGAGCACCGTAACGTGATGATACGCGCCGTACATTGCCGGGCGCAGCAGGTTGGCGGCGCAGGCGTCGGTGCCTATGAAGTGCTTGTGGGTATCCTTATGGTGTATTGCGGTGGTAACAAGGTAGCCCGCGGGGCCGGTCATGTAGCGGCCAAGCTCTGTGAATATCTTGGGATGCATATCCGTGCCGCCGAACACTTCGTCGTAAACCTCGTGCACCTTTGCGCCTACGAAGGCTATATCGGTTGCGGTTTCTTCGGGCTTATAGGGTATGCCTATGCCGCCGGACAGGTTGACGAACGCTATTTCAACGCCAACTTCCTCGTGCAGTTCCTTTGCAACGGTGAAGAGAAGCTTTGCAAGCGTGGGATAATACATGTTATCCGTGTTGCAGGAGGAAAGGAAGGAGTGCAGGCCGAAATGCTTCACGCCCAGCGCCTTGAGCTGCTTAAAGCCTTCGGTAAGCTGTTCGCGGGTGAAGCCGTATTTCGCGTCCGCGGGGTTGCCCATTATGGCGGTGCCTATGCGGAACTCGCCGCCGGGATTGAAGCGGCAGGATATGGTTTCGGGTATGCCGCCGTGCTCTTTAAGGAACTCTATATGGGTAATGTCGTCCAGATTGATTGTGGCGTTCAGCTTGCGGGCATATTCAAAGTCCTTGGCCGGGGTATCGTTGGAGGAGAACATTATTCCGTCGCCAACAACGCCTATCGCTTCGCAAAGCATAAGCTCGGCATAGCTTGAGCAGTCCATGCCGCAGCCTTCGTCGCGAAGTATGCTCATTATAATGGGGTTGGGGCAGGCCTTAACGGCATAGTATTCCTTGTATCCTTCGTTCCAGCTGAAGGCCTGGCGCAGCGCGCGGGCGCGGTGGCGAATGTCCTTCTCGTCATAGATATGGAAAGGAGTCGGGAACTTTTCGATTATCTTTTCCATCTGTGCCTTGTTAAAGGGCAGCTTCTTGTCCGTCATGTGATTTATCCTCCGTTTATGAATCAGATTTCATTTATGTCTGTCATTTGTTCGTGCGTCGTTACCTTGCTTGCGGGTATCGCCGCGTCCGCGTATTCTATCTCGCCGCCCTGATTATCATAAGGGTCGTGCCGCCAGAATGTTTCCGCGGGGTCGAGCGGGTGCTGGAATTCGCTGTTTGCAACCATCCTGTATGGGTCAAGGTTGCCGAAATAGTGGTTCCAGCGGGGGTAGTTCTTCGCGCGGTATGCGCTGCCGCCGAACGATGCGTCCGCAAACAGCCAGCCGTAGGGGGCAATGTAGAACTGCGCCCAGTCATGGTGCCCAACGTCCTTGGGCGCGGCGTAAAGCCCGCTTTGCCACTTGGCGGGAATCCCTGCGCAGCGGCACAGCGTTATGAACAGCAGCGCCTGCACGCCGCAGTCCCCTTTGAAATTGCGCGCGCAGCTTTCGGATATGTTCTCCAGGCAGAAGTATTCCGGCATGAAGGAATACATTACCTTTGTGGTAACAAAATCATAGAACCTGCGGGCTTTTTCAAGGTTGTTCGCGCAGCCTTCGCTAAGCTCTGCCGCAAGCGCCTTTATATACGGCGTGAAAACGATATGCGGGGATTGCTCCTGCGTATCGAAGTCATTGGGCTGCTCCGCCGCGGGAACTATCGCGGAAGCGTCGCAATACGGGGCCACGTTGTCGTATTCGTATTCAACGAAGAACTCCGCGTTTTCATCCAGCTTTTCTTCAAAGTACACGGTGCGTATGGGCGCATCCTCCGGGCAGATATGCTTAGGCTCGTGAGAGAAGGCGATAAGCTTTATGTTGCTCTGCTGAATGCACTTTGCGGGTATGGGCAGGTGTACCTTTACCACCTTGCCGGGGATGAAAGCATCGTCGTCAATGCGGATGGATGCGCGTATGCGTATGCGCGCGCCGAAGCTGCCGCGCTCGCGCATTATGTTCATCGCCCGCTCAAGGGGGCTTACGGTTTCGGTGGGCTTATCCTCGCCCTGACTGGTGCCGGTGTCCTGTATGTTGGCGCGCTTGGCGTATGCAGGGTCGGTCTTGAGCAGGGTTTGATGGAAGCGCTTAAAATAGTGCCTTTCGCCGTTTACAAAAATCCAGCTTATTCTGTTTATGTCCTCAAGCGCGCGGAACTCATCCTCCGTAAAATCGGGAATGTCCTCATGTATGCGCGCCATTGCGGTTTCAAACGTGTAAGGATAGTTCCTCGGCAGGCGCAGCATAATTTCCCGCTGCACCCGCATGCACGCGGCAAGGGGCGCAGTGGTCTTGGGATCGCTCAGGCGCATATCTATAAGGCGTATGGCTTTTTCAAAATCGCCTATTGCCTTCAGCCTTGCAATGTCCTCCGGCAGGCCTATGTCAAGATAGCGAATGTCGTCGTTCTGATTCATGGCTTAGAATACGCTGCCCACGGCAAGCACGCCGTTTGCAAGGTCCTCGCGGTAATCGGGATCGCAGGGGCAAAGGCTGTTTATAACCACGCCGTCGCTGCCTGCGCGGCTGGTGGAATGGATATATTTGCCGTCGCCTATATACATTGCAACATGGCCCTTGAAGAACAGCATGTCGCCCTTCTTCATGTCCTTGCGCTCTATTTCATGCACGCAGAAGCCTTCCTTTATGTCCGCATTGCGGTACATGTCCACGCCGTACATAAGATAGCAGCTGCCTACCAGGCCGGAGCAGTCTATGCCCAGCGGACTCTTGCCGCCCCAGCGGTACTGCGTGCCGAGGTACTGCTTCGCAAGGCTCACTACCGCGTGGCGCAGCTCTTCTTCGCCAAGGGTGGGCTTATCGTAATACGCGCCCAGCTGCAGCGAACGCATATAGCCTTCAGCTCCGCCGTACAGGCGAACATGGGTCCAGCCAGCGCGCACGTTTTCATCTTCTATCTTTTCAACTATCGCGCCGCGGTAAAGGGTTATGAGCACGTTGCCGTTATGCGTGGCCTCGGTATGCACGTCGCCCGCCAGCGCCCAAACGCGCAGCAGCTTAGTGTCCTCGGCTTCGCGGCGGGCTATTTCCGCCTTATCGAAAAGCATGTCGTCCTTATGGGCATAGGTTTCGTAGCGGTAAGGGGTAACTATTTTGTACCAGCCGCCGTCCAGCTTTTCCGTGCAGGTGATGACGTGGCCGTACCAGCCTTCGTCGTCGGGTTCAGCGTCGAATGCGGGTGCGCACACATACAGCGCGCGGGGAGCGATAATGATGGCCTTTTTGTTCATTGGTATCTCCTTCTTCTGCCTTTTGCGGCTAAATAAGCGTGTTTTGGCGAAATTTGTCCGTTAATGGAATATTTAACGGAAAAACCTTTATATATTGTATACTTTTCGGCGCTCTTTAGCAATCAATTTATGCACGGAACGCCTTGGGATTTTAATACAGATTTATTATAGCAGTTCGGCAAGGCATTCTTTTTCATGCCCACGGAAGCCTTTAACGTGCACGGCGTGGGTAAGGCTGCTTATAACGCTTTCCTCAACGCACTCTATCGCCGCGCGGAACATAAGGTCCATGTCCTCCTCGTAAAGCACATCTATGCTGATGGGCTTATCGGGAGTATAGTGCGGAACGCGGTTGGCGGTGGTGAAGGCGAGGGCTATTTCGCCGGAGCCGTTGCCGGATATGCTGCCTGTGCGGGCTATGCCGCTCTGCGCCCGGCGGGCAACGCGCTGAAGCTGCCTTGCGGATACGGGCGCGTCGGTAGCTATTATTATAATAACGCTGCCCTTGTCCTGCTGCTCCGCGGCGGCCTTTTCGGCCTCCTTCTTTTGGTAAAGCCTTTCGCCCACGCGCTCGCCGCCTATGGTAAGGTCCCTGAGCGTGCCGAAGTTGGTAAGCAGCAGCGCGCCCACGGTGTATTTATTGCCGTAAAGTTCAAACGTGCGGCTGGCGGAGCCTATGCCGCCTTTCAGGGAATAGCAGCACATGCCGCTGCCCGCGCCCACCGCGCCTTCCTCAAAATCGTCCGCGGCGCAGGCAAGCGCGTCAAGCGCGTTCTGCTCCGTAACGTGCAGGCCGCGTATGTCGTTAAGATGCCCGTCGTTGCATTCAAAAACCATGGGGTTGACCGTGCCTGTGTCGCAGCCTATGTCCGCATTGCGCTCCAGCATGTATTTCACCAGCGCCGTAGCCGCCGTGCCCACAGAAAGGGTGTTTGTCAAAAGCAGGGGAGTTTCAATGGTGCCAAGCTCGTTCACCTGCACAAGGCCTATGCTTTTGCCGAAGCCGTTTATAACGTGGCTCGCGGCGGGGCATTTATCGTGGAACATATCGCCCGTGTGCGGCAGTATGGCGGTAACGCCCGTGTTTATTTCGCCGTTATGCACCGTAACGTGGCCGACCTTTACGCCCGGCACGTCCGTTATCTTGTTCAGTTTGCCCTTTTCCATCCTGCCCAGCGTGAAGCCGAAGCTGCTCTGTACGCCCATTATGATTCCTCCAATATGAACATATTTTCTCGTTTTGCACGTTTCGGCAAATCACGCCGAAACCCGACCTATATTATATACTATTTTTCTCCGCCGCGCCATTGCAATATGAGCGGGAGGGGGGGAAGTTAAAGCGGGCAAAATTTGCGGCAAAATAAGGCCTAATTAACACTTTGTTCATGGAATCGGGCGGGAGAATGTGGTAAAGTAGGGGGAGAAGAACTCCTTCCGTCTTTTGCTTCGCAAAATCCACCTCCCTCGGCGAGGGAGGCTTAATATAAGAGTTTGTAAAACATACCCCAAAAGGCTCCCTCTTAGAGGGAGCTGGCAAACCGAAGGTTTGACTGAGGGAGTAAAACGATCACCTGAAAGGAGCACCCCATGAAACACTTATCCGCAATCTGCTTCATACTTGCCGCGCTCATGCTCTGCGCCTGCGCGCCAGCCGTGCCCGCGCAGCCAGCGGAAACGGTCACGCCTGTACCAACAGCCGCGCTAGCGGCAGAACCGACGGTTGAACCGACGGCAACGGTTGAACCCACACCTGAACCCACGGAGGAACCCGCTGCGGAGCAAAATTCGCGATTCACGCCTGCGGTAACGCCCGCGCCTAATTCCAATATGGCGGATAGAGAAACCGAAAAAGACGGATGGCGGGAGATATGGGATATACTCTATGATTATGGCTGGACAATGAATGCAAAACTCAGTTACGGGCTGGAATTTTCGGAGTTTGAGGAGGGGCTTTTACCTGCCGCCAAAAGCGCGCTGAGCGAAATGCCCCCGTATATCGATGCGCTGTTTTCTTCTTTTAGCTACGGTCCTGTTCAGGAACATCCTTTTTACCCAGACCCTGAAAATGACAACGATGTAAACGATGAAGCCCACGTTGCCAAGACGCTTGAGAGTGTTTTGCTGCATTGCGGGAACTTTCACCCGGAGGCCAAGAATGTATATGGTTCTACCATAACCGTGCCGGAAAGTGCGCTGCGGGATTATATGCGCATATGCTTTGCCGACTATACCGAAGATATGCCAATACCGGAAGTAGAGGGTGTAGGCATCAAGCATATGGAAGGCGTATACAGGTTTATGTGTAATCCGGATGTATTATTGTACCACGGAACCGATCACTACATACTTGATATGCGCTACGATGCTGTGAGCGAGAGCAATGACAAGGAACGGTTCTATATGTTCGTGGTCTCATTAAACGATGTTGACCATTTCATGGGCGGCTCAAGCTGGAGAGTGTGGCTTGTCAAAAACGACGAACCCGATGCTCTGGGCATAAACTGGCGCGTAGAAAAGATAGTAAGACTGCCGAGCATGTCGAACGGCGTGGATATTTGCGACGGAAACTGACATAGACAAACCCCGTTTTCGGGTTTATAATTGTTATATAATCTTAGGAAACGAGGTATATTTTTCATGCTTAGGCTCACACCCGATAAAAAGATAGAAGTTATGGACGCGAAGAACGCCCCGTCCGCGCACTGCAAAAGCGGGGACACGGTGCTGTTCGAAACGCTGGATTGCTACGATTGCTCCGTCACGCGGCAGGGCGAGCGGCTCAAGATAAACCGCATGCACAACCCCGCCACCGGCCCGCTGTTCGTTGAGGGCGCAGAGGTCGGCGACGCGTTGAAGGTCGAGATACTTAAAATAACCACGCGCGACTGGGGCGCGATGGGCACCAGCTTCGGAGAGTTCGGCTTCAAAAACGTGCAGGGCAGCGACCATTCCATGCATGTTTACGAAGTTAAGGATGGCATTGTAAAGGCCGGCGGGTTCGATATACCCGTAGACAATATGATAGGCGTTATAGGCGTTGCTCCCGCGGGCGAAGGCGTGCTCACCGTTACTCCCGGCGCGCACGGCGGAAACATGGACTGCCGCCGCATACGCGAAGGCGCTACCATCTATTTCCCCGTTGCGGCTGAAGGCGCGCTCCTTGCCATGGGCGATCTTCATGCGCTGATGGGCGACGGCGAGGTTTTCGGCTACGGCCTTGAGGTCAGCGGAGAGGTCACCGTCCGCGTGACCGCCGTAAAGGGCATGAAGCTTGAGCAGCCTCTGCTCATAGAAGGCGGCGATGCAATGACCGTTGCCAGCGGCGAAACCATGCAGGAAGCGACCGAGAAGGCGCTTGAATCCATGTATCATCTGCTCAGGCAGTGCGGCCAGGAAGAGGGCGAGGCCGGCATACTTATGAGCATGGTGTGCAACATTGCGCTGTGCCAAATGGTAAACCCGCTCTTCACCGTGCGCGCCGAAATGCCCGCGCATATGCTTGAAAAGGTGATAAAGGGCTGATATCACAAAAGCAGGGGAGAAAACCGAGTATGCATAAACGGGTATTGTGCGCATTGTGCGCGCTGCTGATGGGGGCGCTGTGCGCCTGCGCGCCCGCGCATGAGACCGTCCGGCCGGAAGCTGAGAAGGCGCAGCCTGTCGAACTGAACATGGCTGAAGCTGACCTTGGCGTACAAAGCGGCAATTATGCTCTCCGCAATCGCCGTGGGGAATATCTGTTCCAGCAGGACGGCGTGCTGGGCCTCGGCGATACGCCGTACCTTTGGTATTTCGATAATCAGGGGGACGGCTCGTTCCTGATTCAGGATGCGGAAACGCGCAGCGTAATGCTGGATATAAACAATGCCAACTATTACCCGGGAAATTCCGTTACCGCATATGCATACACGGGTGACCCGGCGCAGCTGTGGAAGCTTACCGCTAAGGATGATACATCGTTCTGCATAGATTCGTTTGTTGATCCTTCGCTGCGCTTTGGCCAAACAAGCGGCTGGTTCATGCTCGGCTCAGCGGATTATGCGGACGATGCCGACGTATGGACGCTGTGGAAAGAGGGCGACGTGCCGCCGCAGGAAACCATCGCCGCTGCGCAGCGGGAGAGCGCGCCGGACGATATAATCGCCCATTGGGATGAAGCATCATCTAACAGGCACGGCGATAAACTGGCGCAGTATTTGGCATATAATGCATTCGTGGGCGGAGAGCTTGACATTTACGCAATTGATTTCTGCACGGACGATGCGCCGATGTATACTTACTATGCCCTGTGTAACTTCGGAATGTTGCTTGACGGTCTGCGCAATCAGCCCGATTTTGCGGAACTGCCCGATACAGAGATGAATACAATGGCGGGCGGCGCGTACGCGGGACTCCAAACGCATGAAAGCGGGCCTGCGGCAATAATGTCCTTCTGGCATACGGAGTATATAGATACCGAAGGGCAGCGGCAGCTTATTGAGGCGCAGCGGCTCTACCCCGCGGGCGGGGATACGAATAAGTTCGGCAGCGAGGGCACCGGTACCAACTATTTTACCAATATTGATTGGGAGCCGTCCCATTGGTACCGAATGGTAATCCGCTGCTGGAACGATGCCGATAAGAACACAACGCTGGCAGGCCAATGGCTTTGCGATTTGGAAAGCGGCGAATGGACGCTGATATCTTATTTCGATACGGGACTTCCCGATTCAGGGATAAGCTATGCAAGTCAGTTCCTTGAGGACTGGTCGGAGGATACCAACGATCAGGTTCGCTCATGGAAGCTTAAAAACATATATGGGCGCGAGAAAAAGACCGCGCTTTGGCATAGCCTTGATAATGAAACGATTATGCCGGTCGATTTCGGTTCGCAGACAGGCGGCTATGAATACGGCGTGAAGGACAACTGCTTCTGGGGCAAGACCTGCGGCATAGGGCGCGACATGAAGGAAGATATTGCCGAGGATGAATTGCGGCATGTTTTCCGCATCAGCCAGCCAGCGGAGCCGGAGCTTCCCGAAATTGCCGAGCCTGAGCTTACGCTTACCGCCGTTGACGGAGCGGTGCATGCCGAATGGAACTTCGGCGGTTCTGCGCCGCAATGCACGGCATATATCGAAATTACGGACGGCAGCGGCGCAATAGTCGCATCCGCTGCGGTTCCGCGTCCGGAGGTAAACACGGCGGAAATAGGCGGCATTGCCGCGGGAACGTACACGGTTCGCCTGACGGTAACCGACATATGGGGCAGGGAATCGAGCATAAGCCAAAGCATAGATATGCCGTAATGCGGCTGAAACGGGAAAGGAATTTATGGATACAACCCAAGCCGTAAACACAATACGCGAAAAGCTTTTTGCGCTGAAGGATGAAAAATACGCGTCCTTCAGCGCGTCCCTTGTGCCGAACGTGGAGCGGGAGCGGTTCATAGGCGTGCGCACGCCGCAGCTGAGAGCGCTTGCAAAGGAGCTTTGCGGCACGGAGGAGGCGCGCCTGTTCATGGCGGCGCTTCCGCATTATTATCAGGAGGAGAACTGCCTGCACGGCTTCCTTACGGAGCGGATAAAGGGCGAAGGCGAGCTTTACGCCGCGCTGGACGCATTCCTGCCGCACGTTACCAACTGGGCCGTGTGCGACCTGATATCGCCCGCGCTCTTCAAAAAGCGCCCGGCAAGCCTTATGCCCAAAATAGACGAATGGCTTAAATCGGGCGACGTGTACGCGGTGCGCTTCGGGTTGGGGATGCTTATGGCGCATTATCTGGATGCGCCGTATTTTACGGAGGATGTGCTGGAGCGCGCGGCGGGCGTTACGAGCGACGAATACTATCTTAAAATGATGGTGGCGTGGCTGTTTGCAACGGCGTTTGCCAAGCAATACGATGCGGCGCTGCCGTACATAAAGAACCGCCGCCTTGACGCATGGACGCACAACAAGGCCATACAGAAGGCCGTAGAGAGCCGCCGCGTGACGGATGAGCATAAGGCGGAGCTGAGAGCGCTGAAGATAAAATGATATAGACCGGATGAAGCGGTGACTTGGGAAAACATTGAAGCAAGGAGCGATGCAGCTTAGGCATAAAAAAGGCAGTCGATTTTCTCGGCTGCGCCTTCCTATTCGCTTTCGTTTTCTTTAAGAATGATTTGTTGTATATTCTGTTATTAGATTATCCTGATTGAAGCTTATAGGTGAGCTATCGCCATTCTTTGCAAAATAAAAGAAATATCCATAGCTTGGATTGCTCTTGAAGTTTGCCAATTCTTCTTCTGTGAAACAGCCTACCACTTTAGTATAGTACTTTTTTTCGCCCTTTCCCTGATAAGTCCAATACTCTGCATAATACAGCTTGTATCCGTCCGAAATGAGCCGTTGGTATTCGTC
>CAVDFM010000056.1:689-11671 GCA_963608365.1 bacterium | reverse complement strand
GGAAGCCTTCCGTGAAATAAGAATTGCGGAAGCGGTCCATTTCGTCTTCCCATTTATGGTTCTTCGTTCCCATGCGCAGTCCTCCGTAGGTGTTTCGGTTTCATTATATCAACAATTTGCAAATGTGGACAAAATGAAATCAATGCAAGCATATTTTGCATTGTCGGTGAGATTTTTGCAATGTCCTTTTTGTTATTGCCGTGATAAAATAGACTGTAGCCTAACATATAGGCGTCACAATCCCAACAAAGGAGAGCAGATCTTGACATCATTTATTCTGAAAAAGCTGCTAAATGGCCTATTACTGGTGTTTACAGTTTCCGTGCTGGTATTCAGCATGATGCATTTGATGCCCGGCGACCCGGTCGATTTGATAGTTGACCGCAAAGTGTCACAGGAGCGCAAGGACATTATCCGCCATGAATACGGTTACGACCGCCCGCTTCCCGTGCAGTACGTTGACTGGATATGGAAGATAATATCCAAGGGAGATTTCGGTACGTCCCTCCGCGTTAAGCAGAAGGTTGCGGACATGATGAACGCGCGCATACCGCTCAGCCTTAAGCTTTGCGGCTGGATGCTGTTTTTTGAAATAGTTATCGCCGTGCCGTTAGGGCTGCTGTGCGCGTATAAAAAGGATACGTTCCTTGACCGCGCAATAATAAACGTCACCCTGTTCCTTTCCGCCGTGCCAAGCTTCTGGCTGTATGTTCTGCTGATACTGCTGTTCAGCGTAACGCTGAAATGGCTGCCTATATCCGGCTATGAAACGGCCGCCAACTGGGTTCTGCCGATAGGCGGCGGCGTACTCGGCTCGCTTGCCGGCACCATCCGCCTTACCAAGACGGAAGTGCTTGACGTGTTCCGTGAAAAGTATGTGCTTACGGCCTATGCAAAGGGTCTGCCGCACAAAACCGTTATGGTGAAGCACGTTATGCGAAACGCCCTCATACTTATAACCGTTCTTGTATTCATGAGCATACCCTGGCTCATATCCGGCGCGGTAATAACCGAGCGCATATTCAGCATACCCGGCATGGGCAGCCTGCTCGTGAACAGCATAATCACTCAGGACTACGCCGTTGTTCAGGGCTGCATACTTATAATAGCCGTGCTGACGGTAGTATTCAACACGCTCAGCGACATTGTGGTCGGTATGCTTGACCCCAGAATTCGCATTACCATGAACGGAGGCGCCGGAGCATGAACTATTCCCCCATCAGAGAATTCTTTTATAATTGCAGAAGGAACGTTAACTTTGTCGTTGGCTTCCTGATGATATTAAGCCTTATACTCGTGGCCATATTTGCGCAGCAGATAGCCCCCTATGACTACGACGAACCCCATAAGCAGGACAGGCTTCAGGCCCCCAATTCAACCTACCTTTTCGGTACGGATGATTTCGGCCGCGATATGTTCAGCAAAGTCATCTACGGCACGCGCATAACCCTTTGGGTGGCGCTGCTGGGCACGGCGATAGAGCTGTTCTTAGGCGTTGTCGTGGGCCTTCTGTGCGGCTATTTCGGCGGCTGGGTGGATAAGGTGCTGCTGTTTATAACCGACGTTACCTGGTGCGTACCCGGCACCATACTGGCGCTTGCCGTTGTTACGGTTCTTGGCAAGGGCCTTACCAATTCAATAATTGCAATATCGCTTGTCGGCTGGGCAAGCTACGCCCGCACCGTGCGCGCAAAGACCATGTCATTGCGCACGATGGCCTTCGTTGAAACCGGCCGTGCCTTCGGCGAAAGCTCGCTTTCATTGATGTTCCGCTATATTCTGCCCAACATCATACCTTCGCTGATAGTGCTCATTTCAAACAACCTGCCCGGCACCATAATGGCCACCACAACGCTCAGCTTCCTTGGCCTTGGCTCTCAGCCGCCTTCTCCGGACTGGGGCTTGGCCATATCGCAGGGCATGAACTATGTTCACCGCGCGCAGTGGCTCAGCATATTCCCCGGCCTTGCGCTGGTGTATACCGTGCTTGGGTTCAATATACTGGGCGAAGGCATGCGCGATTTGCTTGACCCGCGCCTGAAGGGCCTGTAAGGAGGAAACACATGAGCGACATAGTGACCAAGCTTGACAATACCGAAGAGCCCCTGCTTAGGCTTGAGGATCTTAGCATAGACTACCGCATACGCAACGGCTATCTTTCCGCCGTGTCAGACGTTAACTTTACCATGAACCGCGGCGAGATAGTTGCCTTGGTAGGCGAATCCGGCTGCGGCAAAAGCACGATAGCCTTCACCATAATGCGCCTGCTTATGGACGGCAACGAGAAAATAGGCGGCAAAATACTTTTCAAGGGCGAAGATTTGAACAAGATTCCCGTGCGCGAAATGGAAAAGATGCGCGGCAAGCACATAGGCATGATATTCCAGAATCCTTTGGATTCGCTCAACCCCGTTTACCGCACCGGTTCGCAGGTTGAGGAGGCCATATTGCTTGACGGGCTGAGCCATAAAGAAGCGTGGGAGCGCGTTATAAACCTTTATAAGGACGTGCGCATTCCGGACGCGGAAAAGCGCGTAAACAGCTATCCGCACGAGCTTTCCGGCGGCATGCGCCAGCGCGTTATGATAGCCATGATGCTTTCCCGCACGCCGGAGCTGCTTATTGCGGACGAACCCACCACCGCGCTTGACGTTACGATAGAAGCGCAGATACTGCAAATATTGAAGGATCTCAAAACGCAGTACAACACCGCCATACTCATGATAACCCACAATTTCGGCCTTGTTGCCGAGGTTGCGGACAGAATAGCCGTAATGTACGCGGGCAACATAGTGGAGCAGGGCAACGTGTTCGATGTTTTCGCCGCGCCCTCCCATCCGTATACAAGACTGCTCATGCGCGCCCTGCCGCGCAAAACAAAGCACGAGGGCAGGCTGGAAACAATAGACGGCAACGTGCCGCGCATAACCGAAAAGAAGCCCGGCTGCCGCTTTGCCAACCGCTGCCCGCTGGCCAAGGAAATATGCTCCACAGAGAATCCGCCCGTGCTTACCGTGAGCCATGACCACACATTCAGCTGCCATTTTGCGGAGGAGGCTTCGAAACTGTAATGAGCAACGCCAACGTTAATGCACCGGTACCGGCAATAGAAATATCCGGACTAAAGAAATACTTCCCGCTCACCAGCGGCGCCTTCAGCACCAAAAAAGGCTCCGTAAAGGCCGTGGACGACATAAACCTTACCATAAACAAGGGCGAGATAATCGGCCTTGCCGGCGAATCCGGCAGCGGAAAGACCACCCTTGCCCGCGTTATACTCAACCTTACCCCTGCAACTGAGGGCAAGGTGCTTATGAACGGACAGGATATATCAAAGCTGCACGGCAAGGAGCTCAAGGCCGTGCGCCGCAACATAGCCACCGTATTCCAGGATCCCGCATCCAACCTTAACCCCAGGCTCAACGTGCTCAGCAGCATTATGCGCCCCATGATACTGCACGGCGTTCCCAAGGCTGAGGCCGTTGAAAAGGCGCAGGAGGCCATGAAGCTGGTCAAGATGGATGAAAGGTATCTCTATTCCTATCCGCATCAGCTTTCCGGCGGCCAGCTCCAGCGTATAGCCATTGCACGCGCGCTGGTGCTGAAGCCCGACATAATGGTGCTGGACGAGCCCACAAGCGCTCTTGACATATCCGTTCAGGCGCAGATACTCAATCTGCTGCTCGATCTGCAGGAGCAGTTCGGCCTGACCTATCTTGTTATAACGCACGACCTTAACGTGCTGCGCTATATAAGCGACCGCATTGCGGTAATGTACCTTGGCAAGCTTATGGAGTTCGGCCCCACGGAGACGCTGACCGCAAACCCGCTGCATCCTTACACACGCGGACTTATGGCCGCCTCCCCCATACTCGATCCAACGCTGCGCAGCCAGAAGAAGGAGCTTATGGGCGGCGAAACGGGCAGCCTTATAAACCTGCCCAAGGGATGCCGCTTCGCGGCGCGCTGCCCGCATGCGACAGACCGCTGCCGCGAGGAGCTGCCCAAGGATTACCACGTGGACGCGCTGCATCAGGTAAGCTGCTTCCTGTACGACAAATAAATATTAAATGATAACGGCAAAGCCGTATCAGATATAAAAACAAGGAGGAACCCCAATGAAGAGAATTTTGGCGCTGCTCATGGGCATAATGATGCTCGTGTCCGTATTCGCGGGCTGCAGCAACACGGCGAACAACCCCGGCAACACCGATACCCCGTCCGGAAACAACTCCGCCAACACTAACGGCGGCGTGACCGTGGATGAAAACGGTAAGCGTACCATCACCATCTACGATTCCGAATGGCTCGGCACCAACCTGTACCGCTGCTCCGGCTGGTACGGCTCTCAGGACCTTATCGCGGATACCTTCTTCCTGATGGATCCCGATGACCGCAACAAGGTACTGCCCCGCATCTGCGAAGGCTATGAAATCAGCGATGACGGACTGACCATGAAGCTCATAATGAGCGAAGGCATGAAGTTCTATGACGGCACCGACGTTACCCCCGAGGACGTTATAGCCTCCATCCAGTACGGCCTTGACGGCAGCGACTGGGGCTACGGCTATTCCAACATTGAATCCATGGAAGCCGACGGCAAGGACGTTATACTGCACCTTTCCACCTATCGTACCGACCTGATGCACTTCCTGTGCACCTGCTTCATGGGCATAATCAAGAAGGACTGCCTGGACACCATGACCGATGACGAGCTGCAGTGGGGCGCTATCCCCTACGGCGCGTTCTACGTGGACGAATACATCCCCGGCGACCGCATAATCCTTAAGCCCAATCCGTATTACAAGACCAACCTGCCCCTGGTTGAAAACAAGGGTCCCGTTGATCTGGACTACATCACCGTTATAGTGGCCGATACCGAAGCATTCACCCAGACCACCATGCTTGCCAACGGCGAAGTGGACGTGCTGACCGGCATAAACATGGAGCAGTATGCTGAGCTGCAGAGCATAGACAGCGTTATAACGCTTGAAAACACCTATCCCAACATTGAATACTTCGAGCTGAACCAGGACCACAAGGACCTGCAGGACATCAACGTCCGCAAGGCCATAATGCTTGCCCTTGACCGCGACGCCATGGAAGAAATGTGCAACGGTTCCATGAAGCCCGCATATTCCATGATAACCGAAGGCATGCAGTTCTTCTCCGAGAAGGCTGAAACCTACTTCAAGGATAACCTGAGCAACAACGTGGAAGAAGCCAAGCGCCTGCTGGCCGAGTCCGGATACACCATGAATGCAGACGGTTACCTTGAAAAGGACGGCAGCGTACTGGAGTTCACCTTCCTTACCCGTTCCAGCGGCACCAGCGTTACCGTTGCGCAGGAAATGCAGCTGCAGCTTCAGGAGATCGGCATAAAGATGAACATAGAGACCATAGACTGGAACTACATCTATGAGCGCATGGCCGATGACGATTACGATGCCGGTATAGCCATCCTTGAATGGGCGGAAGCCATACTGGTACTCAACTATGCCTACTATGATCCCAACACCAAGAGCGACGCCGACATGCAGGTTTACAAGGACCTGGTAGAGAAGGCCGCCACCTCTTCCGATATGGATCAGGCCGTGGAATACGTCTATGAAGCCCAGATGGAAATGTTCAAGGATTGCGCCATAGTGCCCCTCTATTCCGATGTTTCCTACTGCGCATACCGCAACGACATCAACGGTCTTGTTGTCTGCGGCGACGGCAGTCTGTTCTATAACGACATCAACTACGCCGGCTAATACTAATATCGGCATAGCGTAAAGCAAAAAACATGCCCGGTTCCTCATATCAGGAGCCGGGCGTTTTCGTTGGTTTTATTCGGTATATTTGAGCAGATAGAAATGGTTCATACCGTCCTTTGAACCGGTTATGTTGCAGCCAAGCTGCTTCTTTTTATCCTTATCGCATTCGCACAGTATGCCGAGTATTGTATTCGCAAACGGCATTCCGCAGCTTGCGTCCTTAAGCTCGAAGTACAGCAGGTACTCCGCCCCGTCCTCAAGGCAGCGCCATTCGTCAATAAAGTCCTTAACGCGCTCCCAGCCATGCTTTTCATACACAAGCGTATATCTCCCATCATGCAATGGGTCGATGTATTCTTCTTCCTCCCGTGCTTCGGCTTCGTCTTGCAGCAGCATATAGTCCGCATCGTTTGCCGTAAGCATGCTCTCAAAAAAGTTGCATACGTTATCGGTTATCCGCGCGTACTGTTCGCCGTCTATACCGAACTGCTCGCTCGGGTCGTATGCGCGCATAGACTCCGTTACCTTTTGCCTTATCGCTTCCAGTTTTTCCTTTACCATGTTGATCTCGCTCTGATATGACTGCTGTATGGCACGCACGGTCTCAAGCTTATCCTCAAGGGAGGCTATCTTCTCGTCAAACGCTTTATACACGGTCGCGTTATCGGCATCGAGCAGCGGTTTTATTTCGTCTATGGTGAATAGCGCTTTTTGCAGGTTCTTTATCTTAACGAACGTTACCGCCTGCTCCTCATCATAAAAGCGATAGCCCGAATACCTGTCCACCCGAACGGGCTTGAGCAGCCCCACACGGTCGTAATACCTAAGCGTTTGCGGATTGCAGCCGCAAAGCTTTGCAAATTCCTTTATGGTCATATCATCCATCTCCTTTCGGATAAGGTTATATCATTGCACTTAGGTGAAAGGTCAAGGCCTGCGGCAAATTCTATATCAATACTTTTTGTTTTCCACTGCGCCGCCCTTTTCGAGCACAAGGAATTGTTCGTCCCATTTACCCGAAAACAGCTTTTCCAGCAGGTGCGTTCCGCCTTTAACATACGCCAGTTCCGCCCCCAGCCAATCCGCATCCTCCTGCACGGCAGCGCGGTATTCCTCCGTTCGGCAATCGTTCAGCCCCGTATCCATAATGTCTATATTGCTGTACAGCGCCATCCAGTCTTTGTGATAGCGGCGTTTGGTATCCTCGTCTATATTCTTTGTCATTCTTTCAAATATAGCATGGAACGATTCATTGCGGGGGTTCTTTTCCCTAACGTAAAGATGCCCCTGTTCTTTCAGATTGCTGATCGGTTCATCCGTGGTTTGCAAAAGCAGGGAGACGCAGTCGTCTATTTTGGGCATTACCAGCCTGCACGGCACCCGCACATCCGCCCATGATCCGCCGCAGAAGCCCATCGCCACCAAAACCGTAAGGTTATCCGTATGTATTCCGTCGAGATATTCCAATATATGCCGCCGCATTTCCTTCGGGTCGCGGTGATACATTCGGTTAAGGTATGTCACGGGATAGCTGCTGCCCGCTTTCCTTTGGGCTTCCTCCACATAATCCTTCAGTGAACTGCAAGCCAAAACAACAATATTATCGTCCATATCTATGCTCCCCTGTAATTATAACTTCAGTAAACTTCCCTGCGAATAAGCTTTATTGTGCCGGCCATTTTCGCCACCAGCTTCAAATAAACAATGCCGCCGCTGCACAGGAACCGTTTTGCAGCCGCGGCACAGTATTTTATTCTATTCTATCATATCCCAGCCCAAATGGCGAGATAGGGGCCGATACGCCATCAATAATTATACTTCTTCCGCTTGGCAATAAGGAATATGCCAGAGAATATAACGGCCATCAGCTCCGCCACAACTATCGATATCCATACGCCGTCTATTTCCCAAATCAGCGGCAGCAGCAATACCGCAGCCACCTGGAACACAAGCGTCCTCAGAAAGGATATTATGGCTGATGTAACGCCGTCGTTCAGCGCGGTAAAGAAGCCGGAAGCGTAAATTGCATAGCCCATGAATATGAAGGACAGCGCAAATATGCGGAAGCCTGATACGGTCATTTCCATAAGCTCAGCATCATAGCTCACAAATATCTTTGCAAGCGGCGTAGCAAGAACCTCAGCCGAAAGCACCATGGCTACGCCGAATACGCCGATTATTATAAGGCTCTTTCTCAGCAGGCCTTTCAGCTCCGCGTAGTTCTTCGCCCCGTCATGGTACCCTACAACAGGCGCAGTACCTATCGAGTAACCTATAAACGCCGCGGAGAATATCATGCTTACGTACATCATTACGCCGTATGCCGCTATGCCGTCCTCACCCGCATATTTTAGCAGCTGAATGTTATACAGCATACCGACAAGGCTCATTGAAATGTTGCTCATAAATTCGGACGAGCCGTTGGTGCAGGCCTTCAGTATAACCCTGCCGTTGAATTTGCTCCTGCCCAGTTTAAGTATGCTGTCGTTATCCCGCGCGAAGTATATCAGCGGCACCGCGCCGCCAACCGCCTGGCTCAGCGCGGTTGCCACGGCCGCACCCGCAAGCTTATGCTCCTGCGGAAGCAATATAACAAGCACCGCGTCAAGTACCATGTTTGTAAGGCCGGAAAGCATTGTCACCGTAAGGCCAAGCTTCGGCTTTTCCGCCGCAACGCAGAACGACTGGAAAAGCAGCTGCAGCACGTTGAACGGCAGAGCAAGCAGTATTATGCGGGCATAGAGCACCGCGTTTTCAAGCATTTCCCCTTCCGCGCCGAGCAGCGCCGCAATGGGGCGTATGAACGCAATGCCAAGCGCCGCGAACACAACGCCAAGCGCCGCCGTAACATACACAAACAGAGAAAAATACTCGTTTCCCTTCTCCCTGTCGCCTTCGCCGAACGTTTTGGCCACTATTGCGGAGCCGCCCGTGCCGAACATGAAGCCCACGGTCGAAAGTATCATCAAAAACGGGTATATCAGATTTATTGCCGCAAACGGCGTCTTTCCCGCAAAGTTAGATATGAAGAAGCCGTCCACCACGCTGTATATGGACGTGAATATCATCATGCCTATGGATGGCAGCGTAAAACGCAGCAGTCTGCCGTATGTAAAATGGTCCGATAATTGAATCCTCTGTTTCATCTTTCACTTTCAAACCAGCGCGCCGCAAAATCTGCTACCGCCGGAACTATCTCCTTTATTTTCCAATCCGTTGTGTTCACCGTCAGGTGATATGCGTCCCTCTGTCCCCATGCCGAGCCGGACATTATCTCCCTCGTTTGGGAGCGGATGCCGTCTATCTGCTTCATTTTGCGCAGCAGCTCCTTTTCGCTCAGCTTTTCGTTTTCGCCGGCCCTTTCCATGCAGCGCTTCAGCTTTGCTTCCTTTGATGCGCATACAAAAACATTGAACGGGCTGTATTTTTGCAGTATCACGTCCGCATTGCGGCCCACTATTATGCAGTCCTTGCCAAGCCCCGCAATGCCCTCTATTACCTTTTTCTGCTCTATCAGCAGCGCCACATTTGCCGACTGCACATATGATACCGAGCCGAGCGTTCCGCGGAATGTGATGGCCTGATTCTTCCAGCCGTGGTTGCTCAATGCGCTTTCAACGTAGTGCGGATCCATTCCGCTTTGCTTTGCAACGGCGGAAATTATCTCGCTGTCGTAATAATCGTATCCCATTTCGTCGGCAAGCCGCTTGCCAAGCTCCCTGCCGCCGCTGCCGAATTCGCGGCTGATGGTTATTATGTTCATGGTTCTCCTCCTCACATTTTCTCTATTTGCTCACGGAAATCGTTATTGTACTTTTCAAGCAGGCTCAGATAGCGCTCTATCTCATCCTCTGTCCATCCGTTGAACGCGCTGCGCTCCGCATTGAACAGCCGCCCTATTGTCCGCCCGGCAAATTCCATGCCTTGTTCGGTAAGGCACACGGTTTTGCTCCTGCCGCCGCTCTGCTCAAGATATATTATCCCTTCGCCTTCCAGCTTCCTCAAAGCCGAATTTAGCGTCTGCTTGCTTATGCTGGTCTCCTTGCGTATGCTGCTCAGCGCGCATTTGCCGTCCCGTTCATACACAAGATACAGCACGAACATAACGCTGTCCGACAGCCCAAGCTTCAGCGCCGCCTGGTGATACAGCGAATCAAGGTCCGACGCCAAGCAATTCACCCGATGCATCATGTCCGTATAATCTATCCCCATGATTCGCCTCCTTTAGTACGATTTCGCACCCGCAAGATTATAGTACGATATCGTACCAATGTCAATCAAAAGAAAACCCGTCTGCACAGTGAATGCAGGCTCAGTCATACCTTCAAGGTAAAATGGTTTTTATGGAAGCACAGAAGCCCTTCGCTGCGCATTTCACTTAACTCACGCGACAGCCCGCTGCGCTCCACGCCAAGATAATCCGCAAGCTGCTGCCGTGAAAAAGGAATAGCGAATTCATATGCCCCTATCCGCTGCGCTTCGGCAGAAAGATAGGACATCAGCTTTGCCCGCGTAGTACGCTGCCCCATGTGCGTAAGCTTCTCGCTTAGGTGCAGATTCCTCTCTGCAAGCTCACCGAGCAGGTTCCTGATAATGCGGCTATGGTGTGCGCAGGCAGCCGGACAAACATTCAATATGCGCTTTACGTTCAGGAACATTGCTGTGACCGGCGTTTCCGCCATTACGCTCACGTTCAGCGCGGCATCCGGCGCGCATGCAAACGCAGCGGCAAACGTCTGCCCCGGTCCGGCTTTGGAAATAATATTGCGGTTCCCCCAAATATCCTCTTGTATGACCAGAACATTTCCGCTCAGCACAAGGCCGACCGATTCTGCCGCATCGCCGGCGTGCAGCAGGAATGTATCCTTTGCAAAGTCTTTCTTTTCCGCTTTAAGGCAAGCGAGCATTGCAATTATCTCATCTTCGGAAACGCCGCAAAAAAGTTGAGATGAGCTGATAACCGATAAAAAATCTTTCATGCGATCCTCTTTTGTTGAAAATTCAACGGACTTATCGGTTTTATTGTATTATAATCATATCATAAAAGCAAGGAGGCATTGTTATGAAAAGAAGAGTCATCGAAATAGATCAGGATAAATGCAACGGCTGCGAAGCCTGCGCCGCTGCCTGCCACGAGGGAGCCATAGCCATGGTTGACGGAAAGGCAAAGCTGATGCGGGACGATTACTGCGACGGTCTCGGCGACTGCCTACCCTCCTGCCC
>CAVDFM010000056.1:0-679 GCA_963608365.1 bacterium | reverse complement strand
CTCCTGCCCCACGGGCGCAATCACTTTTGTTGAGCGCGAAGCGGCTGCTTATGATGAAAAAGCCGTTATGGAGAACAAGCGGAAAAAGATGCAGGAAAAAATGAGAAAAGAAGGAATGACATTGCCCTGCGGCTGCCCCGGAAGCCAGTCAAGAAAGATAGAGCATTCCGAAAGCACCGATGCAGACACTTTATATACAAAGCCCGTAAGCCGACTGTCGCAATGGCCGGTGCAGATAAAGCTCGTTCCGGTGAACGCACCGTATTTTGACGGTGCAAAGCTTCTTATCGCCGCCGACTGCACGGCTTATGCTTACGCCGCTTTCCATGAGCGGTTCATCAAGGGACACATAACGCTTGTGGGCTGCCCCAAGCTGGACAGCATAGACTACTCCGAAAAGCTTACGGAGATCATCCGCAATAATGATATTAAGAGCGTGAGCGTTGTCCGCATGGAAGTTCCCTGCTGCGGTGGGCTTGAACACGCGGCAAAAACGGCATTGCAGCGAAGCGGTAAGTTCATTCCCTGGCAGGTCGTAACCATTTCCACCGACGGAAGAATACTTGACTGAACCTGATTAAAAAGAAAACCCGCCTGCGCAGTGAATGCAGGCGGGGAAATGTTAGGTTATTTTGAAAGGAGGCATACCGTCTATTCCTCCATCACCTTTTCAATCAGT
>CAVDFM010000055.1:7467-11975 GCA_963608365.1 bacterium | reverse complement strand
ATATACGCGCCGCGTACATGAACGGCTCTCGCGCGAACCCTAATGTTGAAAAGGATGAATTGAGAGACTACGACATAGTATTTTCGGTAAACAACGTAAGGCAGATGATAAACGGGAGGGAGTGGCTGAAACCGTTCGGAGATATAGCCATTATGCAGGAGCCGGACAGCGTGGATATGGCATGGGGCGAGAATGCAGACATTGACAAAAGCTACACGTTCCTTATGCTGTTCCGTGACCATGTGCGCATAGATCTGCACATAGAACGCACGGATGTTACAAAGGCCGTTTACGGGAGCGACAGCCTGACCGTGCCGCTTTACGATAAGGATGGCCTTCTGTCCCCCATCCCCGCATCGAATGACAGCATGTACCGTGTGGCTAAACCTACGGTGGAGCAGTTTGCGGGCTGCTGCAACGAGTTTTACTGGTGCATGAACAACGTTGCCAAAGGCATAGCGCGCAGACAGCTTCCTTATGCCATGTGGATGTATAATTCGGTTGTACATCCTATGCTTATAAAGCTGCTGTGCTATCGCGCGGCAATGGAGAACGGCTTTTCAATATCGCTTGGCATGAGCGGCAAATACCTTGAAAAGTATATTCCGAAAGCTGATTTTGAAATGCTGATAAAAACATATGCCGCAGGAAACTACGGCGCGCTTTGGATGGCGATTGACGCGACGATGGAACTGTTCTCACGTACGGCTGTAACGGTGGCTGAAGGACTTGGATATGAGCATAGGCATGATTGGGAGCAGGCCATACGGGAATATATCAAATACATAAAAACCGAATATAATTAAGGAGCGGGTAAACCGCTCCTTTTAGCTAATATTGTGTTTTATGAATCCTGAAGCACGTCGTCGATTATGGCGTTGAGTGCATCGTCTATTCTGTCTCCGGCGGCGCGGGCTTCGCGCTCCTCAGATGTTTCGGCGCTGCGCATCCCTACTATTTCATTAACGGTCATCATGGGCTGTTCTTCCGCCTCTGTATCTGCCGCTTCTTCTTTAAGCATTGCGGTTGGGCCGCGGTCCGCATGCTCAATATGTTCCTCTTTTGCTTCTTCCGCCTTAACCTCGGGTTCTGCGGTTCCCTCGGTGGGCGTGGTTTGGCGGTTTTCTATTTTATATATGTTCCGCATCAGTTCGGCAGGGTTTTCGTAAGATTCGGGAAGCTCATCGGCGTTTATGCCCGCTTCACCTTCGGGAATGTATTCGCCGGCCATCTCTATTTCGTTATCAAGGTTGGAATCCTTTATGCATGCGCGAAAATGTTCCGCCTGTGCGGCGGCTGTTTCGGCGGCGCGCTGCAGGGCCTTGTTCAGCTTGGTCGCGCTTTCGCGGTAGTTCTGCATGAACGCTTCCGCTTTCAGCGCGCTCTGGCGGGAGTATTCCTCGGCCTGCTGCTTTATTTTGTCCGCTTCTTCCTGCGCGGCTGCAATTATGCTTTCGGCTTCTGCATGGGCAGCAGCCTTATCTTCATTGGCCTTGTTGATTATGCGTGCGCCTTCGGCATTGGCCTCGTCTATAACTTTGCCTGCGTCGCTCTGCGCGCGGGTGAGCGCGTTTGCTATTGCGCCTTCTTTGCGCTTATATTCCTCTATTGTTTGCTCAAGCCGCGCATTCAGCGCTTCCTGCTCGCTAAGCTTGGCCTTCAGTTCCTCTATGGCCGCTTCAAGTTCTTTTTTCTTTCCAAACATGCTCATTTCCTCCCGGTATATTTATGGTTTATTATGCTAAAAGTTCATGCGCTCCTGGCGCGAGTCTGCCGCATTCTTGGGCAGGTCGTAGCCCATGTGCAGATACGCGGCTGGCATTGGTATTCTGCCGCGCGGCGTGCGCGCTATGAAGCCAAGCTGCAAAAGATACGGCTCGTACACGTCCTCTATCGTGGATGCATCGTCGCCTGTTGCGGCGGCTATGGTATCAAGGCCCACTGCGCGGCCGCCGAATTTGACTATCATGGTGTCAAGTATACGCCTGTCCACCGTGTCAAGGCCAAGTTCATCTATGGAGAGCATATCAAGCCCGGCCCTCGCCGTGGCAAGGTCTATTTTGCCTTCGCCGCGCACCTCCGCATAGTCACGCACACGCCTGAGCAGACGGTTTACGATTCGCGGTGTTCCGCGCGAGCGGGAAGCAATCTCTATCGCGCCTTCGCGGTCTATCGGAATATTCAGTATTCCCGCGCTCCTTACGATTATTTCAAGCAGGTCTTCCGGCGAATATGGCTGAAGCTGCTCCTTTATGCCGAACCTGTCCCTAAGCGGGGCCGTGAGCAGACCCATGCGCGTTGTTGCGCCGATAAGCGTAAAATGCGGCAGGTCAAGCCTTATAGAGTGCGCGCTGGGGCCTTTGCCTATTATTATATCCAGCGCGTAATCTTCCATTGCCGGGTACAGCACTTCCTCAACGGTTGCATTAAGGCGGTGTATTTCGTCTATGAACAGCACGTCGCCCGGAGCAATGTTGGTCAATATTGCCGCCAGTTCGCCCTTATGC
This sequence comes from bacterium, assembly GCA_963608365.1. Classification (GTDB taxonomy): domain Bacteria; phylum Bacillota; class Clostridia; order Christensenellales; family CAG-138; genus Phil1. The sequence continues at coordinate 9,468 of CAVDFM010000055.1, read as the reverse complement.
GAAATCGCGGGGCCGCTTGTTATGTGCAGCGTGCCGCCCATTTCGTTGGCAATTATTGACGCAAGCGTCGTTTTGCCAAGACCCGGAGGACCATAGAACAGAGCATGGTCAAGCGGTTCGCCGCGGCGCTTTGCAGCTTCAATATATATTTCAACGTGTTCCTTTACGGCCTTTTGTCCTATATATTCCTTCAAATACTTCGGCCTTAGGCTGAATTCGTTCGCCTCGTCCTCCGCAAGCATTGAAGATGAAATGAGCCTGTCGTCGTTTGCCACTATGCGTTACCTTTTGCCCTTTCTGGCTATTTCCCTAAGCGCGCCGGTTATCATATCCTCTACCCTGTCGCAGTCTTCAACCGCGGCAACGGCTCTCCCCGCGCTTACGCCGTCGTACCCGAGCGATACAAGCGCTGCTATAGCTTCGCTGCGTATGTCCATGCTGCCTGTGCTGTCCTTTATGCCGGCGGATGGGTCTATTGCAGCGTCGTCCGCGGTTACCTTTTCCTTTAGTTCAAGCAATACGCGCGCTGCCGTCTTTCGGCCCATGCCGGAAACTTTGTCGAACGCCGCTGCGTTTTCGGTAAGTATTGCCAGCGTTATATCCTGCACGCTCAGCGCGCTAAGTATGCTCAGCGCAAGCTTTGGCCCAACGCGCGTAACGCCAATAAGTCTGCGGAACATGGCGCGTTCCTCTTTGGTTTCAAAGCCGTACAGCGCCATAACGTCCTGCGAAAGCGAAATGTGAAAATGGGTATAAAGCTTGTGAGGCGCGCCGGTCTTTAAGCACTTCAGCGTTTGGCTTGAACAAAGCAGTTCATATCCAACGCCGCCCGCTTCGATTATCGCGCGATCTGCCAACACTTCGTCAACTATTCCTGAAATATGTGCATACATATGTTTTGCTCCGTTTACCGCTGTAGGGTTTATTTTATGCGGAATGTTTCGGCCGCCGGGCCTGATGTATTCGCGTGGCACAGCGCCGCGGCAAGCGCATCGGCCGCATCGTCCGGCTTTGGAATGCTGTTTAGCGAAAGCAGAAGCTTTATCATTTGCTGCACCTGCTTCTTATCCGCATGGCCGTTGCCGGTTACGGCGGACTTTATCTGCATCGGCGTATATTCATAAAGCGGCAGCCCTGCCTGCTGAGCGGATAGCAACGCCACGCCGCGCGCGGCCGCCACCTGAAGCGCAGTCTTGGTATTCCTTGCGAAAAACAGTTCCTCGAACGCAACATGGTCGGGCTTGTATAGCTTTATCAGCTCATTCGTGCCTATATACAGCCGCTCCAGCCTTTGCGGAAACGGTGTATGTGCAACGGTTTCGATAACGCCGTAGTCTATCGCCTTGGATCTAATGCCTTCGGTGCTTATTACGCCGTAGCCAAGTATGGCATAACCGGGGTCTATACCCAAAATTATCAAAAAGCCGTTACCCCCATGTTTATATTCTATTTTATTTTATCATGTGCGCAATATCTTGACAAGAGCGCTGAAGACCCCAAACGGGCGTTTGAGGTCATTCTGCGCTTTCTATATATTCATTTATTTCTTGTAATGAGTTGAATAACATTCCGTTCGTTTGCAGCACGGCGGCATCTTCGGCGAATCTGTCGGGCGAAATATCTATGCTGGTTATGTGTTCGTTCTCAAGCGTTTGCGTATTGCGCTTGTATACTTCAAGCGTGGCGCCATCTTTCCCCGAAAGCATAACATAATGCTCTGGGCAGCAGCCGTCGGAATCCTTAACAAGGCTTACATAGGCGGATGTGAAAAGCTCCGCCGAATAATCCGAATACGCTGCTTTTGCTTCTTCTTTGTCCATACCGGCTATATCGCCCTGCGATTTCAGCGTAATATAATGTCCGCAGCTGTCAAAACGAAGCTTCCATTCAACTTTGGTGCTTTTCAGCGCCGTTATGCGCCTATCTGTTGACACGGTTTGGACGCTGTCGCTCTCATCCGGCAAGGGTTGTTCGGTTTGCTTCGGCGGCAAGGCATTGCTG
>CAVDFM010000055.1:5387-7338 GCA_963608365.1 bacterium | reverse complement strand
CCATTATCCGGAAACAATGCGCCTATGCACACAAGCGTTGTTATTACTGCAAATCCGCACAGCAGGCATTTTGTTATCAGCCGCGCGGGATCGATCCTAAAAAACATATCTGTTCCTCCTAAACTTATTGCTTATTCTGCCCAAATATGTTTTGTTCATTCAAAAAAGAGGGCGCATGTCTGTTGCACCCTCTTTTTAACAATGCTTATTTTATTCGCCGAAGAAGTTATAGTCGGCTTCGCCGCCAACGTTTTCGTCGCCAAGGCTGTTAAGGTCGGCAAGTACCAGCGTTGTTGTATAGTATTCGCCGTTGCGCCAATACTTTATCTCTATGCTGTCGCCAACTATTTTGCCCCTTATCAGCGCAACAAATTCATCCTGCGTCATGCTGCTTTGGCCCTCTATTTCAACTATTATATCGTTGGGCTGAAGGCCGGCTTTATGGCCCGGGCCGTCTTTTATTACTGATGCAACCAGTATGCCCTCGGGCGTACCGTACGTTGTGGCGTACATTTCGCCCCATGTGGTAACGCTTACGCCAATGCCGGGACGCAGCACGCGGCCGTCGTTTATAAGCTGTTCCGCCACCTTCATAGCCTGATCTATCGGTAAGGCGAAACCAAGGCCTTCCGCGCTGATTGCGTTGCCGTAATTGTCATAACTTGCGGTAACGGTTTTTGCGGAAACTATGCCTATTACCTCGCCGGACATATTTATCAGCGGCCCGCCGCTGTTGCCGGGGTTAACGGCGGCGTCGGTCTGAATATAAACATTTGTAACGCCGTCTATATTCACGCTTCTTGCCGTTGCGCTCACTATGCCGAATGTAGTCGTGCCGGAGAGCTCGCGCCCGGTGGGGTCGCCGATTGTTATTACGAATTCGCCCACGCGCACGGCTTCCGAATCACCAAGCTTCAGCGGCTTAAGACCGGTTTTGTCAACCTTCAGCACGGCTACATCAAACGTTTTATCGTAACCCACAAGCTGAGCTTCCGATTCTTCACCGTCAACGAACATTACGCCGAGCTTTGAAGCATCCTCCACAACATGCGCATTTGTTATTATGTACCCTTCGGACGATATAACGAAGCCGGAACCGGAACCGAACTCAAGTTCGCGGTCGTATTTTTCGCTGTAGCCATAGTTGATTATGCCAACAACGCCTTCGCTTACGCTGTCCACTATATCGAGCAGCGGGTTGCCGGGATTGGTTATTTCGGGGGCCACGCCGTCAAGCTGTGGCATGGTGCCGGAAGGCGGAATGGGAGTCATTGCGGGGGCAGAGTTGCTGTCCTCAGGCTCCGCCGTTCTGCCGGGTTCCGGAGTGGCGCTCGGAAGCTGCGGAATAAGCCCATCGAAGAAAGGTGTAGTCTCGGGGGCGTTGTTATTCGTGCCGTCATTTGCGCTTGGCATATACGACGCAAGCACCGCCGGCATAAATATGGTGGCGAGCAGCGCGCCGACGATCGTGAAAATTATCGCCGTTACCACATAGCCGCCTATTCCGCGCTTTGGCGGTTTGGGCTCCTGCTGAGGGGCATTGTTGTACCCGTCGAAATAATAGTTTGGATACTCCATCTTTTGTTACCTCCGTTGTGCGGGATTCGCCTTTGGCCTTCCCTGCTGTTCATATAATTTGAGCGTAAACGTAAACGTTGCGCCTTTGCCTAATTGTGATTCGGCCTTTATGGTTTGGCCGTGTTGCTCGATTATGCGCTTGACTATGCTGAGCCCAAGTCCTGACGACGAACCGGAGGGCGTATGCGCCTTTTCGGCTTTATAGAACCTGTCGAACACATAGGGCAGATCATCCGGCGAAATGCCTTCGCCTTGGTCGATAACGCTCATTACGGCAAGCTTTTTGTCCGTAACTATGCGCATTGTGAGCGTGCCGCTGTCGGGAGAGAACTTTATGGCGTTATCCACCAAATTGCGTATGACCTGCGCTATC
>CAVDFM010000055.1:0-5377 GCA_963608365.1 bacterium | reverse complement strand
GCTCCGCATCGAAATCCATATTAACGTCTATATGCTTTGCGTTGATGCGCGCTTCAAACGTGAGCACGGTGCGGATAACAAGTTCGTTCAAATCAAACGGCTCAAGCTTTAATTCGTATTGCCCAGATTCTATCCGCGCCAAATCAAGCAGATCGTTCACCATGCCTGTCATGCGCTTGCATTCGTTTATGACTATGTCAAGATACTTTGGCTGATCCTCGCTTGAAATTGTGCCGTCCTGCATGGCCTCAAGGAAACCTCTCATGCTGGTGAGCGGAGAGCGCAGCTCGTGCGAAACGTTTGCAACAAAGCTTCTGCGGGATTGCTCCAGCGCGTTTATTTCGTTTGCCATTTCGTTGAAGCTTTGGCCAAGCTGACCAACTTCATCATGGCTTGTGACGTTTACCCTTGCTTCGTATTCGCCGCGGGAGAAACGGTTTATGGCGTTGTTCATGTCCACTATAGGCTTTGTCATGCGGCTTGTTATGTACGTTACCGCAAGAATGGCCAATATTACCGCAATGCAGGCCGAAAGCAGAACATCAAGATATACTTGGCGGATGGAATCGTTTGTGCGGCTTACGTCCGTATGAAAGAACATTGCGCCTATAACTTCGCCATCGGTGGTGGTTATCTGCCGGCTGAGCGTCATTATGGGTATGTTGCCGGCGGTAATCCTATCCGAACTTATTTCTATTTCGCCGCTGCCCATTATTATTGCCGATGCGGCTGCGCTAAGGTCTGCATCGCAAAGCGGATCCCACTTTGCTTCGTTCAGCTCGTCGCGCAAAACGACCTTGCCGAATGCCGAATCTATGAAATAGAGTTGAAGCATTGCATCGTATTTGCGCATAGTGGTCCTCAGCGTATCTTTTGCAACGGCGCGTTTTTCGGCGTCCACATATTGGGTAACTATAACGCGGTTTATTTCGGAGGCTTCACGCCTGAGCTCGTTTTCGTTCTCTGTAATGTATTGGCTTTTGAACATTCCGCTTATGGTGATGCCCAAAAGGAATATTATCAGCAATATTATGGCCAAATATGTGCTGAGCATACGAGAAAACAATGTGTTGAACAGTCTTTTGCCCATTCGGCCTCCACCGCTAAGCCATGTTACTTAGCCGTTTCAAATTTGTACCCAACGCCCCAAACGGTCTTTATCTCCCACTCGGGTCTTTCGCCTATTTTTTCGCGTATGCGCTTGATATGCACGTCTACCGTGCGCGAATCGCCGAAGAAATCGAAACCCCAAACCTGCTCAAGCAGCTGCTCGCGGGTAAATACCTTGCCTTCGCGCGAAGCTAAAAAGAACAGCAGCTCTATTTCCTTGGGCGGCATGTCAAGCTGTTTGCCGTCAAGCGTTACGGTGTAATTGTCAAGCGATATGGTAAGGCCGGGGAATCTGAGCTCCTTTTCATCTCCCGGGGCAGCGCTGCGCCGCAACACAGCCCTTATGCGCGCAAGCAGTTCCTTTGCTTCAAACGGCTTTGGAATATAGTCATCCGCGCCGAGCTCAAGCCCTTGTATCCTGTCGAGCGTGTCACCTTTCGCCGTGAGCATTATAACGGGCACGGTGCTTTCGCTGCGCAGCTTTTCAAGCACGGTCCAGCCATCCATACCGGGCAGCATAACATCCAGCAGAACAAGCGTGGGCTTAACGCTGCGGAATGCGTCTATCGCCGTATCCCCGCGGGTGCATGTGGCCACTGTATAGCCTTCCTTTTTCAGGTACATTTCTATTATAGCCAGTATGTTAGTATCGTCATCAACGACCAATATGACGTTATTGTTTTCCATGTCTACCTCCCTTTGCCTATCGGCGGCTTACAAGCCGCCATGATAGGTATAATAATAGCATCAATTTGTGAACATGGTATGAATAAGGACAAAATGCCCTAATTAATTTACTTTTTCAGCGTGACTACTGTAACGCCGGCGTCGCCTTCGCCGTAGCTGCCCATGCGGTAACTCTTGACGAGCGGATGGCGCTTTAAGAATGCTTGTATGCCCGCCCTCAGCGCGCCTGTGCCTTTGCCATGGATTATGTTTACCTCGCTGAGGCCTGCGTTATACGCATCGTCAAGGTATCTGTCAACAATTATGTTGGCCTCGTCAACAAGCATGCCGCGCACGTCCAGCTCAAGCCCTACCTGCTTGCCTGCGCCAAGGCCAACCTTGCCAGATGTGGGCGCGGCGGCCTTCTTTTCCTCTACAAGGCGTATGTCCTTAAGCTTTACGTTCAGCTTCATAACGCCGGCCTGCACCATGACTTCGCCCTTTGAGTCGGGAGCGGACAGAACGGTCGCTTTCTGGTCGAGCGTAACTATGTTTACAGTATCCCCCGCGCGCACGGTTTTTGGAGGCTTGGTATTATCTTCCTTCTTTATTGCCTCCTTTTCATTCACGGCGGTCTCGGTTGCCCTGAGCGTGTCCCGCGCGGCCTGTATGGCCCTGTCAGCAGCGCTTCGGTCTATATCCTTAATGGAGCGTATCTCAACGATAAGCTTCTCCATTTCGCGCTTCGTGTCCGCAACTATACGCTTTGCATCCTCTTTTGCCTTGGTTTGCAGACGGTTTCTTTCCTCATCGAGTTTTCTGCGTTCGCGTTCGGCATCGACACGCAGCTTTTCAAGCTCTGCACGCGCTTCTTCTGCCATTTTGCGTTCTTCCTCAGCTATGCGGTGCTGGGACTGCGCACTTGAAATAATGTCCTCAAAGCGCACATCCTCGCCTTTAAGGAAGCTTTTTGCCTTGTCTATAATGCTGTTAGGCAGCCCAAGGCGCGATGATATTTCAAACGCGTTCGATTTGCCGGGAATGCCGATATAAAGCTTGTATGTGGGGCAAAGGCGGTCTATATCGAACTCCATGGAGGCGTTCTCCATGCCCTCATGCGTCATTGCGAATGCTTTTATTTCGCTGTAATGCGTTGTGGATACGCATATGCAATGGCGGTCGTTAAGTTCTTCCAATATGCTCATTGCGAGCGCCGCGCCCTCTATTGGGTCTGTACCTGCGCCAAGCTCGTCCAGCAGTACAAGCGAGTTTTCGTCGGCCTTATCGAGTATGCCCACGATGTTTTTCATATGCGAAGAGAACGTGGATAGCGACTGCTCGATGGATTGCTCGTCGCCTATATCGGCATAAATATGCTCAAACACAGGGAATTCGCTGCCCTCGTTTGCGGGTACGAATATGCCGCTTTGCACCATTAGCGCAAATAGACCGACTATTTTGAGCGTAACCGTTTTGCCGCCGGTATTAGGGCCGGTTATTATGAGCGAACGATAATCCTTGCCTATCCATATATCTATGGGCACGACCTTGTCAGCAGGGATGAGCGGATGACGGCCGCGCACTATGCGCACATAGTTGTTGCGGTTTAGTTTGGGCATAACGGCGTTCAGTTCGCGCGAAAGCTTAGCCTTTGCAAATACCAAGTCTATCTGGCCCATTATGTTCAAATCTTCGCGTATTTCGGCGGCGTAGGGCGCAAGCATTGCCGTAAGTTCCGTCAATATGCGCTCTATTTCGTCCGCTTCCTCGGCGAGCAGCTTTTTGTATTCGTTGCCGAGTTCAACTACCGCCGATGGTTCAATGAACAGCGTTGCGCCGCTGCCGCTTTGGTCGTGTATAAGTCCCGGGACCTGCTGGCGATATTCCTGCTTGACGGGAATCACAAAGCGGCCGTTGCGTATTGTTATTATCGGCTCCTGAAGGTATTTTTGATAAGCGGTGGAGCGTATCATGCTGTTCAGCTTTTCACGCACCTTTTCGTTGGCAAGGCGCATGGCACGGCGTATGCGTGCAAGCGCGGGCGATGCCCCGTCAAATATCTCGTCTTCGTTTATTATGCAGCGGTTTATTTCCTCCTCTGCACTTCTGTGCGTAATGAGCAGGCCGGCAAGGTTATAAAGATAGCTTTCCTCCCCCACTTCCTTGGCGAGTATGTCCTTTGCTATCCTTGCCGCTTTAAGGCAGCTTGCAATGCCTAACAATTCGCCGGTTGAAAGGAACAGCGCCGCATGCATGCGCTCAAGGCAGTGCCGCATGTCCGGAAAATCGTCCACGGGAGAGCGGCCGGTTTTGTAGAAAAGCGTTTCAGCTTCAGCGGTAAGCTTAAGTTCGCGCTCCACCGTATCAAAATCACCGGAAGGCTCCATCGTATCCACCAATTCCCGTGATACGCAGCACGATGCGCGCTCCTTCAGCATGGCAAGTATTTTATCGTATTCAAGTGTTTTCAGTACTCTTTTTTCCATTATTTACTCCGTTATTCTTTCAAATGCCGCAATTATTGGGCATAAAAAGGCGACCGAAACTAAACGCTCCGGCCGCGCCAAATAATCTATGGTCATGAATTGCGGTGGTCTATTCCGCCAATGCTCCTTTTAGTGTACGCCAGTTTCCTGTTTGGCGGCAAAAGGACGCTTTACGGGCGCGGAAGCGCCGCTGCGCTTTGGCATTTCCCTAAGATCGGATATGCGCTGATCCAGCGCTTCATAATCGCTGCGAAGCTTGGTAAGCTCGTCCGCCATGTTGAGCGCCGCAAGCAGCACACAATTACCCGTGCTAAGCATGGGGTATGTACGCTTGACCTCGTCCACCTTTGCATTTACCATTTCGGCCAGAGAATCCATATACTGCTGGCTTTCGTCGCCGGTCAACTTAAATTCCATTCCGGCTATACGCACGATAGTGCGATTGTTATCCATAGATGCAACACCTCGCTTGTATTATACTATGTGTTGTAGCAACTTTCAACCTTTTTCATCTACATATTGTATGATTTGGCTGATTTTATTCAGTTTGGTTATTTTGCTCAATACTTATAACCACCGCCTTTTCGGCCTTGGAGCCGGATGTATATATGCGGAAGTCCATATTCATCTCGCTGAATGAATTCACTTTGCCGCTTTCTTCGGCTGATACAACCGCACTATGCAGCATGTTGAGCGCGGTATCTATTCCATCTGTGCCGCCGTTTATTGCGCTGAGCAGAGCATTCAGCATTACGCGTACTTCCTGACAATGTGCGTCGTATGTCTCGCGCTCCTTTGTGAACATATATTGCTATATCGGACTTAACTCACCTTTGGGTTCACTCGGTTCGCTTTGCGCCGCATACTGAACGGTAACGCTGCTGAAAACGCCGCCTGTGCTGATAAATGTAATATCTATATTCAGCCATTCGGAAGCTATTTTATAATCCTGCTTGCCTGCGTCGGAATAATTGCTCCACCATTTGCTGTTAGGCCATGCGGCCGATATTGCTTTTACGGTTGCCTCCGGATCGATATCGGCATAAACTTCGGCGGCAGCATCCTTATTTTCGCCTATTACGGTGTATTCGCCATAATCAGCATTTGTATTGCTA
>CAVDFM010000054.1:10771-12033 GCA_963608365.1 bacterium | reverse complement strand
TTCTGCCTGGGCGACTGTTCTGGGGAATCCATCGAACAGGAATCCGTTTTCGCAGTCGGCTTCCTTTATGCGCTCGGCAACCATTGCGATTATCAGCGCATCGGGAACCAGTTCGCCCCGCTCGATATAGCCTTTGGCTTCCGCCCCCAGCGGCGTGCCATCACGCATCTGGGAGCGGAGCATATCCCCTGTGGAGATATGGGCTATACCATAAAGCTTGCTTATCCTCTCCGCTTGGGTGCCTTTTCCGGCGCCCGGAGGTCCAAGAAATATAAGCTTCATAGTGTCTATCCGGCTTTCTTAGCCAAGGAATCCCTTGTAATGGCGCATGAGCATCATGGATTCGAGCTGCGCGCTGGTTTCCAGTGCAACGCTTACCATTATCAGTATGCTCGTGGGGCCAAAGGTGGAGCTGAGTCCGAATGCACCAAGCAGCACCGTGGGGACTATGGCCAGTATCATGAGGAATACCGCGCCGAACAGGGTCAGGCGGTTGCTTATCCTCTGCAGATATTCGCCGGTGGGCCTGCCGGGACGAATGCCCGGTATAAAGCCGCCGTTCTGCTGCAGGTTCTTGCTTATTTCCACGGGATTAAAGGAAATCGTGGTGTAGAAGTAAGCGAAGGCCACTATCAGCAGCGAATAGATCACATAATATACAAGGTGTCCATACCAATGCTCGCTGCTCGCGCTCATGTAGTTGATATAGAACTTGTAGAATCCGCCATCGGGCCAGAACTGGCCGATCATCGCGGGGACCTGCATAATGGTCATGGCGAAGATCAGGGGCATAACGCCGTTGGCGTTGGCCTTGAGGGGGATAAAGGTGCTCTGGCCGCCGTACATCTTGCGGCCTACCACGCGCTTGGCATACTGCACGGGGATGCGGCGTTCGCTGCGGTCTATGAAGGTGACGCCGGTCACTATGGCCAGTACGAACACGATCAGTATGGGCAGTATCCACCAGTAATACTGGCCGGTGAACACAGCCTTGCAGATGCTCAGTACAACGGTGGGAACGCGGGCGCAGATGGAGGCGAAGATTATGAAGGAAACGCCGTTGCCGATGCCTTTTTCAGTTATCCTTTCGCCGATCCACATCAGGAACGCGGTACCAGCCGTACATACGCAGCCTATCGTGGCATAAGTGAGGAAAAGATTATCGGTGCTGGCAAGCACGTTTCCGCCGTAGTTACTGTTCTGAAGACCAGCAACGATACCTATGCTCTGCACTAGCGCAAGGCCGATGCCGGTGTAACGGG
>CAVDFM010000054.1:0-10761 GCA_963608365.1 bacterium | reverse complement strand
ATGGCTTCGATCTTTTCCCTGCCATCCTCCTCCTTGGAAAGCCTTTCAAGGCTGGGGATGGCAATGGTGAGCAGTTGAATGATTATAGAGCCGGTGATGTATGGCGAAATGCCCATTGCAAAGATGGAAAAGTCACCGAAAGCGCCGCCGGAGAGCAGGTTGAGGAATCCCAACATATCGTACTGCTCTGCATACTGTGTAATGGCTGCCGCGTTCACACCGGGGACGGGGATGAAGGAACCCAGACGATAGATCACGATAAGCAGCATCGTGTAAAGCATCTTCGTACGGATATCCTTTATTTTCCATGCGTTGACGAGCGTGCTAAACATCAGACCACCTCTGCGCTTCCGCCAGCGGCCTCGATAGCCTTCTTAGCAGTCTCAGAGAACTTAGCGGCCTTGACATCCAGCTTCTTGGTCAGCTCGCCGCGACCCAGAACCTTAAGTCCGTCCTTCTCTATCTTGCTGATAATGCCCTGCTTCTTGAGAAGCTCTGCGGTAACGGTGGTGCCGTTTTCCAGCTTTTCAAGCTCGCCGACGTTAACAACGGTGTATTCCTTAGCAAAAATGTTGGTGAAGCCGCGCTTAGGCAGACGGCGTGCAAGGGGCATCTGGCCGCCTTCAAAGCCGTTCTTCTTGCTGCCGCTGCGGGCCTTCTGGCCCTTGTGACCCTTGCCGGAGGTCTTGCCCAAGCCGGAGCCCGTGCCGCGGCCTACGCGCTTTACGGACTGGGTGGAGCCCTCCGCCGGCCTTAACTCTTGTAGTTTCATGCTTCCTACCTCCGAATTAAACTTCTTCGACCTTTACAAGGTGCTTTACCTTGAAGATCATGCCGCGCACGGCCGCATTGTCGGGCTTGATAACGGTGCTGTTGGTCTTGTGCAGACCCAGCGCCTTTACGGTAGCCTGCTGGTCGTCAAGCGCGCCAATGGTGCTCTTTACGAGGGTTATTTTCAGTTCAGCCATCGTTTCCTCCTATCAGCCGAGGATCTCTTCCACGGTCTTGCCGCGCAGACGCGCGATCTCTTCCGCAGTGCGCAGCTGGCTGAGTCCATCCAGGGTCGCCTTGACGCAGTTAGCGGGGTTGTTGGAGCCGTAGCTCTTGGTGCGGATATCCTTTATGCCGACCATTTCAAGCACCGCACGGACGGGGCCGCCCGCGATAACGCCGGTACCTTCTTCGGCGGGGAGCATCCTTACATGGCCCTTGCTGTACTTGCCTTCCACAGCGTGCGGAATGGTGGTGCCAACAACGGGAACCTGTATCATGTGGCGCTTGGCGTCAGCAACGCCCTTGCGCACGGCTTCGGGAATCTCGGTAGCCTTGCCAAGACCAACGCCGACCCTGCCTTCGCCGTCGCCAACAACCATCAGCGCGGTGAAGCGGAAGTTACGGCCGCCCTTAACGACCTTGGCGACACGGTTGATGTATACAAGCCTTTCCTTGAGTTCCACTTCGGGTGTATCGATACGCTTTTGCATTTAGACCTCCTTAGAATTCCAGCCCGGCCTTGCGAGCGCCGTCGGCAAGCTTCTGAACGCGGCCGGTGTAAAGATAACCACCGCGGTCGAATACTACCTGCTTGACACCCTTTTCAATGGCCCTCTTGGCGACCATTTCACCCACTATCTCAGCGGCTTCGCTCTTGGTCTTGCCTTCAAGCTGGGCCACGACTTCCGCATCCAGAGTGGAAGCGGCAGCCAGAGTGTGAGAAGCGTCGTCATCGATGACCTGGGCGTAAATGTGGTTCAGGCTGCGATATACGTTGAGCCTGGGGCGCTCAGCGGTACCGATGATGTGCCTGCGGGTACGCTGATGCCTCTTTTGACGTATAGAGTTTTTATCTATCCTTGATATCATTATCCTTGCTCCTTATCTACGCCTTACTTACCGGTCTTGCCTTCCTTACGGCGTACATGCTCTCCGGCGTAGCGGATACCCTTGCCCTTGTAAGGCTCAGGCTCACGGACCGCACGGATATCAGCCGCCATCTGGCCGACCTGCTGCTTGCTCGCGCCCTTGACCACGATGCGGTTGGGTGCGGGAACCTCAAAGGTGATACCTTCGGGAGCGTCAAACTCGACGGGATGGGAATAACCCATGTTCAGCACGAGCTTGCTGCCCTGAAGCTGGGCGCGGTAACCAACGCCTTCTATCTCCAGATTCTTCGCAAAGCCCTCGGTCACGCCCACTACCATGTTGTGTATCAGGGAGCGGGTCAGGCCGTGCAGCGCGCGGTGACGCTTGTCGTCGCTGGGGCGCTTCACGTGAAGCACACCATTGTCCTGTTCAATCTCCATATCAGGAGAGATCTTTTCACTAAGAGTGCCCTTGGGGCCCTTCACGGTCACGGTGTTGCCGTCATCGACCGTGATTGTCACTCCGCCAGGAACGCTTATCGGAAGTTTTCCGATTCGTGACATGTTATTACACCTCCGTTTATATTGGTTTTATTACCAGATGTAAGCGAGGACTTCGCCGCCCACGCCCTGCTTGCGGGCTTCCCTGTCGGTCATTATGCCGCGGGAGGTGGATATGATGGCGATGCCCAGACCGTTCAGCACCTTGGGCAGCTGGTCCTTGCGCGCGTAGATGCGCAGACCGGGCTTGCTGATGCGCTTGAGGCCGGTTATGACCCTCTGCTTGTTGGGGCCGTACTTGAGGTCGATGTGGATATACTTGGCCACGCCGTCCTCGCGGATGTCATAGCTCTTTATGTAGCCCTCGTCGAGCAGTATCTCGGCTATGGCCTTCTTCACCGTGGAAGCGGGGACGAGAACGTCCTCATGCTTGGCGGTAAGAGCATTGCGGATACGGGTCAGCATATCGGCGATGGGATCGGTTATCAACATAGTCTTTTTTCCTCCTTTCGATATGCTTACCAGCTGGCCTTACGCACGCCGGGTATCTCGCCCTTGTAGGCAAGCTCCCTGAAGCAAACACGGCAGATGCCGTATTTGCGCAGGACGGAATGCGGACGGCCGCAGATGCGGCAGCGGGTGTAAGCGCGGGTGGAATACTTCGCCGGGCGCTGCTGCTTTATTTTCATGCTTGTCTTTGCCACTGTTTCTTCCTCCTAAAATCACGCCTGCATGAAGGGCATGCCCATCATCTGGAGCAGCGCCTTCGCTTCTTCGTCGGTCTTGGCCGTGGTAACGAACACTATGTCCATACCCCTTATCTTATCAACATCGTCATAGTTGATTTCGGGGAATATCAGCTGTTCCTTCAGGCCCATGGCGTAATTGCCGCGGCCGTCAAAGCTGGTATCGGGTATGCCGCGGAAGTCGCGCACGCGGGGAAGCACTATGTTGATGAGCTTATCAACGAAGTAGTACATCCTGTCGCCGCGCAGGGTGACCTTGGCGCCAATGTTCATGCCTTCGCGAACCTTAAAGTTTGCAACGCTCTTCTTGGCCTTGGTCACAACGGGCTTCTGACCGGCTATGATGCTCAGCTCTTCCACTGCGCTCTCCATGCCCTTGGGGTTGTCCTTCTCGGAGCCGAGGCCCATGTTTATGACTACCTTTTCAAGCTTGGGGATCTGCATCACGTTCTCGTAACCGAACTTTTCCTTCAGCTGGTTAACGATCTCGTCGGTGTACTTCACCTTGAGACGGGGAGCCTCAGTAAAGGGCTTCGCCTCAACGGCGTTCTTTTTCTTCTTGGCGGGTGCCTGAGCGGCGGTATCTTTCTTAGCCATTCTCTATTCCTCCTGCCTCAGTCGATGTTCTTGCCGCACTTTTTGCAAACGCGGACCTTCTTGTCGCCGTCCATGGCATGGCCAACGCGGGTAGCCACGCCGCACTTGGGGCAAACCAGCATCACGTTGGACGCGTTGATGGTGCCTTCATGCTCTATACGGCCGCCGGTTTCGCCCTGCTTGCGGGGCTTGCGATGCCTGGTCACCATGTTGGCGCCCTGCACCACTATGCGCTCCTCCGCGGGGAAGGCAGAAAGGACCTTGCCCTTCTTGCCCTTGTCCTTGCCGGAGATGACGACTACGGTATCGTCTTTCTTGACGTTAAGCTTCTTCATTGCGTTTCCTCCATCAAAGCACTTCGGGTGCAAGGGAGACTATCTTCATGTAGTCCTTAGCGCGCAGCTCCCTCGCCACAGGCCCGAAAATACGGGTTCCCTTAGGCTCCTTCTTGTCGTTTATTATAACGGCCGCATTGTCGTCGAAGCGGATGAAGCTGCCGTCAGGCCTCTGCGTGGGGTAGGTGGTCCTTACCACTACCGCGTGCACAACATCCTTCTTCTTCACGGCGCCGCCGGGGGAGGCGGACTTTACGGAGGCAACTATTACGTCGCCTATGCCGGCGCTCTTGCGGAAGGAGCCGCCCAGGCAGCGGATGCACATGATTTCCTTGGCGCCGCTGTTATCTGCTACTTTAAGCCTTGTCTGCGGTTGAATCATTTTTTGCTCCTTTCCGGCTTACTTGGCCTTTTCAACTATCTCGACCAGTCTCCAGCGCTTATCCTTGCTCAGGGGGCGGGTCTCCATGATCTTAACGGTGTCGCCTATGCCGCACTCGTTATTCTCGTCATGGGCCTTAAACTTGCGGGTACGGTTTACCATCTTGCCGTAAAGGGGATGGCGTACCTTGGTCTTTATGGCCACGACGATGGTCTTATCCATCTTGTCGCTTACGACTTCGCCGATGCGGGTCTTGCGATAACCTCTTGATATCTGTTCCATTGGTTTAATCTCCTTTCACCCTTACTCGGCAGCCTTGAGCTCGCGCTCGCACAGCAGGGTCTTGACCCTGGCCACGTCCTTCTTGCACTCGCCTATGCGCTGGGGATTGCTGAGCTGGCCGGTAGCAAGCTGGAAGCGCAGATTGAACAGCTCTTCCTTGAGCTCCTTTTCCTTGGCGACAAGCTCCTCGGTAGAGAGCTTCCTCAGTTCATTAGCCTTCATTGCTTTCGCCTCCTGCCACAGTCTCTTTCTGTACGAACTTGCACTTGAGGGGCAGCTTGTGCATTGCAAGCCTGAGCGCCTCTTTAGCAGTCGCATCGTCCACGCCGGCGATCTCGAACATCACTCTGCCGGGCTTGACAACCGCTACCCAATATTCGGGTGAACCTTTACCGGAACCCATTCGGGTTTCTGCCGGCTTTTCGGTAACGGGCTTGTCGGGGAATATCTTTATCCAAACTTTACCGCCGCGCTTGATGTAACGGGTCATCGCTACACGGGCGGCCTCTATCTGCTGGCTGGTGACCCAGGCGGGCTCCGTGGCCATCAGGCCCCAATCGCCGTAAGTCACGGTGTTACCGCGCAATGCTTTGCCGGTCATGCGGCCGCGGTGCACTCTCCTGCGCTTAACTCTCTTAGGCATCAACATGGTTATTTGCCCTCCTTACGCTTTCTTCACACGGTTGAGCACTTCGCCCTTGTAGATCCACACCTTAACGCCTATGCGGCCGTACGCGGTGCGGGCTTCTGCAAAGCCGTACTCTATGTCCGCACGGATGGTCTGAAGGGGAATAGAACCTTCATGATAACCTTCGCTGCGGGCTATTTCCGCTCCGCCAAGACGACCGCCGCAGGAGATCTTTATGCCCTTGGCGCCGGCCTTGGTGGCCCTCATCATGCTCTGCTTCATGGCGCGGCGGAAGGAGATACGCTTTTCAAGCTGGGCCGCGATGTTCTCGGCTACGAGCTGAGCGTTGGCATCGGGGTTCTTTATCTCCATTATGTTCACGTTGACGGGCTTACCGATCAGCGCGCTTACGTCGGCCTTTATAGCGTCTACGCCCACGCCGCCTTTGCCAATCAGCATACCGGGACGGCCGGTGTAGATGCTCACGGTCACCTTGCCTGCGGCGCGCATAATGTCTATGCGGGCGATACCGGCGGCGTAGTGTACCTCTTTGATATGATCGCGGATCTTCTTATCCTCGATGAGGAAATCGGAGAATTCCTTCTTGGAAGCGTACCAGCGGGTGTTCCAATCCCTGATGACGCCTACGCGGAATCCGTTCGGATTAACTTTCTGTCCCATTGTCTCCTCCTTAGTTTACCTTGTCCAGGATGACGGTTATGTGGCTGGTGCGCTTGCGGATCCTGCTCGCACGGCCCTGGGCACGGGGGCGGAAACGCTTGAGGGTGGGTCCCTGATTAGCAAACACCTCGGCTACGAAGAGCTGATCCGCGCTCATGTCCAGATTGTTTTCCGCGTTAGCAACGGCGGAATTGAGGACCTTAAGCACCGGCTCGCTGGCAGCCTTGGGAGTGAAGGCCAGTATGGCCTTGGCTTCTGCCACAGACTTGCCCCGGATCAGGTCGATGACGACCTTGACCTTGCGGGAGGAGATGCGGACATACTTGGCTATCGCGCGGGGACGCTTGTCGGCGTTGGCCTTGCGCGCTGCGCTCTTTTCTCTTGACCTTGTTGCCATGTTTCGCTCCTCCTTATCTCTGACCAGAGGTCTTTTCGGAACCCCTGTGTCCTCTGAAAGTACGGGTGGGCGCAAACTCGCCCAGCTTGTGACCGACCATTTCCTCGGTCACGTACACGGGAACGTGCTTCCTGCCGTCATGCACGGCGATGGTGTGTCCCACCATCTCGGGGAATATCGTGGAAGCCCTGGACCATGTTTTGACCACGGTCTTCTTGCCGCTTTCGTTCATCGCGTGAATGCGAGCGAGCAAGCGTTCCTGAACAAAAGGCCCCTTCTTAACTGATCTGCTCATTGTTGACTCCTTTCGCCTCTTACTTGCCGTTCCTGCGGCGCACGATGAACTTATCGTTGACGTTCTTGGTCTTGCGGGTCTTATAACCAAGCGCGGGCTTGCCCCACGGAGTGACCGGGCCGGGACGGCCGATAGGCGACTTGCCTTCGCCGCCGCCGTGCGGATGGTCGCAGGGGTTCATGACGGAACCGCGCACGGTGGGCCTGAAGCCCTTATGACGGGTGCGGCCGGCCTTACCAAGCTTAATGTTCTCGTGATCCACGTTGCCGACCTGGCCGATGGTGGCCTTGGCGTTCATGGGGATCAGGCGAACTTCGCCGCTGGGCAGACGGACCTGCGCGTAAGCGCCTTCCTTAGCCATCAGCTGGGCCGCGTTGCCGGCGCTGCGGGCGATCTGCGCGCCCTTGCCGGGCTTGATCTCGATGCAGTGTATCATGGTACCGACGGGTATCTGACGGATCTGCATAGCGTTGCCGACCTTGATGTCCGCGCCTTCGCCGGAAAGCAGCGTGTCGCCGACCTTCAGGCCAAGAGGAGCGATGATGTAGCGCTTTTCGCCGTCTGCATAGTTCAGCAGGGCAATGTTCGCGCTGCGGTTAGGATCGTATTCGATGGTGGCAACCTTGGCGGGCACGCCGTCCTTGTTGCGCTTGAAGTCGACGATCCTGTACTTGCGCCTCGCGCCGCCGCCGCGATGGCGAACGGTGATGCGGCCATGGTTATTGCGGCCGCCGGAGGAGCGAAGGTCTTCCAAAAGGGATTTTTCCGGCGTGGTGCAGGTGATCTCCTCGAAAGCGGAGACGGTCATGAAGCGCTGGCCGGGAGTGGTGGGTTTGATCTTCCTTATAGCCATTGTGTGCCTCCTTACTGGGCGATGCTGTCGAAGAATTCAATACCCTTGGAATCCTTCTTCAGCTTCACATAGGCCTTCTTGATGGAAGGACGGCGGCCTTCGTGCAGGCCCTGCCTCTTCATCTTGCCCATGTGGTTCACGGTGTGTACGGAATCGACCTTTACGCCGAACACGGCTTCGATAGCCTGACGGATCTCGGTCTTGTTTGCCCTCTTATCGACCACGAAAGTGTAGGTCTTGTCTGCAAAGTGGTCGTAGCTCTTCTCGGTGAGTACAGGGCGGATGATTATATCATGGGGAGACTTCATTATGCGTACACCTCCTCTATCTTTGCCGCGGAATCCTTGGTGAGGATGAGAGTGTTGTACTTGAGAATCTCGTACACGTTCAGAGTGCTGACCAGAGTGGTCTTTACGCCGGGGATGTTCCTGGCGGCGCGCTCTACTATCTCGTCCTTGTCGCTGAGCACTATGAGCGCCTTCTTGACGTTCATGGCGTTGAGCACCTTCACCATTTCCTTGGTCTTGGGGTTCTCTATATCCAGCGCATTGTAAACGATGATTTCGTTGTCGTTTACCTTGCTGGTCAACGCGCTCTTCATGGCGATGCGCTTGACCTTCTTGTTAACGCTGAGGCGATAGTCGCGCGGCTTGGGAGCGAACACTACGCCGCCGTGGGTGAATATAGGCGCGCGGTTGCTGCTGTGGCGGGCGCGGCCGGTACCCTTCTGGCGGTAGATCTTGATGCCGCCGCCGCGTACTTCGGCGCGGGTCAGGGCGCTCTGCGTGCCCTGGCGCTGGTTGGCCAGATAAGCCTTAACAACTTCGTGCACGGCGTACTGATTTACTTCAGCGCCAAACACATTCTCGCTCAGGGCGATCTCGCCGATGTTTTCGCCGGCGATATTGTGCAATGCTACGTTAGGCATTTTCTACTTCTCCTTTCCCTTACTTAACGGTTTCCCTAACCATTACCAGGGAACCCTTGGCGCCGGGGATCGCGCCCTTTATGAGCAGCAGATTCCTTTCGGCGTCCACTCTGGCGACCTCAAGGTTCTGAACCGTGATGCGCTCGCAGCCCATGTGACCGGGCAGGCGCTTGGTCTTGAATACCTCGCCGGGGTAGGTGCAGGCGCCCATTGAACCGGCTACGCGGTAGGAGTGGGAACCGTGGGTCTTGCGGCCGCGGGCCTGATTCCAACGCTTGATGTTGCCCTGGAAGCCTTTGCCCTTGCTCTTGCCGGTAACGTCTACCTTATCGCCGTTGGCGAATACGTCAGCCTTAATGACCTGACCGACTTCGTAAGCCGCGGTATCATCCAGCTTGAATTCGCGCACATAACGGTGAGCGGCAACACCGGCCTTCTTCAGGTGACCGAGCTCAGGCTTGGTGATGAGCTTTTCCCTGACGGGGCCAAAGGCTACCTGCACGGCTTCGTAGCCGTCTTTGCCGGTGGTCTTGATCTGAACCACGGGGCAGGGGCCCGCAAGCACTACGGTGACGGGGATCATGGTTCCGTCTTCTCTGAACATCTGGGTCATGCCGACCTTGGTGCCCAAAATCGCTTTCTTCATTGTAAATCCACCTCCGTGCTTACAGCTTGATCTCGATATCGACACCCGCGGGGAGATCGAGCTTCATCAGCGCGTCCACCGTCTTGGCGGAGGGCTGCAGGATATCGATCAGGCGCTTATGGGTGCGCATCTCAAACTGCTCTCTGCTGTCCTTATACTTGTGGGGCGAACGGAGGATGGTAACTATTTCCTTCTCCGTCGGCAGGGGTATGGGGCCGCTTACGCGAGCGCCCGTGCGCTTTGCCGTATCCACGATCTTTTCCGCGCTCTGGTCGATAAGGTTGCACTCGTAGGCCTTGAGCTTAATGCGGATCTTCTGATTTGCCATATTATTTCTTCCTCCTTTTAGTATCGGGGCCGTACACGCAGCCGAGTGTTTCATCTCTAAAATACCTCGGCCGGGCACTTGCCCGTTGCCCGTATCGTGGGCCCTCGGCGGAAATTACCCGGATGGCATACCGGCAACCTCCCGCTGAGTCTTTCACGTTATCGCCGCGCGAAAAAACTGCGTCCATTCGCACAACGCTCATATTCTACACGATATTCATGGAAATATCAAGCTTTTTTTATAAAAAAACCAAACTTTTTTCGCAACCACGCATCCGGGTGTTTCTATGCCCCGTTCGCCGCTTTTTACTCTTGCTTTTTTGCCCGTTTACGGTATCATATCTTATATAAATATGTCAATACGGCAAATGCGAAAGGAGACTCCCAATGCTTAAAACCAACAAAGAAAAGGTAGTAAAAGGCTCCGTCGTGGGCAAAATACGGCCCAATGTCTGCCGCGGCTGGCGCGTTGCGCAGGACGGCAAGCCCTTCCTGACCCCCGGCATAGGCGGCATCAATTATAATGTAAAGCTGGGCGACTGTGCCTTCGGCCTTGCGGGCGACCATATTGAACCCGGCGTATCACTTTATCATGACAACAAGGATTTCAGCGAATATCTGAACATACTTTCCTGCATAGGCAACGAAGCCGTTGTTATGAGCGGCGACGGCAAGGGCAAGCGCGGCTTCGTCACCGGCAAGCACGGCGGCGCAGAGGACGTTATGGTCTACTTTGAGGATGAAACGCTCGACCTCCTCTGCCCTGAGGACAAGGTGCTCATCCGCGCGCACGGCCAGGGGCTCAAGCTTATCGACTATCCCGACATAAGCGCCATGAACATCGACCCCGAGCTTTTTGAAAAGCTGGGCATAGAGGAAAACGGCGACGGCACGCTCACCGTGCCCGTGGCCGCGGTCATCCCGCCGTATCTCATGGGCTCCGGCATAGGCTCCAATCTGCCCTTCCGCGGCGATTACGACATAATGACCCACGACCCTGCCAAGGTGAAAGAGCTGGGCCTTGACAAGCTGCGCTTCGGCGACATAGTAATGCTTCAGGATTGCGACAACATGTATGGCCGCGGCTTCCTCACGGGCGCAGTCGCCATCGGCGTAATAATCCATTCGGACTGCATGCTTGCCGGCCACGGCCCCGGCGTGACCGTGATACTAGCCTCCCAGAAGCCCCTCATCAAGGCCAAAGTCGTCGCCGACGCAAACATAATCAACGGGTTGAAGTTCTAATTCCAAGCATAGCAAAAGGCCGTCTTGCGACGGCCTTTTCCGGTGCATTGAGTTAT
>CAVDFM010000053.1:9921-12184 GCA_963608365.1 bacterium | reverse complement strand
GTTAGCGGCATAGGCTATCATGCGCTTCACCATCTCGCCGCCGATGGAACCGGCCTGGCGGGAAGTAAGGTCGCCGTTATCGCCCTGCTTCAGGTTCACGTTAAGTGAATTGGCTACTTCGCTCTTAAAGGAATCCATAGCCTTCTTCGCTTCGGGAATCAGTACGCTGTTTCGTGACATTGCTTTCACCTCCTTGCTTTGTCTGGCTTTATGTTTCGCCCAAAGCGGAGATATTATGAATGGTAAATAAGAGAAGTGTGGATAAAGATTTACAGTTAGATTCTGTTTTAATTCTGCGCTATGTTTTTTGTTTTCTCGTCCGCCGTAATAACGGCTTTTTTAATAAGCGGATCGTTCATATCGCCTTTTGCAATAAGCTTATCCGCCGCATCTTTTGCCATGTTAAATGCCTTCATGTTGCCCGCGAACATGGCTGCGCTCAGGCCATCCTCGCCATGCTGGCGCGCGCCTATAAGTTCGCCCGGCCCGCGCATTTCAAGATCGCGCTCCGCTATTTTGAATCCGTCCGTGGTGCCGCACAGTATGCCGAGCCTTTCCTTTGCCGTTTTTGAATCCGATTCGCTCAGCAAAAAGCAATATGATTCCTTGCTGCCGCGCCCTACCCTGCCGCGGAGCTGATGAAGCTGCGCAAGGCCGAAACGGTCCGCGTTTTCTATTACCATTATTGTGGCGTTTGGCACGTCCACGCCAACTTCAACCACAGTCGTGGACACAAGCAGTTTCGTCTCGCCCGATGCAAAGCGCGCCGCCCGCGCCTGCTTTTCCGCAGCGCTCAGCCGCCCGTGCATGAGTTCTATGCTGACATCAAGTTTTTTACTCAGTTCTTTATACAGCGCCGCCGCGCTGAGCACGCCCTCCATGGCCTCGCTTTCTTCAACAAGGGGACACACGGCGTAGCATTGTGCGCCGTCCTTGAGCTCGTTTTCGATAAAGCGATACATATCGTCCCGCTTCTCCTGCGGCACGATCCGCGTTTTTATTGGCTTTCTTCCCGGCGGCAGTTCGTCAATAACGCTCAGTTCAAGGTCGCCGTACATCAGCAGCGAAAGCGTGCGCGGTATCGGCGTTGCGCTCATTATAAGCGTATCAGGCGCGCTGCCCTTTGCGCTTATAGCCGCGCGCTGCCTGACGCCGAAGCGGTGCTGCTCATCCGCGATAACAAGGCCAAGGTTGGCTATCTCCACACCGCCGCTTATTATGGCATGGGTACCGGTTATCGCCAGCGCTTCCCCGCTCATAAGACGCGCAGCTATCTCCTCCCGCTCTTTTTTCTTCATGCCGCCTTTGAGCAATATCGCCCTGTCGCCAAACATGTTTTTCAGAGTGCGGTAGTGCTGATCCGCCAATATCTCAGTCGGCGCCATAAGCGCGGCGCTATATCCGTTTTCAATGGCAGCATATATGGCAAAAAGCGCGCAGGCAGTCTTGCCGCTGCCAACATCGCCCTGAACCAGCCTGTTCATTTGAACATTTTTCGCCATGTCCGCGGAAATATCCCGCATTGCCCTAAGCTGAGCCGCCGTAGGCTCAAACGGCAGCAGCTTTTTGAAGCTTTCAAGCTTGCCGTCCATATCGAACGCAATTCCGCCGCCCTGCTCCCGCCTATGTCTCAGTATACTCAGCATCAGCGCATAAAGCAGCATGTCTTCAAACGCCATGCGCTCTTTTGCGCGCTCAAGCTGTTCAAAGCTTTGCGGCATATGCATGGCAAGCAGCGCATCCCCGCGCGGCATAAGCGAATACTCAGCCATTATGCATTCCGGAAGCGTTTCTTCTATTCTGCCCTTATACATGCCCAATGCGCCCGCTGCCGCTTCGCGCATTATTTTTTGCGTAAGGCCGCTCACAAGCGGATACTGCGGCACTATGCCGGGCAATTCATTATAAAGCTGCGGATTCATCAGCTTCATGCCGCGCCGTTTATCCGCACGGCCGCAGGCATAGCATGTTCTTCCAACCTCGGGCTTAGACGCCATATACGGCTGATTGTACCAGCACAGCTGAAGCTTATTCAGCCCGTCCGTTGCCGCGGCAGTGGTTATTGTAAGCCCGCCTCGTATGCGCACGGTTTTAGCTTCACCCGTGATCGTTACCTTAACGGCGCAAAGGTCACCCTGTTCCGCTTCGCGCATGAGTACGCTTTTAGTATAATCGATATAGCTCCTTGGCATAAACAACAGCATATCTTCAACCGAAAAAAGACCCAACCGGCCGAATGCTTCGGCCCGGCGGGGTCCTATTC
>CAVDFM010000053.1:9121-9911 GCA_963608365.1 bacterium | reverse complement strand
CGTTATAGGAGCGGCTGCCATTTTATTCCACGGAGAAATAATAGTAGTAAAGCGGCTGCCCGCCGTACTGCACCGTTATTTCCGCATCTGGGTATTTTTCGTTTGCGGCATCGGCAACGGCCTGCGCGCTTTCCTCATCCGCGCCTTCGCCATAGAATATGGTGGCCATGCAGTCGTCGCCCTTATTCTCTATCATGCTGCAAAGAAGCTCCACGGCAACGCTGTTCACGCTCGTGCCAACCTTGGTTATCACGTTATCGAGCAGGCCTATTATATCGCCCTGGGATATTTTTTCGCCGTTGAACTGCGTATCGCGCACGGCATATGTTACGGAACCGGAAAGCACCTGCCTTATGGCGGCGGTCATGCGCTCCGTATTGGTTTCAACGTCAACATCATCGCTGTATGCAAGCGCAGCGCTCAGGCCCTGCATCATGGTCTTGCTGGGTATTACTATAACGTTGCGGTCGCTTATGGCCGCGGCCTGCTGAGCCGCCATAATTATGTTTGAATTGTTTGGCAGCACAAAAACATTCCTCGCGTTGGCGCGGCGTATGGCCTTGGTTATGCTGTCTATGCTCGGGTTCATGGTCTGCCCGCCGGAGATAAGATTGTTCACGCCTATCGCCTTATAAACTTCGTCTATACCGTCGCTTATGCTCACGGCTACAAGGGCGTTCTCCTTCTCGTTCTTCTTCATGTTGGCAAGCAATTCGCGGTTCTGCTCGCGCATATTCTCTATCTTTATGCGGTCTATTTCGCCAAGCCTTAGCGCAAGCTGAAGTATCTT
>CAVDFM010000053.1:0-9111 GCA_963608365.1 bacterium | reverse complement strand
ACGTGGATCTTTATGAAGTCCGAATCATAGGCCACAACAACGGAATCGCCTATCTTCATAAGCTTTTCGCGCAGCTTGTCCAAATCCGCCTCAGAGAACGACTCATCAAGATGTATTATGAAAAATTCCGTGCAATAGCCGAACTCTATATCGTCAAGTGCTTCAAGATCCGCGCCCTCTTCATTGCCTGTTATCTCGGCAGTATTCTGCTGCGGCGCGGGAACGTATTCATCCACTTCCTCGCCGTCTATAACCATCTTAAAGCCGCGAAGTATGGTAACAAGGCCCTTGCCGCCGGAGTCCACAACGCCCGCTTCCTTAAGCACAGGCAAAAGCTCCGGCGTGAGCAGCAGTGCGCGCTCGCCTTCGTCTATCATAACGTCTATAAGCTTATAAAGATTTGCGCCTTCGTTCGCTTCCTTGGTAACGGCTTCCGCCATCATGCGCGCAACGGTGAGCATGGTGCCTTCCTTGGGCTTCATAACGGCCTTATACGCGGCCTCGGTGCCCGTTGTAAGCGCGGCGGCGAAGTTTTCCGGCGCCATTTCTTCCTTACCTGAAAGCGCGCGCGCAAAGCCCCTTAATATCTGGGACAGTATAACGCCCGAATTGCCGCGCGCACCCTTGAGTGCGCCCAAAGAGGCCGCCGCCGCGATATCACTCACGTTGGTGCCCTTGCAATTCTGTATTTCCATGACGGCGCTCTGCATCGTCATGGACATGTTGGTTCCCGTATCGCCGTCCGGCACAGGGAACACATTGAGCGAATCGATATACGCCCTGTTCTTTTCAAGCAGCGCCGCGCCGGTAAGGAACATTTCCTTCAGCATCGCGCCGCCTATGGTCATGTTTTCCAAATCAGTTTCCTCCGTGCTTCCCCGCGTTCATGCCGCATGGGAAGCATTGTCAATTTCAGGCGCGCACGCCTTCAACGTGAATATTCACGTTGCGCACTTTAAGCCCCGTCATTTCCTCCACGCGGTAGCGCACGTTGCCGATCGCATTCTCCGCAACGGCGGTAAGGCTTGCGCCGTATATGATAGTAACAAACAGGTCTATATCGATCTGGTCGCCTTCTACGCAGGTGACTTTCACGCCGCGGCGCTGATTGTCGCCCCCGACAAGCTTCCAAAGCTGATCGCCGGTAGTTTTAGCGTGCATGCCGACTATTCCGTAATTCTCGCTGGCAGCATAGCCTGCTATGGTTGCCACGATCTCATCCGGTATAGATATGGTGCCAAGTTCCGTATTAATGATTCCGGGCATTTAGCTTCCTCCCTTACACTAAATAATTTGATTATTTATTTTAGCGCATTTCCCGCATTATATCAAGCGGCCATACGCGCATTGCTGTGACGCAAATGTTAAAATGAGGTTGATTTTTCAATTTCAAGCAACTTTTGCTTCGCGTCAAGCCCCGCTGCAAAGCCCGTCAGCTTGCCGGATGAGCCTATCACTCTATGGCACGGGGTAATTATAAGCAGCGGATTTGAATGGCATGCGCTTCCGGCTGCCCTTGCCGCGCGCTCATTGCCGGTCGCCAAAGCAAGCTGCTTATATGTACGCACCTGACCATACGGAATATTCCTGAGCGCTGCATAGCACTTTCTTTGCCACGGTGTGCCGGCTTCCTCAAACGGTATGTCAAAATTTTTTCTTTTGCCTGAAAAGTATTCGTCAAGCTCCGCCTCAAGCTTAACCATAAGCGGAGTTCTGTTCATTTTCATGCCCTGCTCAGGCGCTTTTTTGCCAAGGCTTATCAGCTTTTCTTCCCCTGCCACTGCATAAAGCACGCCTATGGGCGAAGGTATGGAATAATAGTACGGCATAATTCGTTCCGTCCTTTCCAATGCTTTTACGATATGGTATAATACATCCTGCAAACAAAAAATGCAATCTCGGAGGTAGTTTATGCGACCCATCGAAGCCAAGGCTATAAGCGCTATCCGCGTGCTTTCGGCAGACACCGTTCAAAAGGCCAACAGCGGCCACCCCGGCATGCCCATAGGTGCAGCGCCCGCCGCGTATGCCATATGGAGCGACATGCGCCATGACCCCAAGCACCCCACCTGGCCCGGCAGGGACAGATTCGTCCTTTCTTCCGGCCATGCGTCCAGCCTGCTTTATTCCCTGCTTCATCTTTACGGCTATGGTTTGACCATAGAGGACATGCAGCAGTTCCGCCAGTACGGAAGCCTTACTCCCGGCCATCCCGAATACGGCCACACCGTTGGAGTGGAAGCGACAACCGGCCCGCTCGGTCAGGGATTTGCCATGGCCGTAGGTATGGCGATGGCGGAAACGCACATGGCTGCCATATTTAATAAAGAAGGTTTCAACGTTGTTGATAACTATACATACGTCCTTATGGGCGACGGCTGCATGATGGAAGGCGCATCGTACGAGGCGGCAAGCCTTGCCGGCACGCAGAAGCTGAACAAGCTTATAGCAGTATACGACAGTAACCGCATCACCATAGAAGGTTCCACCGACATAGCCTTTACCGAAAACGTTGCCGCCCGCTTCGGTGCAATGGGCTGGCAGGTAATAAACGTTGAAAACGGCGAAGACATCGTTGCAATATCGCTCGCCCTTGAAGAGGCACGCATAGAGGCCGAAAAGCCTTCCCTTATAATAGTGCATACGGACATTGCCCACGGCACCCTGAAGGAAGGTTCCGCAGGCGCGCACGGTTCTCCCCTTGGCGATGATGTTATAGCGGACATGCGCAAGCGCCTTGGCTGGAAGAATCCGCCGTTTGATATTCCCGAGGACGTATATGCCCACTTTGAGGCGCTGTCCCTGCGCGGGGCGCGCGCGCGCAAAGAATATGAAGAAATGTATGCGGGCTATACTGAGGCATATCCCGAACTTGCCGCGCAGCTTGAATCCTGGCGCAAGGGCGAAGTTAGCGAGGATGTGTTCGCCGATGATGAAATGCTTGCGGCGGATGCGCCCAAGGCCACCCGTTCCTGCGGCGGAGTTGTGCTCAACCGCATATTCGCGCACATGCCCAACCTTTTCGGCGGCAGCGCGGACCTTGGCCCTTCCAACAATACGGAACTT
The DNA here is from genome assembly GCA_963608365.1 of bacterium. Lineage (GTDB taxonomy): Bacteria > Bacillota > Clostridia > Christensenellales > CAG-138 > Phil1. The sequence continues at coordinate 6,045 of CAVDFM010000053.1, read as the reverse complement.
AAAATTAGCGGCTACTTCGCGCCCGATTGCCGCGAAGGCTGCAACATACACTTTGGCGTGCGCGAACTGGCAATGGCCTGCATAGCCAACGGCGTGGCTCTTTACGGCGGACTCAGGGCATACTGCGCCACGTTCTTTGTGTTCAGCGATTATGTAAAGCCCGCGCTCAGGCTCAGCGCGCTCATGAAGCTGCCCGTAACATATGTGCTCACGCACGACAGCATAGGCGTTGGCGAGGACGGCCCCACGCATCAGCCCATAGAGCAGCTTGCATCGCTGCGGGCAACGCCCAACACATATGTATTCCGCCCCGCAGATCAAAAGGAGACGGCATACGCTTACCGCGCCGCGTTTAAGCTGAACGCGCCCAGCGTAATGGCCCTTTCCCGCCAGAACCTGCCCCAGCTTGAGGATACCTGCGACAAGGCCATGCTCGGCGGTTACATTCTGCGCGAGCCAAAGGGCACGCCCGATGTTATATTGATGGCCTCCGGTTCCGAAGTTGAGCTGATGTACAAGGCCGCGGATATTCTCTCCGCTCAGGGCTATACCGCCCGCCTTGTATCCATGCCCTGCATGGAACTGTTCCGTGAGCAGAGCGAAGAATACCAGCAAAGTGTGCTGCCCGCCTCAATACGCGCACGCGTAAGCATAGAGGCCGGCGCTACCCAGCCCTGGGGCGCGTATGTCGGCCTTGACGGCGCAAGCATAGGCCTTGACCATTTCGGTGCAAGTGCGAAGGGCGGCGTGCTGTTCAAGGAGTTCGGCTTCACGGCAGAAAACGTTGCCAACACGGCAATAGAAGTCATAAAGCGCAACCGCTAAAAATACTGTTTGAAGATATGCCCGGAAGTTACCGCTTCCGGGCGTTGTTTTGTCCAAAATAGACGATACCGGCCCGGGGGCATCCCGAGTCGGTATCTTATCGCAGGAAGGTATCACATACGGAAGAAAAAGTCTTGCTTGCTTCCGATGGTGTTATGATAAACCCAAAATGTGTCATGGGTAAGAATAATAAATGAACCTTCGGTAGCCGGTTTGTGAATAAACTTTGTATCATTGCCTTTTTTCTTCAAAGAAGCTGCCCATAAGCGCCGCGCATTCATCTTCAAGCACTCCGCCGTACGCCCGCACGGAATTGATAAAATATCCTTCGCTTATGTCCATAACGCTGCCCATGCACCCCGTGCGCTCCTCATGCGCGCCAAACACCGCCTTTTTAAGCCGCGCGTTAATTATTGCACCCGCGCACATTGCGCACGGCTCAACCGTTACATACAGCTCGCATTCGCAGAGCGCGCGCTTGCCTATTTTTTCCGCGGCTGTCTGAATGGCCGTAAGTTCGGCGTGCGCTGTAGGATCGCCGCTTGATTCGCACATATTATGCGCCGCGGCTATCACCTCTCCGTCCTTCACTATGACCGCGCCTATCGGCACCTCCCCCTGCGCCATTGCAGCTTTCGCCTGCTCTATCGCCAGGCGCATATAGTATTTGTCGCGTTCGCTGTCCATTTGCATTGTGCTCTCCATGGTTTGTATAGGCATTATTATAGCCGCACATTGCGCAAAATTACAACAGATAATAAAAAGCCTTATAAATCAGGATATGCCCGTATTGCTAAAAGAGATAAAAAATGATACACTATCCCCATGCTTTTAGGAGGAGTATCAGGCGTTGGCTGATATAATGAACACAACAGTATACACCAAGAAGACCGTGCTGGACTTTCAGCGCTTTGACGCGCGCATGTTCAAGTCCGTCGCTTGGGGTACGCATGCCGTGTTCTTTATGCTGTTCGCAATAGCGTTGGCCGCTGCCGTGTATTCCGTGACCGCCGGAGGATATATCCTTTTCGCCATGAGCATAGTGTGCATGGCTTGGTTGGGCAGGCGATATTATTTCCTCTATATAGCGCCGGCGCGGAAGTTTGACAGTTCTTCGTTCATCAATCTCCGGCACGAATACCGCTTCCGTGATTCCGGCGTAATTATGAGCATAAACGGGCGTGAGCAAAGCTTTGATTACGATAAGCTGCTCTGCGCATACGAAACGGACGACAGCTTCTATCTTTATTCAAACAAGGCCCTTGCACTGATAGTGGACAAGGCCGGCTTTGATAAGGGCAGCAGCAACAGGCTGGGCGCGCTTTTGAGCGAAAGGCTTGGCGATAAATTCAAAATAATAAGCAAATAACATATTTTTGAGGAGACTGAAATGAGAAACGCATACGACATACTTGAGGAACGCGGCCTGGTTAAGCAATGTTCCCATCCCGAAGAGCTCAGGGAGCTGATGGGCAAAGAGAAGCTGACCTTCTACATCGGCTTCGACCCCACGGCGGACAGCCTGCACATAGGCCACTACGTTGCGCTGATGACCATGGCGCATATGCAGCGCGCAGGCCACAGGCCCATAGTGCTGCTCGGCGGCGGCACGGCATACATAGGCGATCCTTCCGGCAAAACGGACATGCGCCGCATGATGACAACCGAAGAGATACAGCACAACGCTTCCTGCTTCCAGAAGCAGATGGCGCATGTGCTCAACTTTGAAGGCGAAAACGCCGCCATAATAGAAAACAACGCCAGCTGGCTGCATTCGCTCAACTTCCTTGAGTTCATGCGCGACATAGGCTCCCTGTTCAGCGTTAACAGGATGCTTGCCGCGGAATGCTACAAGCAGCGCATGGAGCGCGGCCTCACCTTCTTTGAGATGGGCTACATGCTGATGCAGAGCTACGATTTTCTTATGCTGCACCAGAAATACGGCTGCGTACTTGAGATGGGCGGCGACGACCAGTGGAGCAACATTCTCAGCGGCGCCGACCTTATAAGGCGCAAAGAGCAGCACGCTGCGTTCGCGCTGACCACGGGTCTGCTTGCCACCAGCGAAGGCAAAAAGATGGGCAAAACCGAAAAGGGCGCTCTGTGGCTTGACCCCGCAAAAACCAGCCCGTACGAATTCTATCAGTACTGGCGCAATGTGGACGATAACGGTGTGCAAAACTGCTTCAAGATGCTCACCTTTATGCCCATAGACGAAATAAATGCCCTCACCGCGCCCACGGCTAACATAAACGAGGCTAAGAAGGTGCTCGCATACACCCTTACCGCGCAGGTACACGGCGAAGAAGAAGCCAGGAAGGCCCAGCAAGCAGCCGAAGCCCTGTTCGGCGGCGGCGGAGATATAGAGCATATGCCCACGATAAAGCTGAGCGATGCTGAAATCGAATCCACCGGCCTTAGGGTGACCGATCTTCTGGTACTTGGCAAGCTTTGCACCAGCAAGAGCGATGCGCGCCGCACGATAGAAGGCGGCGGCGTACTGATGAACGACGCTAAAGTGACCGATGTTTACGCCGCGGCAGACCCCGCAGCCCTTGAAAACGGTATAATACTGAAAAAGGGCAAGAAGGGCTTCCTGCGCGTAATAAAGGGCTAACGCCCCATGAGGCCGTATAAAACAGCACATACAGAAGCGAAAACGGAGCGGATAATAAACCGCTCCCGCTTCATATCCCAATGTTTTCCCGTAAGGAGCGAGGACGAGGCGCTTGCAAGGCTGAACGAGGTAAAGAAGCAGTATCCGGACGCCACGCACGTTTGCTATGCATACAGAATAGGCGAACTGAGCGAGACCACCCGCTTCAGCGACGCGGGCGAACCATCCGGCACGGCGGGAATGCCTATACTCGAAGTATTGAAAGCAAATGAGCTGACATATGTGCTTTGCACTGTAACGCGCTACTTCGGCGGAATACTGCTGGGCGCAGGCGGACTTGTACGCGCATATTCATCTGGCGCGGCAGATGCCGTTAAGGCTGCAGGAGCGGAAAAGCACATCCCCGGCGCGCTGATAGCGCTAAGGTGCGATTATTCCCGCTACGGTGCGATAGAAAGCCTGATAGCAAAATCAAACGCCGCAATAACCGAAAGCGAATTCACGGACGAAATACGCCTTTCAATATCCTGTGCAAAGGAAGAAGCGGACGGTATTATAAAGGCCATAATTGAGCGCACCGACGGCCGCTGCAAGCCGGAACTTGCAGGCGAATGCGAACTGGTACTGCCGCAGTAGCCTGCCGGAATATTAATTAAATGAAACATATTGCCCTTCGCTATGGCGTTCGGGCATTTTTTAAGTTATAATAGAATATGTATCGGTTTACCGATGACAAAAGCTTTTGAGGTATATTGATGAAACGCGCTAAAAGAGTTTTCGCAATTATAATAGGCCTTGCCTGCCTGCTTATAGGCAGCACCGCCATGGCCGCATCCATAAACGTAACGTCAGATCCGGGCGCGCTCGGCGCGGAAGGCGGCAGCGTGCAGCTGAGCATTTCCATCGCCAACGATTCGGAATATGCCATGGAGAACATAACCATTTCCAACAACGGCACCCGATTCTTTGAAACGAGCGGGGTCATCATCGCCCCGGGTGAAACCACCGCATTCAGCCAAAGCGTGTCCATACCCGCGGCCATGCTCGGCCAGCCTATTGGGTTTGACATTGCATGGACCGAAAACGGAGAGCAGAAATACTCCACCGCCTCCGTTACAGTGCTGAACAGCGGAGCAGGCTTGGCAGAGGCGGCGCTGAGCGTTTCCGTAAAGGCCAGTTCATCGCAGGCATCCCGCGGCGAATCGATAACGCTTACCTATACCATAACCAATTCGGGCATCACTCCTGTTTCCGGTGTGTCCCTCACAGATAAAGAGATTGGCGGCAGGCAGGCCATGATAAGCGACGTTACCGTTGAACCCGGCACGCCGTATGTTTACATCCATGAATTCACCATGGGTTCATCCACCGTTGTAAGCGCGCCGGTCGTAACTTATACAGGCGCGGACGGCAGCACCGTTACCGTTACCGGAAGTGAAAAGACGCTCGGCATGGTCAATTCAAAAATAAGCGTTAGCGTAACGCAGGGCGCGGCGAGCGAAGAAGGGCAGCAGTTCACAATAGCTCTTACCAACAACGGTAACCAGCGCATAAGCAAAATAAAGGTAACCGACGAGCTTGGCAACGCCGTAAATTCGGATGCGATAAGCCTTGCAATAGGCGAAAGCCGCACCCTTACCTACACCGTACCTACGACCGAAACAAGAAACGTTGTTTTCAATATATCCGGCATAGACGCGACCAACACAAACTATTCAGATCATACCGAAACCTTTGTCGTCAGGAAGTATATAGACCCTTCGCTCATAGGCATATCCTTCTCGGCGGAGGTTGCTTCCCCGCTTGATTCGGCAGGCTCCATAAGCCTTAACTTCACCGTGGAAAACACCGGCAGCATGGACATGCAGAACCTGAAGCTGAGCGAATCGGAATACGGACTTTTATACATGCTGGAATCCGTACCCCGCGGCACGCAGACCATCAATCAGAAAATGAGCGTCGGCTCCCCGCGCGACCTTATATTCAAGCTTGAAATAGAGGATCCTTCCGGCAATATATATACATACAATGCTTATATAAAGGCGGACTATGTCGGCGTTGAAGCCGCGCCCACCTCTACCCCGTCCGTCACAACGGAAGAAGACGTGCTCAACGAAGTCGGCGGGTCAATATCCTCCGCACTGCGCACGGTGCTGATAGTACTTATAATACTTACAGTGATCGCCAGCATAGCGCTGATAATACTTGACCATCAGGAAAAGGAAGAACGCAAGCGTATAGCCCGCCGCCGCGCACAGCGCGAAAAGATGATGCGCGCCCAGCTTGAAGAAGAAGCAAAGCGCCAGGCCGCGCTCCATTCCCGCATAGGTTCCGATACCGATGCCGACATCGGCTCCACGCGCATAAGCTCCGGCCGCCCGGCCGAAAAACCGGACGCGCCTTCCGGCGATACGCGCATACGTTGATCAATATAAGCTTATATTTAGTAAAAGGGCGTCTGCATGGCGCTCTTTTCTTATGTTTCACATTATTTGCATAAAGATTTCGTTTATTTCGTGCCTTATGGCCTAAGTATTTTTATGTTTCAAATAATTATTTTGCATTCTGATTTTCGCCTGATTTAGGACTTTTTTTGCTCATTC
>CAVDFM010000052.1:0-12550 GCA_963608365.1 bacterium | reverse complement strand
CTCAGTCTGTTCGCTATCGCTCACAGACAGCTCCCCCGCAAGCGGTGGCGCCTTTTGGAACGTTACAAGCTCAAACCAAAAGCCTGCCCTGAAAGGGGAGGTGGCGAACGCAGTGAGCCGGAGGGGTTAATCCGCGGCTATGCTTTTTACGTCAACCCCTCAGTCAGCTTTGCTGACAGCTCCCCGTTCGGGGAGCCTTTTGGAGCGGTACAAACTCAAGCCAAAAGCTGTCCCTGAAAGGGGAGGTGGGTTTCGCGTAAGCGAAAGCCGGAGGGGTTAATCCGCGGCTATGCTTTTTACGTCAACCCCTCAGTCAGCTTCGCTGACAGCTCCCCGTCCGGGGCGCCTTTGGGGTAATCCCCATCATTACATCTTAAAACTATCCTTCAGCCCGACCGCGCGGTTAAACACGGGGTGTTCGCTCGTGTGGTCAAGGTCGGTGCAGAAGTAGCCTATGCGCATGAACTGGAACTTGTCCCCGGGCTTGGCCGCGGCAAGGGCGGGTTCAACGTAGCCGTGCTTTATAGTGATGGAATCGGGGTTCATCAGCTCCACAAAGTCGCGCTCAACGCCGTCGTTGGGGTCGTCCAGCATCATGGCCTCGTACAGGCGGAACTCCGCGGGGGACGCGGTTTTGGCGTTTACCCAATGCAGCGTGCCCTTCACCTTGCGCTCGCATTCGCCGCTGCGGGTGGCGGGGTCATATGTGCAGTAAACGGTGGTAACGCTGCCGTTTTCGTCTGTCTCGTAGCGGGTGCATTTTACTATGTATGCGCCCTTGAGCCGCACTTCGCCCTCGGGCTTCAGGCGGAAATACTTCTTGGGCGGGTCATAGGAAAAGTCGTCCCGCTCAATGTAAAGTTCCCTGCCGAACGCCACCCTGCGCGTGCCTGCGGTCTCGCTGCCGGGCAGGTTTTCAAGCTCTACCTCTTCTTCCTTATCCTCCGGCCAGTTTTCTATAACAAGCTTTATCGGGTCAAGCACGGCGCACATACGGTACGCCTTGGCGTTAAGGTCCTCCCTCAGGCAATGTTCAAGCATTGCGCTGTCCACTATGCTGTCCGCCTTGGCAACGCCTATCCTGTTGAGGAAATCCTTTATGGCCTCGGGCGTATAGCCGCGGCGGCGCAGCGCACAAAGGGTCGGCATGCGCGGATCGTCCCAGCCGGAAACGTAATGCTCCTCCACAAGGCGCCTGAGATAGCGCTTGCTCATTATGGTATTGGTCAGATTGAGCCGCGCGAACTCAATCTGCCTGGGCTTATGTTCAAATTCGCACTGTTCCACTACCCAGTTGTAAAGCGGCCTGTGCGCCTCGTATTCAAGGGAGCAGAGGGAGTGGGTCACGCCCTCGATAGCGTCCTGAATGGGATGCGCAAAGTCATACATGGGATAGATGCACCATTTTGTGCCGGTGTGATGATGCGGCACATGCTTTATGCGGTATATGGCAGGGTCGCGCATGTTTATGTTGGGGCTGGCCATGTCTATCTTGGCGCGGAGGGTGCGCGCGCCGTCCTCAAATTCGCCGTTGCGCATGCGGTAGAACAGATCAAGGTTCTCCTCAACGCTCCTGTCGCGGTAGGGCGAGTTTTTGCCGGGTTCGGTCAGCGTGCCGCGGTATTCGCGCATTTCGTCCTTTGAAAGATCGTCAACGTACGCCACGCCCTTTTTGATGAGCTTCACGGCGTATTCAAAGCAATCGTCAAAATAATCGCTGCCGTAGCACAGTTTGTCCCAGTCAAAGCCCAGCCAGCGGATGTCGTATTCTATCGCGTCCACAAACTCCTCCTTCTCCTTGGTGGGGTTTGTGTCGTCAAAGCGCAGATTGCACTTGCCGCCGAACTTTTCCGCCATGGAAAAGTCTATATACAGGGCCTTAACGTGGCCAATGTGCAGATAGCCGTTAGGCTCCGGCGGGAAGCGGGTCTGGATATGGGAAAGTCCCTTCTCCTGAATGTCCTGCTGTATAAACTCCTCTATAAAGTTTTTGGGTGCAAGCTTGGCTTCTTCCATATCCTTTTCACGTCCTTTCAAAAATAAAAAAATTTTCCGCCTGCGGCGGTACATAACATTATCTTTAATATTGTCCCTATTGTCAAGAATTTTTGCCCGTTTCAGTCTATATGCACGCGCTTTATTTCGTTGCCGGCCTTTCCTATATATTTAAGCAGGTCATCCATGCTTATTGCAAGCGACGCCGTGGCCACGCACGGATGCACGCACACCATGTTCATATTCAAAATATCCTCGTCTATCGCCACGGTAACATCCCTTGCGCTTTCGCGGTAAAGCGCCATAGGCGTTACGCTGCCCGCAACAAGCCCCAGCTTATCCATAAGCTGCGCATCGGAACAAAAGCTGAGCCGCGACGAACCGAGCTGCTTTGAAACATCCCCCGTCCTGAACGGCTTATCCGCGCATATCAGCAAAAGGTAAAACTTTGTGCCGCTGCGGTTGCACAAAAACAGATTCTTAAAATGCTGCGCCCCTATGTCCGCGCCAATGCCCTCGCAATCCTGCATTGTGCGCGCGCAGGGATGCTCGTAGCGGCAGTACGGTATGCCCATTTCGTCAAGCAGTTCAAGCACCGGCCTTTCGCGTTCGTCTATCGCCATCGTTCTCACCTTCTTCGCATATAGTTACATATAAATATATTGTAACATAGGGGGATTTGCGCGAAAAGGGATAAATGGGCGAAATATAGCAAAAACTTATAATAAGGCGTTAAGATTTATACATAAATATAAATTTTATATAAATTGTGAGATGTATGAAAACATTTGCCGATAAATACATAACAAACGATAAATCCCCGCTTTATCCGCTTGCAAATAAGCATTTCTTTAATTATAATGGCAATAGGCACAGTTGCCTTAACACTGGTTTTACGCAACGAAGCATGCATCAATATGCCATATACGGCAGTTCTTTGTAATAAGCGCCGCTTATGGCATAATTATAAGCAAAAGGAGGAAAAAGCCTTGGCAACGATGATTGAACGCATCGCAGCGGCGGAAGAACAGGCCGCAGCGATAAAGAAGCAGGCAGCGGCGGACGCGCGCGCACGCATAGACGCGGCGCAGCAGGCGGCGGACAAGGCCACCGCGGACGCCCGGGCCGAGCAGCGCGCAAAGCTGGCAGAAGCGGAAAAGCAGGCCGAAGCCGAAGGGCAGAAGCTTTTTGACGCGATAATGGCCGAAAACACCGAACGCGCGGACAATGAACGCGCAACGGCGGCGAAGAAGCTTTACGCGGCGGCGGAATATATAATAGGAAAGGCGGGACAGGTATGATTGTTCCAATGAAGCGGCTGACGCTTATCGGCCTATCCTGCGAAAAGGAAAGCACCCTTAAGGCGCTGCAAAGGCTGGGCGCGGTGCAGCTCATTTCAGAAGGGGAATTGACCGACAGTGAAAAGCTAAGGCAGCTTACCGCCAAGGCGGACAGGCTGAACGCCGCGCGCAGGGCCATAAAGCCATATTATAAAAAGCCCATGCTCTCCCCCACCCCGCAGTGTACCGAGGAGGAGCTTGAAGCCGTTCAGCCGGAGGGCGACGCGCTCTGCCAAAGCATAGAGAAGCTGGAGGCGGAGCAGGCGGAAAAGCGGGCGGAGTTCGAAAGGCTCGCGGCGCTTAGGGCGCAGCTTGAGCCCTTCCGCGAGATGCTGACCCCGCTTGAGGCCATACATTCCACCAAGCACATAGCATACATACTCGGCACGGCGGACGCGAAGGCGATGGACGCGGTGGATAATATTGAAGCGGCGCTCGATACGCACATCGGCCTTGAAGCATACCCGAACGAAAACCTTACGGCGGTTGTAATAGCCTGCAGCAGGGACGAGCGGGACGCCATACTGCGCTACGTTAAGGACGCGGGCTTCAACGAGTTCATACCGCCGAAGCTTACCGGCACGGCGAGCGCGAACATGGAAAAAGCCGCAAAGCAGATGGACGCGATAGAGGCGGAGCTTTACAGGATAGCATCCGAACTGACGGCAGCGGCTGAAAAGCGCAGCCGGCTTGACATGGCGGCGGACGCATACGCCATTGAAAAGCAGCGCGCGGAGGGCGAAACGGCGCTCAAGTCCACGCAGTATGCATATATACTGGACGGCTGGGCGCGTGCGGACAAGCTGGACGAAATTCAGCTTGCGGTTTCAAGCGTTACGGACGCATACTATATCGAAACGCGCGATCCTTACGCCGACGAAAATCCGCCGACCGCAACTAAGAACAAAAAGCTCATTGAGCCGTTTGAGGTCATAACCGAAATGTATGCCCTGCCGTCCTACCGCGGTATAGACGCGGCGGCGGTGATGGCGCCGTTCTACTTTTTGTTTTTCGGCATGATGCTCTCAGACTTTGGGTACGGCATGCTGCTTTTTATAGGCGGACTGCTCTTCACCCGCTTCCTAAAGCCCAAAGGGGACACGGCGAAACTGGTTAAGGTGATAACCTACGGCGGACTTTCAACGATGCTGTGCGCGCCGTTCATAGGCACGTTCTTCGGCGTTGAATGGAACGACCTGTTCAATACCACCGTATTCCCCCTGCTGTTCGACCCCATGACGGACGTTATGCAGATGATGCTGCTTTCCTGCGGGCTGGGCATAGTGCATATGTACACGGGCATAATCGTGAAAATGTATATGTGCTTCCGCGATGGCGACCCGCAGAGCGCCATATTCGATCAGCTAAGCTGGATGCTGCTTTTGACAGGACTTATACTGCTCTTTGCCGCGCCCGCGATAAAGACGGTATCTCTCGTGCTGATAGCCCTCGGCGGCGGCATGCTGCTGCTGTTCTCGGGTCGGTCGGTAAAGAACCCCATACTTCGCCTCGGCAAAGGCCTGAGCGCACTTTATAACATAACAGGCTATCTCAGCGATATCCTCTCCTATGTGCGCATATTCGCGCTTGGCCTTGTTTCGGGCGCAATGGGCATGGTGTTCAATCTTATAGGCGGCATGGTATACGATGCGCTGGGCGGGCTTGGCATAATAGGCATTGTGATAGGCTTTATACTGGCGGCGGCGCTGCTTATCGCGCTGCACATGTTCAGCCTTTTCATAAATACGCTGGGCGCGTTCGCGCACACGGCAAGGCTGCAGTTTATTGAGTTCTTCGGCAAGTTCTATGAAGCGGACGGCGTTAAGTTCAAGCCGCTCGCCATGAATACGGACACCGTGAACATTATAGATTCCAACGCGGAATAATTTGCGTTTGACCCGCCGCGGCGGGATGAAATAATAACCAATTACAACTATTTTTCAGGAGGAACATTAAAAATGGAAGGCAGTATTTTTTCCACCCTTACTTCAAACGAACTCGGCATATTCTTCACGGGCCTCGGCGTTGCGCTTTCGGCCATACTTTCGGGCATAGGCTCCGCCATAGGCGTGGGCAAGGCCGGTCAGGCCGCCGCCGGCGTTATAGCCGATCAGCCGGAGCGCTTCGGCAACTGCCTGGTGCTTGAGCTGCTGCCTGGTTCGCAGGGCATATACGGTTTCGCCGTATCCATACTTATACTCATATTCTCCGGCCTTCTCGGCGGCAGCACCGAATCAATAACCTTCAGCCGCGGCCTTGCGTACTTCGCGGCCAGTTTGCCGGTGGGCTTCGGCGGTCTGCTTTCCGCCATACATCAGGGCAAGGTTTCCGCAGCCGGCATACAGATGCTTGCAAAGCGCGCCGACGGCTTCGGCAACGGCATGATGCTTGCGCTGATGGTTGAAACCTACGCGCTGCTTTCGCTTATAGTCAGCGTGTTCCTGGTGCTCTTCGCGTAATTTTTGCGTGGGGAGGGAACCAAACATGGCAAACAACAATTCGGGCGCGGATGCGCTGATAGGGCGCATATTGGCGGATGCGCAGGCCGAAGCCGACGCAGCCCTTGCGGACGCGGATAAGGAGGCCGAACGCATAGCGCTGATAGCCAAGGACGAATGCTTCCGCATAGAGAACGAAACGGAACTTAAGACAAAACGGCTTAACGACGCGGCGCAGGAAAAAAGCCGCACCAACGCCGCGCTTGATTCACGCAAATACGCGCTGAAGGTAAAGCGCGCGCTGATAGACGAAGCGTTTGCGCTGGCGGCGGAGCGCATGGAGCAAAAGAGCGACGCCGAGCGAGGCGCGCTGATAAAGGCGCTGCTCATACGCGAAGCAGAAGGCGGAGAGACGATTATCCCCGCCGCGCGGGACGAAGCGAACGTGAAAGGCATTCTTGCCGAGGTAAACGCCGCGCTTGCCGAAACCAACCGCGCCCCGCTTACGATAGCTCAGGCGGATGCTGACATTACCGGCGGCTTTATACTGAAGGCCGCGGGATACGAGAAAAACTGCTCCTTCGCGGCGGTGCTCAGGGAAGTGCGCGCGGCGGAGGAAAGCGCGGTAGCCGAAATACTGTTCGAGCGATAAAGTCTAAAAGGAAGGCGGTAACACGATCATGCCACAGAACAGCGCAATTTACGCCGTTTCGCGCATACGCTCGCGTGAGCGCAGCCTTATAGACCGCGAAACGGTAAAGCGAATGAGCGAAGGCACGGCGGAAGAAGCCTGGCGCATGCTTACGGAAATGGGCTACGGCGAAAAGCCGGACGCAGAATATATGGACAGCGAGGCGCTTATAGAAAGCGAGCTTGAACGGACGAACGCGCTCATAAAAGAAGTGACCACGGACGAAAGGCTGACGGACATATTCTTCCTGGGCGCGGATGCAACGAACCTGAAGCTGTTCCTCAAGCGCAGGCTTATCGGCGCGGACGCGGGCGAAATATATGCCCACGGCGGGCTTTATGAGCCGAAGGAGCTGATGCGCATGGTGCAGGCGAAGGACTATAAGTCCCTGCCCGAAAAGATGGCCGCGGCTATGGACAGGGCGGAGGCCGAAACAGCCGCCGGGCGCATAGACCCCGCGCGCATAAGCACCATAATAGACCAAGGATACATTGACCACGCGCTTGCGGCGGGCAATGCGTTCGTAACGGCATATTTCAAGGCGACGTGCGATTTTGATAATCTTATCGCCATGGCGCGCATGAAGGCGCTCGGTGCTGACGAAAAGCGGCTTGAAACGCTGCTGCTCACCGGCGGGGACATCGACCCCAAGGCCATAGTAAAAGCCTACCAAAGCCACATGGGCGAAGGCTATGCAAAAAGCCTGCCCGCGGGCGAAATGAAGGCGGAGCTGCAAAAGGCGCTTGAAGAATACGCCCAGAGCGGCGATGCTGCGGCGCTGGAGCGGGCGCGGGACAACGCGCTCATGCGCTTAGCCTCCCGCGGGAAGGGCGATATAGACACCATTGCCCCCGTTATAGGCTTCCTGCTTGCAAAGCGGCAGGAGGCAAAGGTGGTAAGGCTTATTATGACGGCGCTTAGGAACAAGCTTGGCGCGGACGTTATCGCGGAAAGGATGAGGATGCTTTATGGCGAATGATTTCCATGAAATAGCCATGATTGGCGACCGCGACAGCGTGCTGCTTGCAAAGGCGGCTGGGCTTGCCGTGTTCGCGGAAACGGACGGCGCGGCGGCAACGCGGCGCATACACCAGCTTGCCAAAGGCGGCGTAAAGGTGATATTCATAACGGAGCCGCTCTTTGCGCAGTGCGGCGAGGCAGTGGAACAATACAAGCGCGAATCCGTGCCGGCGATAATCCCCATTCCCGATTCGCACGGCAGCACGGGCGTTGCCATGGCGCAGATAAAGAGCAACGTTGAAAAGGCGATAGGCGCAGACATATTATTTAATTGATAAGGAGCGGCAAATGGCAATAAAAGGAACCATAGTAAAGGTATCGGGCCCCCTTATAGTGGCCGACGGCATGGCGGACGTGCAGATGTACGACGTGGTGCGCGTTAGTGAAAAAAAGCTGATCGGCGAGGTTATAGAGCTGCGCTCTGACCGCGCGAGCATACAGGTATATGAAGAAACGGGCGGCATAGGCCCGGGAGAGCCGGTTGAATCCACCGGCGCGCCGCTGAGCGTTGAGCTTGCGCCGGGGCTTATAGAATCGATATACGACGGCATACAGCGCCCCCTGAACGTTATATGCGAGCAGGCGGGAGACAGAATAAACCGCGGCATAAGCGTGAACGCCATTGACCACGAAAAGCTTTGGAACTTTGTTCCGGTCGCAAACGTGGGCGACGAAGTGAGCGCGGGCGACGTGCTGGGCACGGTGCAGGAGACCGAGGCCGTGCTGCATAAAATAATGGTGCCAAACGGCGTAAGCGGCAAGGTAACGTGGATATATTCGGGCGAAGCGAACGTGCTTGAGCCGATAGCGAAGATAGCAACCGATAAGGGCGAAATCGAACTGCCCATGCTTCAGAAGTGGCCCGTGCGCCGCGGCAGACCCTATAAGGAAAAGCTTGCCCCCACGGAGCCGATGGTAACGGGCCAAAGGGTAATAGACACGCTGTTCCCCGTTGCAAAGGGCGGCGTGGCGGCGGTCCCCGGGCCGTTCGGCAGCGGAAAGACAGTTGTGCAGCATCAGCTTGCCAAGTGGGCCGATGCGGACATTATAGTATACGTTGGCTGCGGCGAACGCGGCAACGAAATGACGGACGTGCTTATGGAGTTCCCCGAACTCAAGGACCCGCGCACGGGGCTGAGCCTTATGAAGCGCACGGTGCTTATAGCAAACACGTCGGACATGCCCGTGGCCGCGCGCGAAGCGAGCATATATACCGGCATAACAATAGCAGAGTATTTCCGCGACATGGGCTATAAGGTGGCCATAATGGCGGATTCCACCAGCCGCTGGGCGGAGGCGCTGCGCGAAATGAGCGGCCGCCTTGAGGAAATGCCCGGCGAGGAAGGCTACCCCGCGTATCTTTCCAGCCGCCTTGCGGAGTTCTATGAGCGCGCGGGCTGCGTAAAGGCGCTCGGCAAAGAAGGGCGCACCGGCGCAATAACCGCAATAGGCGCGGTTTCGCCCCCGGGCGGAGACATAAGCGAACCCGTATCGCAGGCAACGCTCAGAATAGTTAAGGTATACTGGGGACTTTCGAGCAAGCTTGCATACGCGCGCCATTTCCCCGCAATAGACTGGCTGCAAAGCTATTCGCTTTATCTTGACAGGCTGGAAAACTGGTTCGACCGCAACGTGAGCGGCGAATGGGCCGGCATGGTAAAGCGCACCATGACCATACTTCAGGAGGAGAGCGAGCTTGAAGAAATAGTCCGCCTTGTCGGTATAGACGCGCTCAGCTTCGCCGACAGGCTCACGCTTGAGGCCGCGCGCAGCATACGCGAGGATTATCTGCACCAGAATGCTTTCCACGAGGTGGATACATACACCTCCCCCGAAAAGCAATGCATGATGCTAAAAACCATACTTGCCTATTATGATCAGGGCAAAGACGCGCTTGAAAACGGCGCAAGCTTCAATAAATTGAGCACGCTGCCCGTGCGCGAAGCCATAGGCAGGCTGAAATACGTTCCGGAAAGCGAAACCAAGGCGCGTTATGACGAAATAATGGCCGAACTCAATTCCGAAATAAGGAGCCTTACGGACGGAGGTAACGAGGATGCGTAAAGAATACCGCACAATAAAAGAAGTCGTAGGCCCGCTGATGATGGTTGAAGGCGTGGAGGGCGTTAAATACGACGAGCTGGTTGAAATAGAGCAGGCCAACGGCGAAATACGCCGCGGCAGGGTGCTGGAAATAAATCAGGACAAGGCGCTGCTTCAGCTTTTTGAAGGCTCGCAGGGCCTGAGGATAAGCGATTCAAAGGCGCGCTTTTTGGGCCACAGCATAGAGCTTGCCGTGGCGCCGGACATGCTGGGCAGGGTATTCGACGGAATGGGCCGCCCCAAGGACGACGGCGAGCCGCTCATCGCCCAAAAGCGCATGGACATAAACGGCGCGCCCATAAACCCCGCCGCGCGCGACTATCCTTCCGAATTTATTCAGACGGGTATAAGCGCAATAGACGGACTGAACACGCTCGTCAGGGGCCAGAAGCTGCCCGTGTTCTCCGGCAGCGGCCTGCCGCATGCGCAGCTTGCCGCGCAGATCGCGCGCCAGGCGAAGGTGCTGGGCGCGGACGAAAGCTTCGCTGTCGTTTTCGCGGCTGTCGGCATAACGTTTGAAGAAGCGGACTTCTTCATAAACGATTTCCGCTCCACCGGCGCGATAGACCGCACGGTAACGTTCGTTAACCTTGCAAACGACCCGGCGATAGAGCGTATCGCCACGCCGCGCATGGCAATAACCGCCGCGGAGTATTTGGCATACGATCTCGGCATGCACGTGCTTGTTATAATTACGGACATAACCAACTATGCCGAGGCCCTGCGCGAGGTTTCCGCCGCCCGTAAGGAGGTTCCGGGCCGCAGGGGTTACCCGGGCTATCTTTATACCGACCTTGCCACCATGTATGAACGCGCGGGCAGGATAAAGGGCAACAAGGGTTCGATAACAATGATACCCATACTCTCCATGCCGGAGGACGACATTACCCACCCCATACCCGACCTGACCGGCTACATTACCGAAGGGCAGATAATCCTTTCGCGCGAGCTGCACCGCCGCGGCATTACGCCGCCGATAAACGTGCTGCCTTCGCTGAGCCGATTGAAGGACAAGGGCATAGGCAAGGGCAAAACGCGCGAGGACCACGCGGACACCATGAATCAGCTTTTCGCCGCGTATTCCCGCGGTAAGGATGCGAAGGAGCTGGCCGTAATACTGGGCGACGCGGCGCTGAGCGACACGGATAAGCTTTACGCAAAGTTTGCCGACGCGTTTGAAGAGCAGTACGTTTCCCAAGGGTATTACACCAACCGCACCATAGAGGAAACGCTGAACATAGGCTGGCAGCTTTTGTCCATACTGCCGCGCACGGAGCTGAAGCGCATAAGGGACGAATATTTGGACAAATATCTGCCCAAGGCGGAAAACTGAGCCGCGCGGCATAGCAAAGGAGGCGAACTATGGCTGCATTGCAGGTAAAGCCCACAAGGATGGAGCTTTCCAACCTGAAAAAGAAAAAGAAGGTCGCCGTCCGCGGTCATAAGCTGATGAAGGACAAGCGGGACGAGATGGTGCGCCGCTTCATAATATACGTCAGGCGGAACAAGGAACTGCGCGAGCAGGTGGAAGAAAAGCTTGGGCAGGCGATGCAAAGCTTTGTGCTGGCGCGCGCCGGCATGAGCAACGAGGATATAGAGGAAGCGCTGTGCTACCCCGCCCGCCCCGCCAAAATAACGGTCGGCACGCAGCAGGTGCTCGGCGTGCAGGCGCCCAAGCTTGACCTTGTTGCAAGTACGGACGCGATAGAGCTGCCCTACGGCATAGCCAACACCAGCGCGGAGCTGGACGGCGCGGTGAAGCAGTTCAGCGAACTGCTGCCGCTGCTAATTGAGCTTGCGGAGGTTGAAAAGATATGCAACCGCCTTGCGGACGAGATCGAAAAGACCCGCCGCCGCGTAAACGCGCTTGAGTACGTCATGATCCCCCAGTTTGACAAGGCTATCCACGCCATCACCATGAAGCTGGACGAAAACGAGCGCGGCAACCTGACGCGGCTTATGAAAACAAAGGAAATGCTGGCGAATAAGTAAAAAGATTGTAAAGCAATGGGGCGCGGTGAATCGCGTCCCCACATCTTCACATTCTCCCCCGCTCACCCGCCGTTGGCGGATCTCACCGCGGGCGTAAGCCCACTTACCTCACCCTTCTTGCCTGGACAACGAAGCGGGAGCCGTCGTCCTCCTCGGTACAGGTGGTAAGGGTCAGCACCTGGTCGGCCTGGCCAATTGATATGGTGTCCGATACGTTGGAGCTGGGCGCGGTGCGGGCATAGGCCGCCATGTCCGCCATGTAGCTTTCAAAGGCGGCATTGTCGGCAAAACGTGTCTCGACATAGTTTATCATGTGGCCGTCAACAAGCGGTATCACCGCAGCAAGGTATATTTCCCACATGGTATCCGTCCCGTCCCAGTTGAAGGAGATTATGCGGTTTTCGGAAAAGAAGCTTTTCTGCTTGAAGTTGAGCAGGCCGTGGAACATGGTGCCGTTCTTCATGTCGTGTCCGTAAAGTATTATGTGCTTCTGCTGGTCGCGGTCGGCATTGCGGAAGTCCATGAATATTGCGCCGTGCTTGCTCTCTTCTTTAAGTATGTTGTGGTTAAGGTAAAACTCGTTGTCGTCCGTGCGCACAACGGGGTAATCTATGCTGGTGCCGGGTACGCTTATCCAGCCGATAACGTCGCGGTTCTGCTGCCGCGCTTCGTCGTATGTCAAAATGGGCAGCACGTCCCCCGGCTCCGCCACGCCGTCCAGCGAAGAATAGTCCGCGTTTGAATTGATGGTGTTGGTGCTTGGCGCGGGCGTGCGCTCCGGCCTTACGGGGGCGTCGCTTCCGGGCAATGTGACCGTAACAACGGGCAGTGCATCGGTCTGCGCGGGCGGAAGAACGTTTTTCGTGAGCGAGCAGCCGCCAAGCAGCACCGCCGCAGCAAACGCCATACCCGCCGCCGTAATTTTATTCCGCATAGAAAAGTCCCTCCCTGTGCATCCGTAATGCCTAAAT
>CAVDFM010000051.1:0-12701 GCA_963608365.1 bacterium | reverse complement strand
CATTGCCGTTCCTGCGGATCGGATACTGGAGCGCGTTGGCGGCAGACGCATGTGCTCCGGCTGCGCTGCAGGATACCACACATCAACCTATCACAAGGACACCTGCGAAAAATGCGGATCGCCCCTTTACATAAGGGACGACGACAAGCCGGAAACGGTGAAGAACCGCATCGCCGTATACGAAAGGCAGACGAAGCCCCTTATCGAGTATTACACGAACAAGGGCAACCTGAGCCGCGTGAACGGCGATAACACGCCGGATAATGTTTACGCAGACGTTGTGGCAGCTACGGAGAGGCTGAAATGAGCGAACGCATTACGATAAAGAGTCAAAGAGAAATTGAACTGATGCGTGCTGCGGGCGCGGTGGTAAGGGACACGCTGCTGCTGCTTGAAAAAAGCGCGGCAATAGGAATGACGACTGAGGAGCTGAACAAGATCGCAGAAGATTTTATCCGCTCTCAGGGCGCGATACCAAGCTTCCTTAACTACGAAGGCTATCCCAAGAGCATCTGCACAAGCGTGAACGAACAGGTGGTGCATGGCATCCCGGGCGGCTATAAGCTGAAGGATGGGGATATAATCAGCGTAGACGTGGGCGCCATACTGAATGGCTACCATGGCGACGCGGCCCGCACCATACTGATAGGCAACGTTAAGGACGAAGTGAAGCAGCTTGTTGAAGTGACAAGGGAATGCTTCTTCCGCGGAATGGAGCAGGCTGTTGCCGGAAACCACATTGCGGACATAGGTGCCGCGGTGGAACAATGCGCGCATGAGCATGGCTACGGCGTGGTGCGCGAGCTTGTGGGTCACGGCATAGGCACCAGCATGCATGAGCCGCCCGAAGTGCCCAACTTTGTTGACAAAAGGCACGGGAGAGGGCCAAGGCTTTATCCAGGCATGACGATAGCTATCGAGCCGATGATAACGCTTGGCACGGCGGACGTGGTGGTGCTAAAGGACGGATGGACGGTTGTGACGCGCGACGCGAAGCCCGCCGCCCATTACGAAAACACCGTTGCTATAACCGCAAACGGAAAGCCCGAAATACTGACGCTTTGAGGTGCAGCCGATGGCTGAAACTGAAAAGACGAACGGCCTGATGGGACGGATAGCCGTTTCCAAGGCCGGCAGGGATAAGGGCATACGCTGCGCCGTGATAGGCACGAATGAAGACGGGATGCTGCTGCTGTGCGACGGAAAAGCGCACAAGGCGGCAAAGCCCAAGAAGAAGAAGCCCAAGCATTTGCAATTTGAAGCCGGACGGATAGAGAATATCGATGCGATACTTTCTGCCAAAGGCGGAACGGCCGATGCGGCTTTACGCCGCGCACTGAAAACGAGCGCGGTTCACCATGAGGACGATATATTATAGGGAGGTATAGCTTGTCAAAGACCGATGTTATCGAGGTTGAGGGTCTGGTCACAGACCTTTACCCCAACGCGATGTTTGAGGTAGAGCTCGAAAACGGGCACAAGATATTGGCAAATATTTCAGGCAAGCTGCGCATGAACTTCATACGCATTTTGCCGGGAGACAAAGTAACCGTTGAAATGTCTCCTTACGACCTTACGCGCGGCCGCATAACGTGGCGCGCAAAGAATTAACGGGAGGATAAAACAATGAAAGTTAGGCCTTCAGTCAAACCCATTTGCGAAAAGTGCAAGATCATCAAGCGCAAGGGCCGCGTGATGGTGATTTGCGAGAATCCTCGTCATAAGCAGAAGCAGGGCTAAGCAACGGCCCCAAGGCGAGAAGATATACAAAGGAGAGCGCCACACTGGATAATTTCATCCGGCTCTTCGAAAGGTTTCGAGCTCAACGCTATGGGCTCCGTCAGGCGGTAATTGCGCCGCCAGACATATTAGAAATCTGCTCCACGGTGTGCGGAGCGGGCTTCTAATAGCGGAAACAGCCGCCGGTGCGGCTGCCGCGGAGGAAACGACGCGGAAACCGGCGGGTACATATATATTTGAACCAAAATTTACGGAGGTGTACAAACTTTATGGCACGTATTTCTGGCGTGGACCTGCCCAGAGACAAGCGGGTTGAGATCGGCCTGACCTACATTTACGGTATCGGCCGCAAGACCGCTACGGACATCCTCGCAGCCACGGGCGTCGATCCTGACATCCGCGTGCGCGACCTGAGCGAAGCCGATGTGGCCAAACTTAGGGACTATATCGACCATAACATAAAGGTGGAAGGCGATCTGAGGAGAGAGACTTCCATGAACATCAAGAGGCTGATCGAGATCGGCTGCTACCGCGGCGTAAGGCATCGTAAGGGCCTGCCCGTGCGTGGCCAGAGCACCAAGCAGAACGCCCGTACCCGCAAGGGTCCCAAGCGTCAGGTTGGCGGCAAGAAGAAATAAGGGAGGTTAATGCAAAATGGCAGCAGCAAAAGGTAAGGTCAAGAAAGCGGGTACCCGCAAACGCCGCGAAAAGAAGAACATAGAGCGCGGCGCTGCCCATATCCGTTCCTCCTTCAATAACACGATGGTAACCATCACCGACCTGCAGGGCAACGCCATATCCTGGGCGTCCGCCGGCGGACTTGGCTTCAGGGGCAGCAAGAAGAGCACTCCTTTCGCCGCGCAGACCGCCAGCGAGACCGCGGCCAAGGCCGCTATGGAACATGGCCTCCGCACCGTGGAAGTCTATGTGAAGGGACCCGGCTCCGGCCGTGAGGCCGCCATCCGCGCCCTCCAGACCGCAGGCCTTGAGGTCAACATGATAAAGGACGTGACGCCCATACCGCACAACGGTTGCCGTCCGCCCAAGCGCAGAAGAGTTTAAGGAGACAGACAAATGGCAAGATATACTGAATCCGTTTGCAGACAGTGCCGCAGGGAAGGCGAGAAGCTCTTCCTTAAGGGCGACCGTTGCTACACAGCAAAGTGCGCTATCATCAAGCGCCACACCCCCCCGGGACAGCATGGCCAGGCCAGGCAGCGTAAGCAGAGCGAATACGGCCTGCAGCTGCGCGAAAAGCAGAAGTGCCGCCGTGCCTATGGCATCAGCGAGTCCCAGTTCCGCAAGTACTACGACATGGCCAGCAACATGCGCGGCATAACCGGCGACAACATGCTGTGCCTGCTCGAGAGAAGGCTTGACAACGTGGTGTACCGCCTGGGCTTCGCTCCCAGCCGTCCCATGGCCCGTCAGCTCGTTAACCATGGCCACATCCGCGTAGACGGTCAGAAGGTCGACATCGCTTCCTATCTTGTGAAGCCCGGCCAGACCATCACCGTGCGCGAGCGCAGCCGCGACATGGCCAACTTCAAGGACCTGCGCGAGCAGGGCGCCAGCAAGCCCATACCCAAGTGGCTTGAGCTTGATAGTGAGAATCTCACCGGCAAGATCGCCCAGATGCCCCAGCGCGACGATATCGACCTCACCGTTGAGGAAAACCTCATCGTCGAGTTCTACTCCAGGTAATGAAGCGGTCCGCGACCCTTATCGACTGACCAAACATCAAGAGAGGGGATGGAAAAATGATAGAAATCGAAAGACCCAAGATCGAGTGCGAGGAAATATCCGACAGCTATGGTCGCTTTGTGGTGGAGCCGCTGGAACGCGGCTTCGGCACCACCCTTGGCAATTCACTGCGCAGGGTGCTGCTTTCCTCCTTGCCCGGCGTGGCAGCCTCTTCCATAAGGATAGACGGCGTGCTGCATGAGTTCACTACCATCGAAGGCGTTCGCGAGGACGTTACCGAGATAGTACTCAATATAAAAGAGCTGTGCGTTAAGCTGCACAGCGAAGGCCCCAAGAAGGTCACGATCAGCGCTCATGGAGAGTGCGAGGTGAAGGCGGGCGACATAACCGCCGATTCGGACGTTGAAATAATGAATCCGGATCTGCACATTGCCAGCCTTGGCCCCAACGGCAAGCTTGAGATGGAGATTATACTTGAGCATGGCCGCGGATACGTCTCCGCTGACAAGAATAAGCGCCCCGATATGCCTATTGGGCAGATCGCGGTTGACTCCATATTCACTCCCATACGCAAGGTGAATTTCCGCGTGGAAAACACCCGTGTTGGTCAGATAACCGATTATGATAAGCTGACGCTTGAAATCTGGACGGATGAAACCATTCGTCCGGACGAGGCGGTAAGCTTAGCGGCCAAGATTTTGACCGAGCATCTGTATCTGTTCATCAATTTGACCGAACATGTTCAGGGCGTAGAAATAATGGTTGAAAAGGAAGAGGACAAGAAGGAAAAGATCCTTGAAATGACGATAGAGGAACTTGACCTGTCCGTGCGTTCCTACAACTGCCTCAAGCGCGCAGGCATCAACACGGTTGAAGAGCTTGTTCAGCGCAACGAGGAAGAAATGATGAAGGTTCGTAACCTTGGCCGTAAGTCGCTTGAGGAAGTCCAGCAGAAACTGGTTGGACTGGGCCTCTCGCTCCGTCACAACGAAGACTAATTAGGAGGAAAAACAAATGCCAAACCGTAAACTTGGCAAGGCGAGCGATCACCGCAACGCAATGCTGCGCAATCTGACCACGGCGCTGCTGTGGAACGGCAAAATCGTTACCACCGAAGCCCGCGCGAAGGAGATCCGCCCCATAGCTGAGAAGCTGATCACCCTTGCCGTAAGCGAATACAAGAACACCGTTACCGTAGAGAAGGAAACCCGCAACGAGAAGCAGCAGATAGTCAAGGTTGAAAAGACCAACGACCTGCCTTCCAAGCTCCATGCCCGCAGGCAGATGATGGCTTATCTGTACAACACTCCCCTGCCCAAGAAGGACAAGGAGAGCAAGAGCGAGTATGCCGAGCGCGCCAAGCAGACTCCCAACCCCGTGGTTGAGAAGCTGTTCCGCGAAATCGCGCCCAAGTACGATGGACGCAAGGGCGGCTACACCCGCATCTACAAGCTGGGACCCCGTCGCGGCGACGCTACCGAGATGGCAGTTATCGAGCTTGTTTGATAAAGTAAGCTGACAAACAAAAATTATCGGGCCGTTTACACAGCGGCCCGATTTTTTGATATAATAGCGGTAATATTTAACACGCATTGGAGAGATTATGTTTTTTGCAATACTTGCTATCGTTTTGACCGTGCTTTTCATGTGCATACCCGTTGCGGCGCTGGTGGTGGTGCACCGTTCAAGCGTTAAACTGATGAAGCCGCTTGGCGCGGGCATAACGGCCATACTTGCATCTTCCGTAATAAGCGCGATGGTGCTGCTGCTTTATGAGGACGGCGGAATTGCCTTTTTGCAGACGGGTTGGGCAGCCGCGATACGCTGGATACTGCTTGGCGCGGTGGAAGCGATGGCGCTGTATGTTATATACAAGGCGGTTTACAGGGGCGAGATAAGCCTTATGGAAGCGATAGGCGTAAGCGTGGGCATGTGCATACCCATGCTGTACAGCCGAGCGCTGAGCGTTGTTATGACGCACATACAGCTTGCGCAGCAGGGCATATCCGCTGCGGATGGCTGGCAGTTTTTCTATCTTACGCTGCCGTCCGTAATAATGGTGTTCTTCCAGCCTGTCATGGCAATATTTATGGCGATAATCATGCGGCGCGGCAAATGGTACATAGGCGCGGCGGCATACGCCGTAATGAGCGCGCTGTGCTACAACATGAACGATATATGCACCGTGCTCGGCGTTGGCGGATGGCTGAAGATAGTGATATGGATAATTCTGCTTGCGGCGGCGCTTATGCAGATATATTACATAAAGCAGCACTATAAAGAACTGCCGCAGCCCGCGGCAAAGGCCAACGGCGCGCATACGCGGATGAAGGATGATAAATACGCCTGGCCGGACGACTCTGCATTCTTTGACGGGGAAAAGCCGAAGCAGATACATACCGGCGGCAAAAAGAAGAAATAAGCTGAATCAGGGGGGAGCCGACATGGGCTGGTTCAATGCGATAGGACTGGGCATAGTGATAATGCTGCTGATACCCAACGCCATATTTGCGGCGGAAAACAAGAACGGGTTCGTGAACCTGTGGCACAACAGAATGGTTGAAACGCTGGAAACCATAGGCCGCGTAGGCTGCTTTATATGCATGGTGATAAACGTTCCGTATACATACATGGGCTTTGCGAGCAAGTGGGCATATTTGGCATACATGCTGACGGACGGAATTATCACGGCGGCATATTGCCTGATATGGATGGCGATGGGCAAAAAGAGCAGCGTGCTGCGTGCGCTGCTGCTATCCATACTGCCGGCGGTAATGTTTATAGTGAGCGGCGTGCTGCTCAGAAGCGCGCTGCTTACGGCGTTCGCGCTAATATTTGCGCCGACGCACGTGTTGATAAGCTACAAGAACGCGTCGCTTGAGGCCAAGCAGAAGGCGGAGCAGAATAACGAATGAAAACAAGGGGAGGGCATCAGCGCCTCCCCATCATATTGCCCAAAAGCTGGGCAAGCATAAGCGGGTTCATGCCGCCGGATTGGCCAAGCGGAGAGCCGCCGCCTTTGCCCATGCCGCCAAGGCTGCTTAAAAGCTGCATAAGCTGCATGGTGTCGCCCATGCCGCCCATGTTAGGCATGGCCTGCGGGCCTTGCGCGGGGCGCTGTGGCGGGGCGTACTGCGGGGGAGCATACTGCGGTGGCGGGGCATATTGCCGCTGCGGCAGGGGAATATCCAGCATTTTTGCTATGTGCTCGCGCTCGCCGGGGGCAAGGAAAGGCTCCATTGCGCCAAGATATTCGGCCGCGCGGTCGCGCCCCTGTTCATCGCGTATGCGGGAAGCCATTGTATACGCGGGGGAATACTGCGCCCCCTGCTGCCGGTCCCGCTGCGGCTGCGGAATGGTATTGTTCAGCGTGCGCTGCATAATATGCCCCCCTTAAAGATACATCTATTCCAATGTATGCAAAAAGGCGGAATTTTGAACCAGGCCGAACCATTGCGGGCGTTGCATCATATAAATAGGCTGAAGGGAGATGATGCAATGAAAAGGGACCTGAGAGGATACGGACGGGGAGAGCAGCAGCCGAACTACGAAAGCATGGCGCAGAATGCCATGAATTCAGCCGATCCTGAGCAGCTGAAAAGCATGGAGGACGCGATGAACTACTACGGCGGCAAAAGCGAAGGCGAGCTGATGGAGGAGCTGATGCGCGGCAAAAGCAGCGGCATGATAGACGAAGCGAAGCTGAACGACGTTGCGGCGCGCATAGCGCCGATGCTGACGCCGGAGCAGCTTTCGCGGCTGAGCGCGGTCATGGAAAGGCTGAGGCAATAAAAAAACGCCCTGCTGCGCGGATGAACGCGGGCAGGGCAGTTTAATATTAACTATATCTCTTTGGCGCAGCAGAAAAAGTCTGCATCGTATATATTCGCCCGGCCGCAAAGCCGGTAGCCGATGCGCTTATATATATTGAACGCAGTTGGATTATCCGTGGCGACAAGCAGCCAAAGCGCATCCGCACCGCGGCGCTTTGCCTCAGCTTCGGCATGGTGCATCATATATTCGCCTATGCCGCGGCGGCGATAGTTCACATCAACGCACAGGCGGCAAAGCATGCACGGGCGCTTGCTGTCCGGCCAGTTTGTGCTGGGCACGCCGAGCACGTCTTCAAATTCTTCGGGGGCGGTGGTGGCAACGATTATCGAAACGAGTTTATTATCGATGAAGTAGCCGAAAAGCTCGCCCGCGGCGGCGTCCTGTCCAAATATTTCTAATGTTGGGTAATCTTCGTCCCAATGGCTGAAGGTGGGCTTTATGCTGTCCGCAAGGGCGTTGGCAAGGGGCGCTTCTTCGCGCGAAAGGGCGCGGAATACGCCCGCATCAAGTTCAAAGGACAATGGGTATCACCTCTGTTTACAAAAAATCCACACTATAAATTCGCCATGGCCGCCGCTTTTCCTGCATGGCGCGTTGTGGCGCGGCGGGTATTGTGCTATACTTTATGGCATGGAAAAGAAATGGCAGCTTTGGGCGGGCATAGCATCGGCCGCGCTCGTATCGATAATATTCATATGGCGGAGCCTTACGCGGAGCGTTTCCGTGCTGGGGCTTATTGCGGGCGGAATAATGGCGGCGCTGTTTGCGGCGCTTATGGTGGCGCTGTGCGCGCGGCCCTTTGCGGCGCTGAAGGGCGGCTGTTTAAGCCCTGACGAACTGCTTGGGGCAAGGAGCCTTAGGCGCAGCAGAAGGCACCCGTGGGGCGAGATAATTCTGTTTGTGCTGATGACGCGCATTGCGGCGCTGCTGATAGGATATTTGCTTTACCGCTACGGCAGGGCGTATCCCGGCGGAATGTGGAACACGCTTGCAAGCGTATGGGAGCACAGCGATTCGCCAAGCTATCTTGGCATAGCGGAGCGGTGGTACGTTACGGAAGGCGATCCGCGGTTCCATATAGTGTTCTTCCCGTTTTACCCATGCGTGATATGGCTGTTTAATTTGATATTCAATAATACCCTTGCATCGGCAATGGCAGTATCTGCCGCTGCGTCGGCAATAGGGGCCATATTCGTATATGAAGCGGCGGCGGTGGACATGGAGCGGGACGCGGCGCTGAGGGCCGTAAAATACATGTTTGTATTTCCGGCGGCGTTTTTCCTTACCGCGCCCATGAGCGAGGCGCTGTTCATAATGCTGAGCGCGGCGGCAATATACTTCACGCGGAAGAAGCAATATCTTTGGGCGTGCATATTCGGCGCGCTTTCGGGATTCACGCGC
This sequence comes from bacterium, assembly GCA_963608365.1. Lineage (GTDB taxonomy): Bacteria > Bacillota > Clostridia > Christensenellales > CAG-138 > Phil1. The sequence continues at coordinate 4,022 of CAVDFM010000051.1, read as the reverse complement.
TCGGTAGGCGGGCTGATAATTGTATTTATTGCCTGGGAAATAGCGGAAGATTTCATAACTGCATACAGAATGGGCACGATAAAGGAAGAAAAGCGCACGCTTATACTCAATGCGCTGTGCCTGATGATAGTTCCGCTGGGGCTGATGGGCTATCTATACATCAACTATGCCGTGACGGGGAACGCATTTACGTTCATGCAGTATCAAAAGGAGCATTGGTCGCAGGGCTTCGGGCTGTTTTTTGAAACGGCGGCAACGCAGGCCGATGCGGCGGCGCGCGCGGTGCAGCGCGGGAACATAGGCCAACTGTGGGGGCTTTGGATACCCAACCTTACGGCGAGCATAGCGGCGCTTATAATGATGCTGACCGGCACAAAGAAGCTGAGACCGGCATACACGGCATATTTCATGGCGTATTTCGTGGTGGCATGCGGGGCGACGTGGCTTTTGAGCTCCCCGCGCTACCTTACGGCGTGCATACCGCTGATGTTCGCGGCGGCGAATGCAAGCGGCGAAAGGCGCACGGACATTGCAATGACGGCTGTATGCATAGCGCTGCAGACGGCGTATCTATACATGTATGTGAACGGGTATTACGTTTATTGATAAAAAGCGACTTATTTCCACTTGAAATCCGCGCCAAATAGTTGTACTATAAAAAAGGCGCACATTGGAAGCAGGCTCGGCCCGCTTCCTTTTATTGTTTAATAGAGAGCTTTTCAGGAGGAAATGATGAGGCAGGGATTTGACAACGCGAAGTATCTTTCTATGCAGTCGGAGCATATATTGAGCAGGATAGACCAGTTTGGCGGCAAGCTGTATTTGGAATTTGGCGGCAAGCTGTTTGATGATTACCATGCAGCGCGCGTGCTGCCGGGCTTTGAGCCGGACAGCAAGGTGCGTATGCTTATGCAGCTGAAGGACAAGGCGGAGATAGTTATCGCCATAAATGCATCTGACATAGAAAAGAACAAGGTTCGCGGGGATCTCGGCATAACATATGACCTAGACGTATTAAGGCTTATTGACGCATTCCGCGCGATAGGGCTTTATGTGGGCAGCGTGGTGCTTACGCAGTACCGCGGGCAAAGCGTTGCGGATGCGTTCCGGCAGCGGCTTGAAGGGCTGGGCATTCGCGTATACAGGCATTATCCGATAGAAGGGTACCCGAGCAACGTGGAGCTGATAGTCAGCCCCGAAGGCTACGGCAAGGATGAATACATAGAAACCAGCAGACCGTTGATAGTAGTTACCGCGCCGGGACCGGGCAGCGGAAAAATGGCGGTATGCCTGAGCCAGCTTTACCATGAGCATCAGCGCGGCGTAAGGGCGGGATATGCCAAGTTTGAAACATTCCCGATATGGAACCTGCCGCTGAAGCATCCGGTGAACATTGCATACGAGGCGGCGACGGCGGATCTGAACGACGTGAACATGATAGACCCCTTCCACCTGGAAGCATACGGCGAAACCACCGTGAATTACAACAGGGACGTTGAAATATTCCCCGTGCTTGCGGCGATATTCAAGCAGATATACGGCGAATGCCCCTATAAATCCCCGACGGACATGGGCGTGAACATGGCGGGCTGCTGCATAATAGACGACGAAGCATGCCGCGAAGCATCTAACCAGGAGATAATACGCCGCTACTATGCCGAAATGTGCCAGCACAGGCAGGGCATGCGGGACGAAAGCACGGTGCAGAAGCTGCGCCTGCTTATGAACCAGGCGGGACTTACCGAGGCGGACAGGCCGGTTATAGCCAAGTGCCTTGAAAAGGCGGAGGCCACGGGCCAGCCCGCGGCTGCATTGCAGCTGCCGGACGGGCGAATAATAACGGGCAAAACTTCCAACCTGCTGGGGGCGAGCGCGGCGCTGCTGCTGAACGCGCTGAAGGCGCTGGGCGGAATAAAGGACGACATGCCGCTTATTTCCCCGATAATAATAGGGCCTATACAAGATCTTAAAATAAAGAACCTTGGCAATCACAACCCGCGCCTGCATACGGACGAGATACTTATTGCCCTTTCCATATGCGCGGCGACCAACCCCACGGCGGATCTTGCAATGAAGCAGCTTGGCAAGCTGAGGGGGTGCGAAGCGCATTCTTCGGTAATACTTTCCGGCGTGGACGTGGCAACATTCAGGAAGCTTGGCGTTAATCTGACCTGTGAACCGCGGTACCAGACCAAAAAGCTTTTCCATAAATAATATATAATTAGCCATTTAACAATATTGTCACCATTTTGGACGAAGTTTATGGTATGCTATAGATAAAGGTTGGTGAATGAGATACGGACATGAATGTGCTGTTTTTTCTGAGGCCAAAGGTTAGCACGGCCTATATCTATTATGACAATACCCTGAGACAGGGACTTGAAAAGCTGAGACATTACGGCTACACCGCCATACCCGTTATAGACAGGGACGGCAAATACAAGGGCACCGTTACGGAAGGCGACTTTTTATGGAAGCTGACGGACGAATCCGCATGGGATAACCACGCGCAGGAGCGGCTGTACGTTAAGGACATACTTAAGGCGGACCGCAACAGGGCCGTTAACGTGAACGCATCGCTTGAGGATCTTTTCCTGATGGCGCAGAACCAGAACTTCGTTCCCGTGACGGATGACTTGGGTTCTTTCATCGGCATTGTTACCAGGCGCGATATACTGCAATATTACTATAAACTTACCCATCCCGAAATCGCGCAGAAGCAGGAAAAGGCCGCGGCGGGAAACGCGGAAGGGGCGTAAACTATGGGAGATTTTTACGAAGGGCGCATATTCCGCCCGCCGAGCGAGGCATACAGCCTTATAGTGCAGTCCACGATAGGATGCAGCCATAACCGTTGTGCTTTTTGCACAATGTATAAGGAAAAGCAATTCCGCATAAGAAGCACACAGGACGTTATAGCGGATCTTGAGAGAGCGCGCGGATTTGCAAGCAGCATAAGGCGCATATTCTTTGCAGACGGCGATGCGTTCATACGCAAAAGCGAGGAGCAGCTGAAGATAAGCGCGGCGGTGAAGCGCATATTCCCCGAATGCGAAAGGGTGAGCATGTATGCTTCGCCAAAGAGCGTGCTTGTAAAGACGGATGATGAGCTGAAGGCGCTGCATGACGCGGGCACGGAGCTATTATACATGGGCCTTGAATCGGGCGACGAGGATGTGCTCAAACGCATAAATAAGGGCGCGACGGCGGAGGAGATAGTGCTTGCCGGTCAGCGGGCCAAGCGGGCGGGCTTTGCGGTTTCGCTCACGGCGATACTTGGCCTTGCGGGGGACGAAGGCTCCGCTGCGCACGCGAAGGCCACGGCCGAGGCCGTAAGCCGCATGAAGCCGGACTATTTCGGCCTGCTTTCGCTTATGCTTGAGCCGGGCTGCCCAATGTATGACGAATACAGGGCGGGAAGGCTGAAGCCCGTGGGGCCTGCTGTGGCGCTTGAAGAATGCAGAATAATGCTTGAAAACATGGACAGCGAGGGCACCGTGTTCCGCGCGAACCATGCATCCAACTACATTAACCTAAAAGGAACGCTTAATGCGGACACGCCGCGCATGCTGAGAGAGATTGACCGTGCGCTGAGCGGCCGCGCGCCGATAAAGGACGAAGCGTGGAGAAGATTATAAAACTATACAACATGGGGGCGGCTTTTGCCGCCCTTGTGTGCGTATTTTGGCACAAGTTCGGGTATAGACCGTAAAGAAGGCGTTAAGATAATGCGTCAAGCCGTAAAGAGAGCATTTATTCTGGCCTAAGTGGGCAATATGCGGCATTGCAATAAAATGAAAATCGTTGTACATTTATAATACGAAAAAGGTATCATGGTAAAGGGGATACACATGAACTCGTCCGCGAAAAAGAAACCGGTAAGATTAACATGGCGCGACGTTGGGATAACGCTCGGCACGCTGGCGGCGACAACGCTTTTATGCTATGCGCTGAGGCCGTTTGCAGGGGAAGAAAAATTCGAAGCGATATTGTTCGTTGTGGCGGTGCTGATAATTTCGCGC
>CAVDFM010000050.1:10779-12852 GCA_963608365.1 bacterium | reverse complement strand
ATACTGAAGTGAGGTGAATACTATGCCTAAACCCGCAAATATGCACACATGTACAGCGCAAGAAGCAACCCTTCAGGCGGATGAGCAGTTCCGCTCGGGTGAAGCATCCTCATCCAATGCCATAAACACGCTTGAAATCAAGTTTTACAACAAGGCGGACGATAAGCTGCTAAAAGTTGCCGTAATTATTTCAAAAACAAATGGTAAATGGATATTTTGTAAGCATAAAGAAAGGGATACCTATGAGTTTCCGGGTGGGCATCGGGAAAAAGGTGAATCGATCTTAAGTGCTGCAAAGCGCGAATTAAGCGAAGAAACCGGTGCAATAGATTTTGCAATTACGCCCATTTGTGCCTACTCAGTCAAGGGATATGCCAAAGTAAACGAAAACGCGGATGAAAAAACTTATGGGATGCTGTATTACGCGGATGTGTATTCTTTCGGAGAGATTCATAGTGAAATAGAAAAGATAATTATTGTAGATAAGTTAGTAGACAACTGGACATATCCTTTGATTCAACCATGTTTGCTGCAAGAAGCAACGAACCGAGGTTTTCTGTAATCCATTGCGCGCCGTGAACTTGACCGCGAGGAACACAGCAGATTGTCCGGCCGTTACCTGATTCAAATGATAAAATACCTCAACTGATTATTACCCGAGAAATAATACTAAAAAAGTGGCCTTTCGGCCACTTTTATTTCATCTTCCTCAGCTCACTATATCGCCCTGGTGCGATATCAGCGCCGCGTCGTACACGCCTTCAACGCGCATGAACTTTTCAACAAAGCCGGTCTCGTTATCCTTCAGCCTAAGCTCCAGCGTCATCTCTATGCCGTCGCGCTGCACGGTCTTGCTCTTCAGCCGCGGGGACGGAAGCTGCTTGACCATCTGCTTTATCTGGCCGGAGGCGGATTCGTCATAGTGCAGTATCAGTATATACGGCCGCGTTCCTTTGAACTTGAACGCTCCCATCGCCGCCAGCACAACGCCTATTATTATGGCGGATATTATGGCTATGTCATAAAACTTGGTGCCTATGGCTATGCCCTCGCCCACGCTCCAGAACATGAACACCGTGTCCATGGGGTCCTTTATGGCCGTGCGGAAGCGGATTATGGAAAGCGCGCCCACCATGCCAAGACTCAGCGCAAGGCTGTTGTTTATAAGCATAAGCATCAGCGCCGTTACCATGGTAAGCACAACAAGGCTAAGATTGAAGTTGCGCGAATACATCACGCCGCCAAACGTCTTTTTGTATACAAAGCATATGAAGCCGCCCACTATAAGCGCCATCACCAGCGTAACTATGACCTGAAGCGGGCTCATGCTCAGCGAGAAAATGTCTGCAAAGGTAAAATCGTTCATGTTATCCTCCGTATTTGTTAATTATGCTTAGTTCCTTCGTGCTCTTTCGGTTGCCCCGCGGCTTACAATTCAAACTTTCTGCACAGCACATATTTGCTTATGGCGCTCCTTTGGCAGCGGTCCAGCTGCAAAAGCGACCTTACATATGTGGACAAAAAGCGATTGAACTTGACTTCCAGCACCATGTCTCCCCCGTCTATAACCGGATATGTGGGCAGGTTCGCATCGAATATGTCCGTTGCGCGGTACGCCGTGCGGATATCCTTGTCAAACGTTATGCGCACATCCTCCATAGGGAATACGAACGGTTCGCGCGTGTAGTCAACTATTACGGCGGGCTTCAGCGCGCGCTGCGCAAATTCAAGATACATCCTGTGCGCAAACGGCTCCGGCCTGTTCAGCAAAAAGCCGCGCCTGCCCATCATAAGCTGCTCGTATTCCTTGCGGCTCAGATTGACGGACTGCTTTTTTATGTATCCGTTGGACTTATGCTTGCATTCAAGCTTTATCACGTCGTCCCGCATGTTGTATATGCGTATACGGAACTTATCGCGCTCGTCAATGCCGTCCAGCTTTTCGCGGAATGCGGAATCGTCCCTGTCGTCAAAGTACAGGCTGCGTATAAAATACTCTCCGCCGTTCTTTTTGGCGAATGCATCCTGCTCCATTGTAAGCGAAAGTTTGCGGCTGAGCAAGGCGTGATCGCC
>CAVDFM010000050.1:4500-10633 GCA_963608365.1 bacterium | reverse complement strand
TAATATAATATTTCAGCTCGTGCCGGAATCCCTTTTCGCCAAGCTGCTTTTTCTCGCTCATCCGAACACCTCCGCCATGTAGCTGTCGCTCAGCCCAAGCACGCTTTTAAGCTGCTTCTTTATCTCATCCGGACGCTTTTGGGCAAATTCCTTTATGCGCGCTATTTCCCGTTCAAAGCCTTCGTATGTGCCAAGGACCTGGCTGTTCTGCTTAACGCCCATGAACGTTTCGCCGTTGAACTTTTCGCGTTCGCGCGCTATCTCCGGCTGAACATAGCCGTAAAGCTCATCCACCAGCGCTATAACCCTGTCCGGCGCGAATGCGGTATTGAGAAGCTCCGCAAACCTGCGCACGAATTTGTCCTTCCATTCGGCGTTGTTCAGCAGCGCCTTGAAAAGCCTTCCGCTCGCCGCGTCCAGTCCCGTGTTTCCCATCCTTGCATTGAGGGACTGATGGTTAACGTCATTGAACCCCCAGCAGAAATCATAGAATATCCATTTCCATTTGCCGCCCTTAATCTTGTAGCACTGGATATTGTATGTATCGGTATTGCCGTTGTACACTTCGGCTATCATGTAATCCATAAAGCTGTCCACGTCCATGTTGTCCGTAACGAACTTATAGTTTTCTGCCTTGGAAAGATCGCGCTTGCAGGCTTCGTCATAGAATTCCACCCATTCGGTCACGTCGCCGTATGTGGTTTGCTTATAGCCTTTGGCGATTATTATGTCCGTGGTGTTGTCCGTGCCCTCATGCTGCGCCACGAAGAAGCGGTTGCGCTTTTCCCTCAGGAAATACACTCCCCAGTATTCGCCGTTCAGGTACAGCACGCATGGTCTGTATGCCTGGTAAAGGAAGTCCACGTCCGTCCCTTCAAGCAGGCCGGCTGCAAGCTCGTCGCGTATTTTGCTGCGGTTCTGGTCCTGCGCGCCCGCGCGCAGCACCAGCGCCTTGTATTCAGTAAAGTCCAAATTGTCAAAGAACTTGTATTTCATGCGGCTGTCGCCGTATTCGTCCCGCGCAACTATGTTGAAGCCCTTCTGCGCGCGGCCGCGGCCGAAGCTGCCCGCTATGCGTATGCCAATATTCTGGTTGAATACCTGCTGCTTCGTTTCCCCATCAAACATGGCGAAGTTCGCCGCCCGCTCCCATGCGTGCGCGTCCGTTCTGTCCTTTTGATAATAGTTCGCGGTGGGCAGCATCTCGGCATACGGAAGATCGGGGTCAAAATTCTCGCCGTAGGCATATATGCCCGTTTTGCTGTCCCAAAGGTTATCGGGATCCGTCACCAGCGTAACTATCGGCACGGCGTGGTTAACATTGTCGGATGTAAAAAGGAACGTGCCGCTCGTTACATAATTTGTTATGTAGCCTTCCCGCATCGATACCGCGCGTATAACGGTGTTCTTCTCCGCGGTTATGGGGCCGGTGTATACGGGCGAAGATTCGGTGGGCGTGGTGCAGTCCAGCGTATAATGCACCGTTTCGCCCTCCGGCACGTTTATGGCAATTTGTATAGCTTCGTCATATACGCCCGGCGTTTTTGAAAAAACGGGCACCGCCGTGATGCCTTCATAGCCGGTACCATTGGCAGCGCCCACGGTGGGTTGGGTGAAGTATGCAAGCTTGCCCGCCGCGTCCCTGCCGTAGCTTACGTTTGGCAGGAATGAGGCGGCCTGCAATTTGTCGCAAATAATGCCGTTGGGGTCGAAAAGATACACGCTGTCGCCGTCCTTGCTTATGCCGAACGCGCAGCTGAGCTCGCTCCCTTCGGTTTGGGCGGATGCGCCCTTCCCTTTGGCATAAACGACTATGTGCCCGCCGGCCGGTATGCTTACGTCCCCGAACACATAGCTTTTGGGGTTCTTAGGATTGTTGCTCAAAGCATACCCCAAAAGAGAGACCGGCTCGCTGCCGGTGTTCTCAAGTTCTATTATGTCGTAATAATTCCCGTCCGGCGCTTTATACGCGGACTGGTTTCTGCCCATTATCTCGCTTATTACAATGTTCCCCTTGGGCAGCGCAGCGCTTGCCATGAACTGGTTATAGCCCGCGTCGTCGTTCGGGTAGCCCGGCGTCGGGTGGCTGTTCTGCTGCCATTCGCCCGCGCCGTCAACCGTGCGCGCCATGGATGAATCCGTCTGCTGCAGGCCGTATGAGTAGCTGTCTATTATAGAGCCGTTGCGTGAGGAAAGCACAACATCCTCCCCGTATGCCTTCAGCTTGAACGGCGCGTGAAGTTCGCCCGTTTCGCTGAAGCCCTGATTGCCGGAGCAGAATATCAAAAGATAGCTCTTTGCGGCTATTACCGTGCCTTCGGGCAGAACGTATTTCTTGGGCTGGGCAATGTTGTCGCTTATGCCGAAGCCGGAAATGTCAACCTCCGCGTCGGTCGAATTATAAAGCTCTATCCAGTCGCTGTAATTGCCGTATGAATCGGCAACGGTGGTTGCGTTGGATGCCATAAATTCGTTTATGTATACCCCGCAGTCCTCGCCCGTTTCCATAAGATAGGCTTCGTATGCCTTAATGCCCTCGTCCGTGTTCGGGTATCCGGGTGAAGGCCGCATCTCGCTCCAAAGGCCGTTCTGGCCCAGGGCGTAAGTATTGCCCTTTTCAACGGACTTGGTCATAACGCTGTCTATCGTGCCGCCGGTGGAGTTATACAATATAACGCTTTCGCCCGCGCTGAGCGAAAACGGCGCGTACAGGCCGCCTTCGTGCTCCCCGCCCGCGCACCACACTACTATGCGGCCGCTCGCTTCAAGCTTTGTCCCCTGCGGGAAAACGAACTTTACTCCTCCGGTTATGTCGTCGCTGAGGCCATAGCCGGATATGTCCACCGCCCCGGCAGAGGAATTATACAGCTCCACCCAGTCGTAATACTCCCCGTTTTCATCGGGGACGGAGCCTTTGTTGCTGTCCATTATTTCGCTTATCCTCACGGGGGATTCGGCGCGGGGGTTCTCCTTCGCGCTCAGCGAAACATAGATTATCAGCGCAACGACGAGCGCAATGCACATCGCCGCAAAAAATATCAGTTTTGAACTTTGTTTCATACTTCCGGTACGGCCGCCGGTATGAATTCAAACATTGCCGCGGCCACCCTTTCAGGTTTTTCCTCGTGCATCAAATGCCCAGCGTTGCGTATCAGCGAATAGCCGCAGTCCCTTATGGCGCTGTGGTAAAGCTCCATTGTCGGGCTTTCCGGCGTGTGCCACTTATCTTCGCCGCCGGTAAGTATAAGCACCGGCACTTCCAGCTCCCTAAGCCGCGCAACTATGGGTTCATCGTCAAAATATTGCAGCGCGCGCCTTACGCAGCGGCGGCTCACGCTGTCCGCAATGGGCTTATAGTATTCCTGCACAACGTCTGGCGTTATGTTGGTCAAATCAAACACCGCGTCGCTTAGCAGCTTTTCCACCGCGTTCATGTTATACAGCATGCTGGCTATGAAGCCGAAAAGCGGGCTGTCTATCATCCTTATGGTCAGCGGCATTTCCGGCGTTATCCCGCCAGGGGAAAGCAGCACCAGCCTGCCCATGCGCTCAGGATGCCTGAGCGCAAAGCTTACGGCATACGCCCCGCCCATCGAAAACGCGGCAATGTGCGCCGATTCTATGCCCTTCGCATCCATAAAGCGGGCGATGACCTCGGCATAATCCTCCACGCTGAAGCTGAAATTCTCCGGCCTGTCCGAATAGCCGAACCCCGGCAGATCTATTGCTATTACCCTATAACGGGCGCTGAGCAGATTGAATACGCCGCGCCAGGTGTAAAGCGACTGCCCTACGGTATGTATAAGCAGCAGCGGTTCCCCCATGCCGGCTTCCATATAATGTATGCGGCAGCGTTCCTGCTGCATAGTGCCTTGGTTTATATCCTGCGCCTCGCCCTCATTCTCATTGGCCTCGTCCATAGGATCGTCCGGATCGAAGCTTGCCGCGTCCTCCGCCTCCGCGGGTGCGCCGCTTTCCTTCTTTGGCTTCAGCTTAACGCTTGCTGCGCTGTTTATGCCTATCTCCCCCGGAAGAATTATGTCCACATATTCTCCGCTGTGTTCGGAGTTGATAAACTTCTTTACCTTTAGCGCCAGACTCACAAATACCTCCATCACCGCGCCAAAGCGCGGCTCAACATCGATAATCGGTTTATTTTACTATTTTTCCCGCACTATTGCAACCCGTCGAGCCCCCTTTGCGCCCAATAGTCACGGATAATTAACAATATCGGCTTTTCCTCGCCGCGCTGGCGCTTCATACATGGGGTTTAGCTTATTATTCCATAATAAAAATTTTCTCATCATTTTCTAATGCAAATCCCGCAATTTATGCTTGCATATATTCATGCCGGCCTATATACTATTAAAGGTTTTTATTGATATATAAATTTTTGTTTAGGAGATATAAAGAATGGACATCTTCTCTGTGCTCACGCTGCTTGGCGGCCTTGCCATGTTCCTTTACGGTATGCATACCATGAGCGGCGGGCTTGAAAAGCTTTCCGGCGGCAAGCTGCAATCAACGCTCCAGCGCATGACCTCAAACACTTTCAAAAGCCTTGCCTTCGGCGCGGGCGTGACCATCGCCATTCAGTCCTCCTCAGCCCTTACGGTAATGCTTGTTGGCCTTGTGAACAGCGGCATACTCAATCTTGAGCAGACCACGGGCATGATAATGGGCAGCAACATAGGCACAACGCTCACCGCGTGGATACTCTCCCTTGCGGGCATAAACAGCAGCAGCGTGCTTTTGAGCATGCTCAAGCCGGAGAACTTCTCCCCTGTTATCGCCCTTATAGGCGTGGCAATGATAATGGTATGCAAAACGCAGAAGCGGCGCGACATGGGCGGCGTTATGGTGGGCTTTGCAATACTTATGTTCGGCATGACCATGATGGGCGACGCCGTGGCCCCGCTGAAGGACATTCCGGAATTTGCAAGCATACTTACTTCCTTTAATAATCCCGTGCTCGGCGTGCTTGTGGGCATGATATTCACAGGCATAATTCAAAGCAGCGCCGCAAGCATGGGCATATTGCAGGCGCTGTCCCTCACGGGCATGATAACATACGGCATGGCTATACCGGTGGTAATGGGCCTTAACATAGGCACCTGCGTCACCGCGCTCATCTCCAGCATAGGCACCAGCAAAAACGCCCGCCGCGTGGCAATAATCCATATTGTGTTCAATATGATAGGCACGGTGCTCGGCCTTGTGGTGTTCTATGGCATAGGCGGCCTGCTCGGAGGCTTCCCCTTCCTTTCAAATTCGGCCGACGCCGCGGGCATAGCGCTGTGCCACAGCGTTTTCAATGCCGTAACAACGTTCGTACTGCTGCCCTTCGGCAAGCAGCTTGTTGCCCTGTCCCGCATAATAATCCCCGTTGGGGAGGATGAAAAGCAGCGCGAAAAGATATTCCTTGATGAAAGGCTGCTTCTCTCCCCCGGCATGGCCGTGCACGAAAGCTTCAACATGACCTGCACCATGGCTGCCCTTGCCAAGGATACCGTGCTTGATTCACTAAGCATAATGCAGAAATACGATGCCCATAAGGCCGAAGCCATAAAGGAAGGCGAAAGCGAACTGGATACATATGAAGATAAGCTGGGCACATTCCTTGTTAAGGTGGCGGCATGCGCGCTGAACGAAAGCGACAGCCAGGATGTTTCCAAGCTGCTGCACAGCATAAACGATTTTGAGCGCATTGGCGACCATGCGCTGAACATAAAGAACAGCGCGGACGAAATGAAGGACAAAGGGCTGCATTTTTCCGTGGAGGCGAAGGAAGAACTCGGCCTGCTGTTCAAGGCGTTAAACGATGTGCTTTCCCTTTCAATAGATTCGTTTGTGAATAACGATCTTGAAAAGGCCGCGCACGTGGAACCGCTGGAGCAGGTGATAGACGTGCTCATTGGCCAGATAAAGCGCCGCCACATAGAGCGTCTGCAGGCGGGCCGCTGCACGATAGAACTCGGTTTTATACTGAACGACCTTCTGAACAACTGCGAGCGCATAAGCGACCATTGCTCAAACATAGCCGTATGCGTAACGGAAATAGACCGCGGCGAATTTGATACGCATGAATATCTCAACACCGTAAAGAGCGGCAACGATACCCAATACAAGGCCG
>CAVDFM010000050.1:0-4490 GCA_963608365.1 bacterium | reverse complement strand
AAGCAATACGAGCTGAAGTAAGCATAAATACAAAAACGACGCGACTTTCTCGGTCGCGTCGTTTTACTTTGCTTATTTATGCGTCAAGCTGCCTTTATTTCGCCGCAAGCGCCAGTATTGCGTCCGCCATTATCTTGGCGTCCTCAATCAGGTGATCTATGCGTATGTTCTCATCCGCCATGTGTATGCAGGCGGGCTCATCCTCGCGCTCGGTACCGAATGCAACGGCGTTGGTAAGGTGGCGCGCATAGGTACCGCCGCCTATCGCCATGGGCTTCGCATTTACGTTGAAGCGCGCGTTATATACGCCTATCAGCTTGCTTACCAGTTCGCTTTCGGGGGACACATAGTATCCGTCGCTCCAGCCGTGGTGCGTTTCGATCATGTTCGCCCTGCCGAATGCATCGCGCAGCTTTTCGGTTATCAGTTCGCCGTTCGCGGTTATGGGCGCGCGTATGTCCATGGTCAGGCGCTTTATGCCCGTCTCGTCCCAGTCTATTACGCCAACGTTGGTGGTCAGCCTGCCGGAATCATCGGTGGAGTCTATGCCTATGCTCTCGCCGTGGCAATCGAACTTCAGTATGTCCCAAAGCACCGCAACGGTGTCGGCATCCTCCTCGGGCAGGTTCAGCTCGTTCATCAGCTGCACCGCCGCAAGAAAGGCGTTTTTGCCCTGCTCCGGCGTGGACGCATGCGCCGCTATGCCGGTTATTACTACGTTCGCGCCGTTATCCGCCGCGCTTACATTATATGTAAAGTCCGCATTGCCAAGCTTTGCCACGGCGGCGTTCACTTCATCCGCGCTTACGGGGACGAAAACTTCCGCCTTGCCGGGTACGGCGTTGGATACCGTGCCGGCCTTTACGCGCACGGAGGAAGCATATTCCTTGCGATAGGCGCTGTTGTATATCATCTTTTCGGAATTTACCAGCGGATAGCTTGCATCGGGAGAGAAGCACATATCCGGCGCCTTCTCCACCTCGTTATAATGATGCAGGCAGCCCATGCCGCATTCTTCGTCGCAGCCAAGTATCAGCCTTACGCGGCGCTTGGTCTCAACTCCGCTTGCCTTTACCGCCGCCAGTCCGAACAGCGCCGCAAACGCGGGGCCTTTATCGTCCATGGTGCCGCGGCCGTACAGGCGGCCGTCATGGATTTCCGCGGCATAGGGCGGATATGTCCAGCCTTCGCCTTCGGGCACCACATCAAGGTGCGCCAGTATGCCAAGCTGCTCCTCGCCCGTGCCGTAGTCCACCGTGCCGCAGTAGCCGTCAAGGTTTTTCACCTCAAAGCCCATCGCCTTTGCGGTATTCAGCGTGTCCTCCAGGCACTTCGCCGCGCCCTCGCCAAAGGGTGCGCCTTCCCTTGCGCTGCCGTCGTCGCGCACGGAGTTTATCCTAACGCACTGCTGAAGCTTCTCCACCAGTTCGTCCTTATGCTCATCTATCCATTTGTCCGTAAAAACGCTCATCTCAAAACCTCCCTTGAGTTTTGACATTATTGTACATTTACGCGCCCCGTTTTACAACAGAGGAATTGTGAAACCTTGGGCTAATTGTTTGGAGTATCCCTCCTCCTTACATCATCGCTTCCACCGCGCCCTTTATGTCCAGCGCCTTCAGTATCTCCGCCGCCTGTTCCATGGATACGCCGCCCGACATCATTACAAGAACGCTTGCACCTTCTATGCTGTAATACCCTCCGTAGCAAACATCGCCGTCAAAATGGAGTTCTATTCCGCTTAGCATATCATCGCCCAGCAGTTTACCCGCATCCATCTCCGGCGTTACTTCATTTGCACTCTCTGATTCCGAGGATACAAGATATTTCACGCTTACGTCCTTTTCCCCCGCTTTATACTCAATACCAAAGTTAACACTCAGTAATTCCATATCAAACATTGCGGAAGCAGGATATACTTTGCCGGTTTCAAATGTATTCGCAGGGAAATGCATACCTTCAAACGATATGTTATCGCCTACATAAGTTCCCTCGGCAACTCCGTCCGCCATCCAGCTTGAATAAGTTGTAAGCGAATCAAATTCAAACTCCCCTATCTTATCGGGAATGTTAACGCCAGGGAACATTTTCATTATCGCGTTGGGTTCGTTTATTTTGCGCCCGAAGTAGAAGTTCGCATCCCACTTCCTTTCTTTCAGCAGCACAAACTCATCTTCGGCAATATTGTATTGCGCAACCACGCTTTCCCGTTTTGCAGCCGTGTTCCGACCGCCGCCCGAAGGCATTTCTTCCGGCTCCGGTTTATCAAACAGCTTGCCGTCATATTCCGTAAGGAACTCCGCTACAAGTTTTGCCGCTGCTTCTATCCGTTCGCTGTCCAAATTTTCGGCCTTGTCAATGGCATGGTGCAGCACCGGGTCGTCCAACTCCGTTTCGCAGTCCGCAAGCGTTATGCATGCCCCCACGTCAAACGACCTGTTATCGCCGGAGTATTCTTCGCACCTTTCCCGCGTGTTCACGCCGCTGCCCAGTTCAACCATTGCATTGGCCAGCGGATTCGCTCCCGGCATTTCGCTGTCCGTATACACATCAATGAAGTCACGCCCTGCGCGGCCTATGCAGTCTATGTTTATGCCGTTTACCTTTTCATATTTGGCACTTATGTATGTATTGAATGCCCTTGCTCCGCCCTTTCCGCTTTCCTCGCCATTCGTAGCTACGAATATTACGTCCTGAGCAGGAGTAACGCCGCTTTCCGCATAATATGCCGCCGCGCGCATCATTGTGGTTGTACCGCTGGCATTGTCATGCGCGGACGGGAACAGCACTTCTCCCATAATACCGCTGCCGTCAAAATGAGCCATCACAACAAACGCCTGGCTTGAATCGCTGCCCTTAATGCGGCCGACCACGTTCCATGCCGTTCCGTCTGACGCGGACTGCTTGGCATGAATACGCACCTGCGCCGCATCCCTCAGCTTTGAATACGCTTTGCCGTTCAGCAGACCTATCTGCAATCCGCGCATAGACCTTACCCTGTGCAAAAACGTGCCATTGTTATTAAAGGAGTTATATATAGCAACCCTGGACGCGTCGTTTCTGGCATATTCTATGGCTTCATTTGAATCGTTGGAGAAGAATATCGCCTTGCCCTCCGCGCACTCCGCCGCGTCTTTACTTAACGGCGCCTGTATGTCTATATCCGCAAAAGCCGCTGTTGCATTATAGTCCACGCCGAGCACCAGCGGCGTTTCGCTGCCGTCTGCGGCAATCAGCGTCACCTCAGGCTGCGCGGATGTGTCAATCACCTCGTCATCGTATTCCATAAGGTAGTTGTCAAACATCGGCTCAAGGCCTATCGCTTCAAAATAATCCGCAATGTACTCCGCCGCCTTGCGGTTGCCATTGCTGCCCACCACGCGGCCTTCCATCGCCTCTCCCGTAAACGCGGCAATTATCTCCTCCGCGCCGGCTGCATCGGTGCTGCCTATGTCCGGCTTTGCCGTGGGTTCAACTTCCGGTATGGTCTGCGTGCCTGTCGGCGTTTGTATTGGCTGCTCCGTCTGTGCATCGCCCGTGCAGGCGCACATGCCCAGCAGCATTGCCGTGATACACACCACGCAGATAATTCTTATAATATAAGCCTGCTTTTTCATATTTTTACCTCCCATCCTTCTGTTTACTCATGGTCGCACATGCGCTCAACGTACGTTGTGGTTTCGCAATAGCCGTCCACCATTTCGTCTATTCCCCATATGCGTATCATGTCCTCTCTGTTTTTGAACTTCAGGCAGGTTGAAGTATCGTTTTTAACAACGTACTCCTTGCCCAAGCCGCTGCCCACAAACACTCTTGTCATTCCCTTTGCGGCGCGCCGCGGCTGGGGTGTTTCCGCCTTCGGGGCGCAGGAACATAAGCCCGCCAGCATTGCTGCCGCAGCCAATGCGCAAATGCCGCGCCTGATATAATGTGGTCTTTTCATGTCCGTCTCTCCCTAAAAATCCTTTGTGGCTCTATTCCCTGATGGTGCTGAAACATCACCGGTGCAATGGAATCACCCTCCTTAGCTGTTCGGTTTTACGGGTTCAACATTTACTGCTTCTTTTTAACTGACTGTTTCTATCGATCCATGCCATAGGCACCTTATGAACTGAGTATAATAGACGCGGTTTATTTTGTCAATAATGGGAGTAAATTTGGATTGGATATGGATACTTTACAAAATTATATGTTGAGTCTGAAAGCGCACCAAAAGGCGCCACCGCTTGCGGGGGAGCTGTCGGCGTAAGCCGACTGAGGGGGAACATCTCGCGGCGCTTGGCAGCTTTGAGCCATTCCCCTTTCGTCTGCTCATTACATTCGCAGCCACTTTCCCCGTAAACGGGGACAGCTTTTGGTTGGCGATAGCACCAAAAGGCTCCCTCTTTGAGGGAGCTGGCGAGCCGTAGGCGAGACTGAGGGAGTTAACCCCCACATACACAAAGCGCCCCGTGTGAACGGGGCGCTTATGCAAGCCGTTAAGCTTAATT
>CAVDFM010000049.1:0-13036 GCA_963608365.1 bacterium | reverse complement strand
CGCCTACGCTCCCTGCATCAACCACGGCCTGAAGGTAAAGGAAGGCATGGGCAAGAGCCAGGCCGAGGCCAAGAAGGCCGTTGAAGCCGGTTATTGGCAGCTTTACCGTTACAATCCGGACCTTACCGCCCAGGGCAAGAACCCCTTCACTCTGGACAGCAAGCCCGCGACCATACCTTACCGCGATTTCATAATGGGCGAAGTTCGCTACGCTTCCCTGCTGGCTCAGTTCCCCGAAGTGGCCGACAAGCTGTTCGACCGCGCCGAGCACGAAGCAAAGGATAAGTACGAATACTACAAGAAGCTCAACGACATGCAGTAATGCATTGACTAACAAAACCCGGGACGGCAGATGCCGTTCCGGGTTTTTGTGTGCAGTTATTACTATCGCTATCCAAAAGCTGTCCCCATGGAATGGGGAAAGTGGCTGCGAATGAAATGAGCAGTCGAAAGGGGAACGGCTCGGAGATGCCAAGTGCCACGAGATGTTCCCCCTCAGTCTGTTCACTATCGTTCACAGACAGCTCCCCCGCAAGCGGTGGCGCCTTTGGGGTACGGTGCAAACTCAAACTAAAAGCCTGCCCTGAAAGGGGAGGTGGATGCGAGCAAAGCGAGCAGCCGGAGGGGTTAAAAAGAAAGAAGCTTCACCTATTTACGTCAACCCCTCAGTCAAACCTTCGGTTTGCCAGCTCCCCGGCCGGGGAGCCTTTAAGTGCGTTTTATCAGCTTTTTTCTTGCAATTTCGCATCATTCTCCATTATAATTAAATTGGCGTTTGCCCCTGCACGACAGACGGTTGGCCATACCCATTCCTGAAATAATTTGGGAAAGGAGGTGGCACTATGATGTTATTGAGCATTATCATTGATTTTGCCGGTTTGATCATAGACTTTGTTCGTTTGCTCAATGAGCTTTCTGCGAATAAGCGCAATACAAACAAAAAGTAACCGTCTTCGCCAAAAGTATCGGTTACTTTTTTGTAAATCATAACTTGCGGCCAACCGTTGCCGGCAGGCGCCTTTTTTATTATTATACTCATGCCGCGCCGATATGCAAGCAAATTATTGCCTTTGCCCCGTTTTCATGCTATATTTGAAAGCTAAATCATCCCAAGGAGTCCTCCATGCAAAAGCTGCTTATTGTTGACGGGAGCAATCTGCTGTTCCAAATGTTCTATGGTATGCCCGCGCGCATAATTGGCAAAAGCGGGCGGTCGGTACACGGCACTATCGGCTTCGTAGGCGCGCTTATGAAAATAATACGCATGGTGCGGCCCACGCACGCCGTTGTGCTATTCGATGGCGAGCATGAAAACCCGCGCGCCGCGCTTGACCCCGCATATAAGGCCAACCGCGTGGATTACAGCCAAATGGCGGAGGACGACACGCCGTTTTCTCAGCTGGCGGACATATACTCGGCGCTTGACTTCATGGGCATAAAGCATACCGAAATTACCGACTGCGAAACGGACGACATCGTGGCGGCATATGTGTTCAACCGAACTGATGATACGGAAATAATAATTTCATCGTTCGACAGCGACTATTTCCAGCTTATCTCCCCCAATGTGAGCGTGCTTAGATACCGCGGCAAAAGCACCGCTCTTTGCGGCGAAGAGTATATACTTGAAAAATTCGGCATAGGCGCAGATAAATACGCGGACATGAAAGCCCTTTGCGGCGATGCATCGGACAATATACGCGGCGTGCCCCGCGTAGGCCCCAAAACTGCGGCGCGGCTGATAAACGAATTCGGCTCGCTCGACGGCGTAATGCAAAACGCGGACCGCATAAAGCAGCCCGCGCTGAGGGAATCAATATTGATGAACATAGATAGGCTCCTGCTCAACCGGCAGCTTATAACGCTCACAGGCGGCGCGGCGTTGCCGTTTGAAACAGCGGAGCTTGCGTTCATAACGCCCGAATTTACGTCGGTTCAGGCGCTAAAGGCGCTCAGCATCATTTAGCCGCAATGGCTATCAGCTCCCGCGCGTCGCTTATTTCATAATCCGGCCTTATGCCGTGCTGCTGCATGTATTGCTTCAGCTCCACGTCCCGCGCGTATTCGGCCTCCGTCCAGCTTGTTATGGCAAGCAGCTTATTTTTGTAATCCTCGTTTTCGCACTTTCTGTGCATCCATACGGCCGTAACGCCGGCCATTTTGGCCATGTACATGTCCTTTGTAAGGTTATCGCCAAGGTACATCACTTCGCTCTTATCATAGCCCTCTCCCGCGCATATGCGCTCGATTACCGCCACGTCAGGCTTCTTTGTCTGCACCGTGCGCACCTTTTCGCTGAAGGCGTATGCGCTCTTGAATTGGCTTTCAAACGTATACACGTGCTTGAAATACGGCTCTATTCCAAGCTTCATCAGCCTGTAAAACCCGTTTTCTTTGGAAGATTCAGTATAGGCTATCAGCGTCACGCCCATTTCCGTCAGCGCGCGCAGCATCTCCTCCACGCCCGACAAAAGGTGCAGATGGCTTTCCCTTACGGAATTGAACACGGTGAACGCCGGCCTCAGCGCGGCCTTCATCTCCTCCGCAGGGGCATTATTATAGTATGCCTTTATGCTGGGCAGCTCAAGCGTTGCATAGGGGTATTCCACCGAGCCGAGCCGCTGATGCGCCGCCATGTATTCATTCAGCAGCTTTTTTTCGTCTATGCCGGTCATGCGGGCGATCTCGTCCGCCATTGCGTAAAACGCGGGCACGAAAAAGCCCGTCCAATCGTATAAAGTATCGTCAAGGTCGCTTATAAGCAACTTTATCATAGGTGTTTTCACCGTCCTGAATTATTAGTGCAGCTTGCATATTACCCCATCCCCACCGATAAGTCAACAGCCCCGCACACGATATAAGTAAAAGCGAACGCAAATAATGTTGCATGTTTTTATCAAACATTGTACAATTATGTATGATTGCGCGGCTCATGTATATGCTGCGCCTGTTTTAACGAAAAGCGGTTCTTTGCCGCGGAAACGGAGGAAAGCCCATGTTCGATCTGCAGAAGGCAAGCATGCTCAAGCGCGCGTCCGCCTGGCTGCTGGACGTTATTCTGCTGAGCGTACTCGCAACAGGGTTCGCGCTTTTGCTTTCCGCCGCGTTCGGTTACGATAATTATAATGATAATCTGCAGCGATACTATACAGAATACGAACAGCTGTATGGCATTGATTTTAATATTTCGGATGAAGAATATCTTGCGCTCGGTGAAGAGGATCGGCTCCGTTATGCTGATGCATATGCAAAGCTTAACGATGATGCCGAGGTCAGCCGGGCGTTTTCTATTATAATTCAGCTTTCGCTTGCAATAATGTCGCTTTCGGTATTGCTCGCGTACATGGCGCTGGAATTCGCAATACCCGTACTGTGGTTTAAGAACGGGCAGACCGTTGGCAAAAAGATATTCGGCCTTGCCGTAATGCGGACCGACTCCGTGCGCGTTAAGCCGATAGCCATGCTTATACGCACACTGCTCGGCAAATACACCATCGAAACAATGGCCCCGCTGCTGATAATCTTCCTTATATTATTCGGCAGCCTCGGCACGGTTGGGCTTATAATGCTTGCAGCGCTGGCGCTGCTGCAAATTGTGCTTATCGCAGCAACTAACAACAATGCCGCCATACACGACATTCTGGCCCAAACCGTTGTGGTGGACATGGAAAGTCAAATGATATTCGATTCCGCCCGTGAGCGCGAGGCGCGGCGCAGGGAATACGCCGAAGCGGACAGCGCGCGATGGGGTCAATAAACAAGGGTAAACCAAGATATACAAAATAAACTAAAAGGATCGAGGACGAAAACGATGAAAGTTGAACTGCGCAACGTGACCAAGGCTTTCCCCAGCCGCAACAAGAAATCTGGCGAGGAGGTAATAGCCGTAAACGACTGCAACTTTACCATTCCCGACGGAAAGCTGATAGGCCTGCTCGGTCCTTCCGGCTGCGGCAAAAGCACCACGCTTTATATGATATGCGGCCTGCAGAAGCCCACCAAGGGGCAGATATTCTTCGGCGAGGACGACGTTACCGGCCTTGCGCCGGAAAACAGGGGCGTTGGCCTTGTGTTCCAGAACTATGCGCTTTATCCGCACCTTACCGTTAAGCAGAACATACTTTTCCCGCTGCAGAATCTGAAGGGTGAGGACAAGCTGAGCAAGGAAGAAATGCTGAAGCGCGCCTATGAAACGGCAAAGCTTGTGCAGATAGACGAACTGATGGACCGCAAGCCCAGCGAGCTTTCCGGCGGCCAGCAGCAGCGCGTTGCAATAGCCCGCGCGCTGGTAAAAATGCCGCGCGTGCTGCTGCTTGACGAACCGCTTTCCAACCTTGACGCAAGGCTCAGGCTCCAAACCCGCGAGGAAATACGCCGTATACAGCGCGAAACCAAGATAACCACCGTTTTCGTTACCCATGACCAGGACGAGGCCATGAGCATATCCGACTTTATAGTGGTCATGAAGGCGGGCGTTGTGCAGCAGATAGGCAAGCCGCAGGCCGTTTATGACGATCCGGACAATCTGTTCGTTGCCAAGTTCCTCGGCACCCCGCCCATAAACGTTTTCAATGGCGCCGTCAAGGGCGGCAAGGTATATATCGGCGAAGAGGCCGTGCTGAGCGTGAACGGCGTTGACGACGGCGAAGTTTACGTCGGCATCCGCCCTGAAGGCTTTATTCTGGACGAAAACGGCCCGCTCGGCTGCAAGCTTATAAACGTTGAAGTAATGGGCAGGGACGTAAGCGTTGTGTCCTCCAATCCCGCAAGCGCCAACCCCACCATCCGCTCCATAATCAATGCGGACGCGGGCGTGGATCACGATGCGGAAACCGTGCGCTTCTCCGTAAAGCCGCATAAGCTTTTCCTCTTCGATAAGGAAAGTGAAAAGCGCATTCGCTTCGAGGTAAAATAAAAATGGTAGAAAGCAAACATAAATGGAAGGCGTGGCTGTACCTTGCCCCGGCGATAGTATTATTGCTGGTGTTCACTGTGTGGCCCATAATAAACACGGTGCGCATGGCCTTTCTTGAAGGGTACAGCGGGCTGAAGGTCGCCGGCGGCGAAAGCTTCGCGTTCGGCGTGGGCAACTTCGTTAAGGTAGTAAAATATCAAAAGTTTTTGAGCTGCCTTAAAAACACGGTGCTGCTGTGCGTGCTCACCGTGCCAATATCAAGCCTGCTTGCGCTGCTGGTGGCGGTGTTTCTCAACTCCATCAAGTGGCTGCAAAAGCCCTTGCAGACCATATTCTTCCTGCCCTACGTTACCAACTCCATCGCCATAGGCATGGTGTTCGCCGCAATGTTCAACATCGTCGGCAGCTTTTACGGCACGGAGAATGAAATAATCGTTACCGCCGGCATTATAAACAACATTATCGAGTTTTTCGGCGGCAAAGCCGTAAACTGGATAAACTACGGCTCCTCCTACACGGCGAACATTACCGTTATGGTAATATACATCGTTTGGAACGCGCTGCCGTTCAAAATACTTATACTGCTGGGCGGCCTGCAGAGCATCAATAAGCAGTATTACGACGCCGCCAAGGTGGACGGCACGTCCCGCCGCCGCATATTCGCGCGCATAACCGTGCCGCTGCTTTCCCCCATGCTTGCCTATGTCGTGATAACCGGCTTTATAGGCGGCTTTAAGGAATACACCAGCATAATCGGTATATTCGGCGAATCCATGGGCCCTGCGGACGCCGCGGGCAGGCTGAACACGATGGTAGGCTTTATATACGACGCTTTGTCCACCAATAATCAGGGCCGCGCCAGCGCAGCCGCGCTGATACTTTTCGGCATAATACTGGTGGTAACGCTCATCAACCTTCAGGTCAGCAAAAAGCGCGTGCATTATTGAGGTAAAATATGTCTAAAGAAACGATAAAAACGATGCATGAGCGGGATATTTCCGCCGAGCGCGCCCGTTCAAGGGCGGTTGGCATAATAGCCAAGGTGTTCTGCTACGCGTTCCTTATATTCATGGCGCTGGTGGTGCTGTTCCCGTTTTACTGGATGATAAACTCGTCCCTTAAAAGCCTGCCGGAATACCGCCAAAGCGTGCCCACGTTCTGGCCGCAGAAGGTGCTGTGGTCAAACTATGCGGAAGCCTTCACCTCCGCAAGCCTGGGCCGCCTGTTCTTCAATACGGCGTATGTTGGCATAGTATCCACCATACTTTCGCTTGTTATAACGATACTTTCGGCGTTCGCCTTCGCAAGGCTGGAGTTCAAGGGAAAGAACATACTGTTCTCCGCCCTGCTTGCAACAATGATGATACCTGGCGAGCTTTTCACCATAACCAATTACAGCACCGTTACCAACTTCGGCTGGATGAACACATACACGGTGCTTATAGTCCCCTTCCTGGTAAGCGTGTTCTATATCTATCTGCTCAGGCAAAATTTCATGCAGATACCCAACGAACTCTACCTTGCCGCAAAGATGGACGGCACAAGCGATTTCAAATACCTTTGCAAGGTAATGATACCGTTGTCGCTGCCTACGCTCATCTCCATAACGATACTCAAGATGATGGGCGCATGGAATTCATATATATGGCCGCGTCTTGTTGCCAACGACGATGCGCACAGGCTCATAACCAACGGCCTTAGGAATGCATTCACCGATACCACGGGAGATGTAAACTATCCCGTGCAGATGGCGGCGGTAGCGCTGGTGTCCGCGCCGCTGTTCCTGGTGTTCATATTCCTTAGGAAATATATTATGAAGGGCGTAAGCCGAAGCGGCATAAAAGGCTAAAAAAAAATAAATTTATGCTAAGCATAAAGAAAGGCAAGGAAAACAAAAAATGACAAAACGTATCCTGGCAACCATGTTGGCGGTACTTATGGTATTCAGCGCGCTGATCCTGACTGCCGGCACCAACAACACCCCCGCCAACACCGACGATCAGCAGACCGCCGACCCCACTGCTACCGACAACGCCGGTACCCCCGCTGACAACGATCAGCAGACCACCGAACCCGTGAGCGAAGGCAACTTCACTGTTCCCGAAGCCGGTTACGACGGAAGCGAAGTCAACCTGACCTTCTATCACACCATGGGCACCAACCTGAGCGACGTGCTGAACCTTTACATTGAAGAGTTCAACAAGCTCTATCCCAACATTCACATCACCGCCGAAAAGATCGGCAGCTATGACGACGTGCGCGACCAGATCAGCACCGAGATCACCGTCGGCAACCAGCCCAACATAGCTTACTGCTATCCTGACCATGTTGCGCTTTACAATCTGGCCGGCGCTGTTGCCACGCTTGACAGCCTTATCAACAGCCAGACTGAAGTTGCCCGCGCGGACGGCACCACCGAAATACTCGGCCTGACCGACGAGCAGAAGGCGGACTTCATCCCCGGTTACTATGCCGAAGGTACCCAGTTTGGCGACGGCCTCATGTACACCATGCCGTTCTCCAAGTCCACCGAGGTTCTTTACTACAACAAGACCTTCTTTGACGCCAACGGCCTTACCGTCCCCACCACCTGGGAAGAGATGGAAGCTACCTGCGCCAAGATAAAGGAGATCGACCCCAACTCCATTCCCCTTGGTTACGACAGCGAGAGCAACTGGTTCATCACCATGTGCGAACAGTACGGTTCCCCTTACACCAGCGCCTCCGGCGACCATTATCTGTTCAATAACGAAACCAACCGCGGCTTCATAAAGATGTTCCGCGAATGGTACCAGAAGGGCTACCTGACCACCCAGAAGCTCTACGGCGCCTACACCTCCGGCCTGTTCACCTCCACCGAGGAAGTTAAGAGCTATATGTCCATCGGCTCCTCCGCCGGCGCTACCTATCAGCGTCCCGCAGCCGATGCGGAAGGCAACTATCCTTTCGAAGTAGGCATCAGCACCATACCCCAGCTCGGCAATGGCAACAACAAGGTCATTTCCCAGGGCCCCAGCGTATGCATATTCAAGAAGGATAACGATCAGGAAGTCGTAGCCAGCTGGCTCTTCATCAAGTTCCTGACCACCAGCACCGATTTCCAGGCCGAGTTCTCCATGGCCTCCGGTTATGTTCCCGTACTCAAGAGCGTTGCCGATAACGAAGCTTACGCTTCCTTCATCGCCCAGGCCGACGGCGGCAAGTACATCTCCGCCCTCAGTGCCAAGGTCTGCCTTGAGCAGGAAGATTACTACTACACCTCCCCCGCCTTCAACGGTTCTTCCACCGCGCGCGACCAGGTCGGTACCCTGCTGACCAAGTGCCTTACCGCGGACGATGGCGGCAACGTGGACGCCATGATAGAGGCTGCCTTTGCCGAGGCCGTGGACGAGTGCGAATACAACGGCTAATATAAGCCCGGTTTTTAAGGAAGTAACGTTATGAAAAAGCTTGCCCCGGCATTGGCGCTGATAATACTGGCGCTTTGCATATTCGGCTGCACGCCGCAAAAGGACGGCGCTTTGCCCACGCCCGCGCAAACAGACGCCGAGCAGACCGCTCCCGTGAGCAGCACGCCCGAAGCCGCGCCATCGCCCGCTGCCGCGGCAAGCGAAAGCATTGACTATGCCGCATCCGTAAAGCCTTCGGGCGCGGATACAGCGAAGCAGGAGGTTACGGTAAAGTCGTTTGTTGACGGCGACACCGTGCATTTCTTCGTGCCGGAAAGCATAATGCCCTCCGGCGTGCTGAAGGCCCGCTTCATAGGCATAGATACGCCGGAATCCACCGGCAAAATAGAGGAATACGGCAAGGCGGCATCCGAATTCACAAAGGAGAAGCTGTCAAACGCCTATTCCATAATGATCGAATCGGACGACGGGAATTGGGATTTCGACTCCACCGGCGGCAGATATCTTGTTTGGGTATGGTATAAGGCCGAAAAGGCCGGCGAATACCGCAACCTTAATATAGAGCTACTGCAAAACGGCCTTGCCCGCGCCTATTCTTCGGCAAACAACCGCTATGGCTCAACCTGCACCGCAGCCATAAACCAGGCCAAGGCCAATAAGCTTAACCTGTATTCGGGCGAAAAAGACCCGGACTTCTATTACGGGGACGCTGTTGAGCTTACCCTGAAGGAGCTTAGGTGCGGCATAGAAAGCTATAACGGCAAAAAGGTAGCGTTTGAGGGCGTTATAACCATAAACAGCGGAAACGGCGTGTTTATCGAGGATCATGACGCGGAAACGGACAGGTATTACGGTATCAGTGCCTATTACGGCTACGGCCTTTCCGGCGCGGGGCTTGATATACTTTCCGTGGGCAATCGGGCGCGGATAGTGGGCACCGTTCAGTATTATGAAGCGGGCGGCTACTATCAGGTGTCCGGCCTGAGCTACCGGCAGATGAAACCGGATGATCCGAATAATCTGCAAAAGCTGAGCAAAGGCAACGCGGCAGGCTATGTGAACATAAGCGCGGATGATTTTGCATCCGCAATGGTGAGCATAGAAACCGAAAACGGTGCGGCAGAATATAAGCTGAGCGACATTGCCATGAACACCACCGTTGAGATGGACGGTTTAACGGTGCAAAGCGTTTACGTTGCCGAAAGCGGCTGCGCAACGCTTTCCTGCGCTGCAGGCGATGCCGAAGTTACCGTAAGGCTGGAGCCGCTTAAACTAAACGGCGAGGCTTTCGACCCCAATACCCTTTCCGGAAAAACGATAGACGTGCGCGCAGCCGTGGACATGTATGACAATGCGCCGCAGCTGCACGTATTCACGGCAGAAGGTATTTCCATACACTAAAAATAAACCTAAAAAGAGGGAGTAAACATGAAAAGGATAGTAGCATACATAATAGCGCTGGCGCTGTTCGTAGCGGCGTTTGCCGGCTGCTCCGCCCCCGCGGACGAGCCTACCCCCACGGTAGAGCCCAGCAACGAACCCGCAGAGACCGTTGAACCCAGCGCGGAACCCGTTGTTGACAACACTCAGGCGCTTGAAAACGCCGCGGCTTACATAAAGCTGATGTACAAAAAGAGCGCGGTAAAGACCCCCGCCGATTATCAGGTAGTCGGTTTTGCCGTGGTTGACGGCGTATCCTACCAGATACAGTGGACCGTTGAGATCACCAGCGGCGCAGAGGATGCCGTAGTCGTCGGCGAACTGGGCGAGGACAAGATGGTCACCATCGACGTCAACGAAGCCTGCGCCGAGGATTCCGAATACACCCTTACCGCCACCATAGCGGACGAAAACGGCGCTTCCGTTTCCGAAAGCTTTGCCCACATGGTTCCCAAGGGATTCGATCTTGGCACCGCTAGCTATGACGAAATAGTCTCCGCCGGTTACGAACTGGAAGAGGGCGCGGCGCTTGAAGGCACCCAGCGCCTGTTCGGCACCGTTGTGTCTATCGACACTCCGTTCAGCGCCGAATACAACAACATCACCGTTACCATAGCCGTAAAGGGCATGGAAGAATACCCCGTGCAGTGCTTCCGCCTTGCCGGTGAGGGCGCGGACGCCCTGGCCGTTGGCGACGAAATAACCGTTGAAGGCACCATAAAGAACTACAAGGGCACTATCGAGTTCGACGCGGGCTGCGCATACGTCGGCAAGGGCGAGATACTCAACCAGGCCAAGCTGCTTGAGAATGCCTACGCGCTTGAAGAAGGCGCCGCCATGCTCAACGCCACCGCTCTCAAGGGCGTTATAACCTCCATCGATACTCCGTTCAGCGCGGAGTACAACAACGTGACCGTTACCATAGTTTGCGACGGCATAGAGGATAAGCCCGTACAGTGCTTCCGTCTCTGTGGCGAAGGCGCTGACAAGCTGGCCGTCGGCGACGAGATCGCCGTGTTCGGCACGCTGAAGAACTACAAGGGCACCATCGAGTTCGACGCCGGCTGCACCCTTATCCCCGCCGACGCCGTGACCGGAGCCAAGATTGTTGCCCGCGCTTACACCCTTGAGGACGGCGCGCAGATGATGGGCACCAAGACCCTGACCGGCACTATCACCTCCATAGACACCGCTTTCAGCGCGGAGTACAACAACATCACCGTCACCATAGTGGTCGGCGGCCTGAACGACTATGCCATCCAGTGCTTCCGCCTCACCGGCGAGGGTGCGGATAAGCTGGCCGAAGGCGACGTGATAACAGTCACCGGCGCCATCAAGAACTACAAGGGCACCATCGAATTCGACGCTGGCTGCACCTTCACCAAATAATCAAAGCATAAAAGCTTAGATAAAGCGAATACCCGGCCGCGCGGTCGGGTATTTGCCGTTTATTGACATACTTTGCCCCTCATGTTAAGCTACCATTAGATATTATCGGGAGATAAGTGCATGAAACGACTGAATTGGGGCGAGCTGCGCCCGCAAATAGCCACGGTGTGGCGGCTGAGCCTGCCCGCTATACTTACGCAGATAACCACCATAGTTATGCAGTATATCGATTCCGCAATGGTCGGCGCGCTGGGCGCGAACGCATCCGCGGCGATAGGCCTTGTTTCCACCAGCACATGGCTGCTCAGCGGCATAACCTATGCAATAGCGGCGGGCTTTTCCGTGCAGGTGGCGCATCATATAGGCGCGGGGCATGATAAGGACGCGCGCACGGTGGTGAAGCACGGCGTGCTCAGCGCGCTTTGCGTATCGGGTCTGCTGTGCGCAATAGGCCTGCTGATAAGCCGCCCGCTGCCAATATGGCTTGGCGGGGACGAATCAATTCATCATGATGCGTCGGCGTATTTCCTCGTGTTCGCGCTCATGCTGCCGTTTTCGCAGCTCAATTCGCTCTCCTCATCGTTTTTGCAGTGCAGCGGAGATATGGTCACCCCCAGCATACTGAACGCCGCCATGTGCCTGCTGGACGTTGTATTCAACGCCATTTTTATACCCAAATACGGCGTGCTCGGCGCGGGCATAGGCACGGCGCTCGCCTGCGCGGTGGTCAGCCTTATAATGCTGTGGCGCTGCTGCTTTGCCGATAAGCATCTTAAATTCAACCGTTCCGATAAAAGCCGGTTCGATCCCGCCATACTGAAAAAGGCTGTAAAGATAGGCCTGCCCGTGGCCGTGCAGGAGATGGCCATGAGCGGGGCAATGGTCGTGTCCACAATGATAATCGCGCCGCTCGGCGCGGTGGCAATAGCCGCAAACTCATTCGCCGTAACGGCGGAAAGCCTTTGCTACATGCCCGGCTACGGAATAGGCTCCGCCGCAACAACGCTCGTTGGCCGCAGCGTGGGCGCGGGTGAAGAGCAGCTTGCCAAGCGCTACGGCAACATATGCACCGCCATGGGCGCGGCAATTATGGCTGGCACGGGGCTTATAATGATGTTCATATGCCCCCTCCTTTTCGCGCTGCTGACGCCTGTTGAATCCGTGCGGCAGCTTGCCGCGGAAATACTCCGCATAGAGCTTATTGCGGAGCCGCTCTTCGGCGTTTCGATAGTTGCCGCGGGCGCGCTGCGCGGCGCGGGCGATACGCTCGTGCCGAGCTTATTGAACCTTGGCAGCATATGGATAGTGCGCATAGGCCTTGCGCTGATACTTGTTAAGCCGCTTGGGCTGCACGGCATGTGGATAGCCATGGCTGTGGAGCTTTGCGTGCGCGGTCTGCTCATGCTCTATCGGCAGCGGACAAGCAAGTTTTATGCAATGTATGCAGGGAAGGGGAAGTAGATAAGCGGGCCAAAAGCTGTCCCCGCGTGCGGGGAAAGTGGACACGAACGAAGTGAGTGGCCGAAAGGGGAATGGCTCAAAGCAGCCAAGCGCCGCGAGATGTTCCCCCTCAGCTTCGCTTACGCTCAGCAGAACGCTGGTTGGAATATGGTCGTCTTGCAGCGCTGCCGCTTGCAATACTCCCTATTCCGCCCGATTCTCCCCTCGCTGCATCGCCCACTGGGCGCGCTCGGCTCGAATCCCCCGCAAGCGGTGGCGCCTTTTGGTGCCGTATAAACTCAAACATTAAGCCTGCCCTGAAAGGGGAGGTGGATGCGAGTGAAACGAGCAGACGGAGGGGTTGCATCGGAGCTGCTGTCGTTTACGTCAACCCCTCAGTCAAACCTTCGGTTTGCCAGCTCCCCGTAAAGGGGAGCCTTTT
>CAVDFM010000048.1:1274-13046 GCA_963608365.1 bacterium | reverse complement strand
GGCAAATAGCGGCTTAGGGACGATAGGGACGCAAGGGACGATAGTGTGCAAAAGAAGTTAGAGCAACTTAACCTAGCCGCAGGCAACACAGCCGAATATTTTTCCGCATAACGCAAATAAGCCAATCTTTCGATTGGCCTTTGCATAACCCTAATAAGGGGTAATTACTTAGTTGATTAGTTAGCCTTCGCGGCCAGCTTGAGGGCAAGCTGAGCCTTCTTGCGGTTGGCATTATTCTTATGCAACACGCCCTTTGCGGCAGCCTTATCAACGGTGCTTACGGCGTTGACATAGGCGGCGGTGATAGCGGCCTGGTCGCCAGCCTCAAGGGACTTGTCAAAGCTCTTGATAGCGGTCTTGACCCTAGAGGTAATTACACGGTTGTTAAGGTTTTTCTTAGCGGTGACTGCCACGCGCTTCAAAGCGGACTTATGGTTTGCCAAAACGGTTTCCCCCTTGTTATTTTTACTCGAACATCGTGTATTATAGCACGGCTCTTTGCATAAAGCAAGCATAATTCGTGCGCAAAATCGGTTTTTTTATTCGTAAAGCGGCACATAATAGCCCTGTGCACCATTTTTTATTCAAGGAGGGCAATTATGAAGGCCGATATACGCACAGACCTTGCCATGGAGGCGCGGGAGCTGCATGCTGCCGGCACCGGCGTTAGCGAGCAGAACGAGCAGCGCGAGGGCTACGCCATATCCCGCATACGCATAGAAACGGACGAAGCGGCGCACGCGCTCGGCAAGGCGAAAGGGCTATACGTTACGATAGACGCGCCGGAGCTCAGCTACGGCGGGGCGAAGCTTACAGCCGCCGTTACGGAAGCGGTAGCAAAGGAACTCGGCGCAATGATAAACGGGCTTGACGGCACGGCGCTCGTTGCCGGGCTTGGCAACAGGGCAGTTACACCCGATGCATTGGGCCCGCGCACGGCGGAAAAGATACTTGTCACGCGGCACATAAAGCAATACATGGCGGACGCCATACCGCACCATGTGCGCAGCGTCTGCGCCGTATCCCCCGGTGTATTGGGCGTTACGGGCATAGAAACAATGGAGATGATAAAGGGCGCGGCGTCAAGCAGCGAACCCGCCGTAATAATAGCGATAGACTCCCTCGCCTCCCGCAGGACGGAGCGCATAGGCTGCACAATTCAGCTTTGCGATGCGGGGCTTCAGCCCGGCGCAGGCGTTGGCAACGCAAGGAGCGGGCTTGACAGGCAAAGCATGGGCGTGCCGGTGATAGCCATAGGCGTGCCGCTTGTGGTATACGCCAGCACCATTTCCCGCGACACGGTTGGGCTTATAGCGGGCGAGCTCGGCCTTATGAATAACGAAGAAAGCGTTAAGGAGCTTGCCGCAAAGGCCATAAGCGAAAAAACGGGCGAATTGATAGTTACCCCCAAGGAAATAGACGCGCTTATAGGCAGCATGAGCGCAATACTGTCAAATGCGATCAACATGGCGCTGTTCGGCGCGGATCATGCCGAGCTTAAAAGCCTTATAGCATAAGCCGCGCCCTCCCTTCATACCAATATGGAAGGAGGATAAGCCATGAACAAACGAATGCGCGGCCGCACACGCGCCGCTGACCACCGCAAAACGCACTTAGGCGCAATGCTTCTTTTTATGCTTACGCTTGCCGCGCTCATAGCCGCGGCGCTCATACGCCCGGCCATGCGTACCGATAAGCCGGACGGGGACGAGCTTACGAACATAGAGATAGTGCTTGACCATGTTGATGCGGATGAAGGCGTAAGCCGCAGGGTGCTGCTGGAGCTTATGAAAGCGGACACAGAAAAAAGCACGGGCATAGGCCTATCGGACGAAGGGCCGACCGTGCTTATTTACCATACCCATACCACGGAAGCATACTTCCCCACCAAGCGCTATACCTACGCCGCGTCCTCCCCCTGGCGCACGAAGGACAACGGCATGAACGTTGTAGCCGTGGGCGAAAAGCTATGCACGCTGCTCAACGAACGCTACGGCATTTATGCAATACATGATATTACCGACCATGAACCGCCCAAGCTTTCCAGCGCCTATTCACGCTCGCTTGAGACAATGCTTGAATACAAAAAGAAATATCCTACGATAGAATTGTTTATAGATCTGCACCGCGACGCATACGGAAACGACCCCAAGGCCCCCGCGGATTACTTGGTGATAGACGGCAGGGAGTGCGCCCGCATAATGTTCGTAGTAGGTACGGGCGAAGGCGCAACCGGAGCCGGATTCGATGAAATGCCGGACTTTCAATCCAACTACGCCCTTGCCAAGGGCATAAGCGAATACCTTGGCACTATACACCCTAACCTTGCCCGCAACATCCGAGTTAAGGTGGGGCGATATAACCAGCATGTGTCCTCCCATTGCCTGCTGGCGGAGGTTGGGCACAATGCAAACACGTTTGAGCAGGCCATGAACTCCGTTGAGTTCTTGGCCGAGGCAATAGCCAACGCCGCATCCGCCCCCGCATCCGCGCAGGTGGAGGAGGAAGCCATGCCTACCATGCTTCAGCTCACTCCGTAGGCAATGTTATTATGAACAGCGTGCCGCGGTTAAGCTCGCTCGTTATGTTTATTTCCCCGCCGCACAGCTCAACTATGCGCTTTGCAATGCTCAGCCCCAGCCCGTTTCCGGCGGTGGCGCGGCTGCCTGCGCCCTGATAGAACCGTTCAAAGGCATGCTGCCGCGTTTCTTCGCTCATGCCCACGCCGTGGTCTTCTATCTCCACGCGCACGCTGCTGCCGTGCATGGCGCAGTATATGCGCACCTCTCCCCCATCCTTGCTGAACTTTATTGCGTTGCCCAGTATGTTCAGCCAAACCTGGGAAAGCATCTCCTCGTTGGAGGTATACTCGACCTCGTCCAAATCTATATCAAGGCTTATGTTCTTGGCTTCCCATTCCTTTTCAAGCAGCAGTATGCATGTGCGCAGCTGCTCATCCAGGCGGAACGTGGTCTTGTCCGTAACTATCTGCTGGTTTTCGACCCGCGTCAGCGTAAG
The DNA here is from genome assembly GCA_963608365.1 of bacterium. GTDB lineage: Bacteria > Bacillota > Clostridia > Christensenellales > CAG-138 > Phil1. The sequence continues at coordinate 10,028 of CAVDFM010000048.1, read as the reverse complement.
TATGTTGGATGCCATGTTCGTAAGCCTGTCGGCCTCGTTTATTATTATGTCCGCGTATTCCTGCCGCTGCGCTTCGGTAATGTCGCTCTTTTTAAGCTGCCGCGCAAAGCCGCGTATGGATACCATGGGCGTTCTGAACTCATGCGAGAACGAATTGATGAAGTCCCTGCGAAAAAGTTCCGTGCTGCCCAATTCCTCCGCCATCATGTTAAAGCTTTTCGTAAGCTCCTCAAGCTCGTTCCTTACGCCCTTTATCTCCTCCACGCGGACGGAAAAGTCCCCCTTGGCAACGCGGCGCACGGCCTCTATAATCTGCTGCATGGGCTTGAAGTACCACCGCGTGAGCAGCGCGTTTATGCCCGTGCCCACCGCAACGCATATCGCAAGGGCTACCACGGGCCACACTATCGCCGGATACTTCACCTCCGGCAGCACGCCAAGGAACTCCAGCAGCAGCATTACCGTGACCGTAAGCGCCGCGGTTGAAAGCATCACAAGGAACGTTGCAAAGACCATCTGCGCGCCGAGTTTTTTCATTGCTTCTTCACCGCCTTGTACCCAAGCCCGCGTACCGTTGCAAGCTCAATGTCCGCATTGCCCTTCAGCCTTTCGCGCAGGCGGTTTATGTGCACGTCAACGGTGCGCTCGTCCGTGTCGCTCTCCATGTCCCATATTTCGTCCATAAGCTGCCTGCGGGTAAATATGTGGTTAGGATAGGATAAAAGCTTATACAGCAGCATAAATTCCTTGTTCGGCAGTTCATGCTCCCCCGCTGCGTCGATTAGCGTATGTGCGTCGTAATCAAGCGTGGTGCTGCCAATCGTCAGCCGCCGTTCGCTCACTATTCGGCTGCGCCTTAACAGCGCCGCAATGCGCAGCATCATCTCCTCCTCGTCCACGGGCTTTACCATGTAATCATCCGTCCCCGCAAGGAAGCCTTCCTTTTTGTCCTTGGCGCTCTGCCGCGCCGTGACCATCAGTATCGGCACGTTATTGCCCGCGCTCCTAAGCTCCCGCGCAAGCGTATAGCCGTCCATATGGGGCATCATCACGTCCAGCACAATTAGGTCAATGTGCTTTTTGTCCATCAGCACAAGCGCCTCCGCCCCATCGGACGCGGGGATCGCCGCGTAGCCGTTCTGTTCTATCACGGCCTGCATAAGCCGCCGCGCGTTTATGTCGTCCTCTACCACCATTATTTGAAACATTACTCTGCCCTCCGGTGCGCTTAGGTTTCATGTGAATTATATCATCAGACCAACAAAAAAGCGAGCTTTCGCCCGCTTTGATGTTGCTTTGTTTACTTGGCCTTATTTTATGCCGCTCACGCGGTCATAGTACTTCTCTATCTTCACTTCTTCCTTCCACTTGGCAAGGCAGTCATTGTATATGGTGACCTTCTCGTCCTCGGTCAGCTTGTCTATTATGGCCTGCTTAACGTCCTCGAACGGGGTGTCCTTAACTTCCGCATCGGAAGTGTACTGTATGAAGTGGTAGCCAGCTTCGGTCTCAACGGGGTCGCTCACGTCGCCAATGTTCTTGAGCGATATGGCGGCAATGCCGAAACCGTCGTAGTACTTATCTATGGTTTCTTCGCTTATAAGATAGCCATTGGACTTGTAGGGTTCCTGCTGCATGCCGGGATCCTCGCCGTATTCTTCAACGAGTTCATCGAAGCTCTTTCCGTCCGCCAGCTTGGCCTTGACTTCCTCAACTATCTGGTTGACATTCTTGGTGGTGTCGCCCTCATCGGCCTTCTTTATAAGTATATGCTTGCAGAAGCGGTATCCTTCGGGCACGGTCAGCACGCCAACGGTGTCGCTGCCGCTTACGGCGTTGGAATAATCGGTGTAGAACTGGGCGGGGGTTTCGGCATATTCGGCCTTCTTGGCGGCAAGCTGCTCGTCATAGTAAGCCTTGGCGTCCTCCTCGGTCACGTTCACGTCCGCATACAGGCTGTCCATATACTTGTTGCCTATGGCTGCGCCGCGGATATCGTCCTCTATCATCTTCAGATAGGTGTTGTAGTTCCAGCCGCTGCTCTTGAGCGCCGCCTTGAACAGCTTTTCTTCTTCGGCATACTTGGCGTCCTCATCGGTTATGGATTCGTCCACCTGTGAAGCGTACTGGGCTATCATCTGGTCTATCTGCTCTTTGAAGTCCGCCTGAACCTGAGCCTCTTCCTCATCGGTCAGGGTTACGCCGTTCTGCTTTGCCACAACCACGGGCAGGGCATTGTTGATAAGGTTATTGAAAACCTGATCCTGCATGTTCTTGAACGCTTCGGGCGTTGAAACATTGTAAAGGCCATACATTGAATAGACCTGTGCAAGGTAGCTGTAATTATTATAGTAGGCGTTTACGCCGATGTTCATGTCGCCTACTTTGAGCACGGTGTAATTCGGGTTGTTTACCGAACAGGCGCTCAGCGCCGCCGCGATCATTACAGCGGCCAGTACAAGGGCAATGGTCTTTGTTGTGCGCATTTTTCAAAAATCTCCTTTGTAATAAGCGCGAGGATACCCCCGCGCGCGGATAAACTGCCTTACTATTTTATCGCCCAAGCGCCTGCCTGTCAACGAAAAAGGCGATCGTACACAGAATTAACACCATCTTATCTTATTCTCGTCTTACATTTAGCTTACTTTTCACAATAAAATATGGAAAATATTTTATCCATCGGTTATAATGGTCTGCATAGGAGAGTGTAATTTATGCGGCATATACCAAACGTGCTTTCGACCATACGCCTTATATTGGTCGGCGTGTTCATATTTCTTTTTGCGCGGGCAAAATATCTTGCCTGCCTTATTGTGTTCCTCACGGCGTTTTTCACGGATTTGCTGGACGGCTACCTTGCCCGCAGGAATAACTGGATAAGCGACCTTGGCAAGGTGCTCGATCCCCTTGCGGACAAGCTTATGGTGATAGCGGCGCTTTCGTGCTTCTATTCCGCTGGCTGGCTGCCGCTTTGGATACTGCTTGCGGTGCTTATAAAGGAAGGCATAATGATAATAGGCGGGCTGCTGCTTTTCCGCAAAGAGGTCGTTGTGTACGCCGATTGGTACGGCAAGTTTGCCGCGGGCTTCTTCAATGCGGGCGTTGCGCTTACACTGCTTAAAAACTTCTGGCCGTGGATAGGCAGGCTGAACATAATAGTGTTCTGCATTGCGATAGTGCTTGCGGTGATAGCCCTTTGCCACTATGCAAAGGTGCAGGTATTCAACCGCGAAAAGAAGGAATCATAACAGAGCATATCAAAAGAGCCGTACAAAGCGACTCTTTTTTCAGTTCAGCAGATATATCCCCAAATTCAGATACCCCGCGAACATTACCCATATTATATACGGCAGCAGCAAATACCCCGCCGCCTTCAGTATGCGGAAAAACCGCCATGCCGTAACGATTATCAGCGCCAGCAGCGCAATAAGCCACATGAACGCGAAAAGATACAGCTTCATATTGAAGAATATTATTGACCACATGAAGTTGAACGCAAGCTGTATTCCGTATAGCCACAGCGCGCGGTTTATCTCCCGCGGCTCCTCCCCGCCCGTAAGCACGATATAGCTCGCTATGCCCATCAATATAAATAAAACCGTCCATACCGCGGGGAACAGCCACCCCGGCGGGGCAAGCGGCGGCTTTGTCACGGCCTCAAACGCCGCCATTGCGTCCCGCGTCAGCCATGCGGATATTCCTCCCGCGGCAAGCGGAATGGCTATGCATACGGCAAGCGGCAGCGGCCTTATTTTCGTTTTCAACCCTATCACCTCCATTATGCTTATTTTACGCATACTGCCCGCGCTCTATTCGCGCTTTGCCTTGTGCGGCGGCGATTTTTGGGGTATAATATGCGTTGGCACCCCCATGCGAGCCTGCATGAGGGCGTGATTGCGTGCAATAAACTTTTTACGGAGGTTTTTATGTATATAATAGTAGGCCTTGGCAACCCAGGGCGCGAATATGCCGATACGCGGCACAACATGGGCTTTATGGCGCTGGACATATTGGCGGCAAGGCACAACATAGATATAAGGAAGGAAAACTTCCGCAGCGTTTACGGCGAAGGCCGCATAGGCACGGAGCGGGTGATACTGGCTAAGCCCTTAACGTTCATGAACAATTCCGGCTGGGCGGTAAGGGATCTGGTCAACTGGTTCAAGATAGAGCACGATCAGCTTATAGTTATATACGACGATATAGACCTTGACCCCGGCGATCTCCGCATACGCGAAAAAGGCTCCTCCGGCAGCCACAACGGCATGAAAAGCGTTATTTACCAGCTTGGGTTTGATGACTTCCCCCGCATACGGGTAGGCGTAGGCGCGCCTGAAGGCGGGCGCGATTTGATAGCGCACGTTATGTCCATGCCCACGGGAGAGGCGCTGGACAAGGTCAAGGCCGCGCTGAACGACGCGGCGGACGCGGCGGAGCTTATGGTATCGGGCCGCATAGCCGATGCACAGATGCGCTTCAACAAAAAGCCCAAGCGCAAGAAGAAGGAAGAAGCCAAAAAGGCCGAAGCCGAAAACGCTGAACAGAAAGGCGAAACGAAGGATGAATGAGCATCCGCTGATAAAAATACTTAATAAGCACCCGGAGTATACGCGCCTTGTTGACGCGCTGAAAAAGGGCGAAGGCAGCGCAGCCGTGTTCGGGCTGGGCGAGGCTGTGCGTCCGCACATTGCGGCGGGTCTGTTTTGCCATACCGGCAAAACCGTGCTGATAATAACCGCCAATGAATCAAGCGCCGCAAGGATACAGCAGGACATGGCCGCGTTTACGGACAGGGCGTATCACCTGCCCGCGCGGGAGCTGCCGCTGGGCGCAAAGGGCATTGCCGCGTCCGCGGGGCTTACAGCAAGGCGGCTTGAGCCGCTGTGCGCGCTGCTCAACGGGGAAAACATTGCCGTTGCGGTATCGGCAGAGGCGCTGATACAGCGCATGACCCCGCCCGCAGCCATTGCCCAATGCATGCGCACCGTTTCCGCGGGGGACAGGACTGAGCCGCGCGAGCTTTTGGCTGCACTTATAAACGCGGGGTACGAGCGGGTGGATATGTGCGAAGGCAAAGGACAGGTGTGCCTGAGGGGCGGCTATTTGGACGTGTTCCCCATAAGCATGGCGAACCCCGTAAGGATAGAGTTCTTTGACGACGAGATTGACACCATGCGCACATACGACGCAATATCTCAGCGTTCGATAGAGAACATAGACCGCTGCGTCATCCCTCCGGCTACGGAGATGCCCCTTACAAAGGAAGCGCGCACCCGCGGCATGCGCGCGCTTCGCAAAACGGAGGGCATGAAGGAAGAATACGACCGGCTTTCCGAAGGCGGCATACCGCTTGGGCTTGAAATGCTGATGCCCCTGTTTTACCCGGAGGCGTTCATTACCGACTATCTGCCCGAGGGCGCGATAATATTGATAGACGAGCCGCAGCGCGTTGAGGAAAGCGCAAAGCTTGCCTTCACAACGCATCTTGACAGGGTGGGGTCATATATCCACGAAGGCACGGCCCTGCCGGAGCAGGCGGAGCTTATATGCCAGCCTTCGCACATATTGCAGAGCCTTGACACGCCCTATACGGCCATGCTTTTCGCCCTTACGCGGACATACGGACTGATAAAGCCCAAATGCCTTTTCCGCTTTGAAACGCGGCCGATGGCGAAATACATAGGCAACACGCCCGCCCTTGCCGCGGACATTGAAAGCTGGAAGCGCGGCGGCAGCACCGTTATGATATACGCAGGCGCGCACGCAAAGCGCATAGGCGACATGCTTGGCGACGAAGGCGTTACGATAGGCGTTGCCGAGACCCTTACGCGGGACATCATAAGCGGGGAGCAGCTTATAGTCGGCCAAAGCATAGCGCGCGGCTTTGAATACCCCGAACTCAGGCTTGCGGTAATAAGCGAATGCGAGCTGTACGGCACGGAATCGCGCCGCAGCGCGTCATCCTCCAAAAAGAAGCCCAAATTGGCCTTCAGCGAGCTCAGCGTTGGCGATTTGGTTGTGCATGAGCTGCACGGCATAGGCCGCTTCGTGGGCGTTGTAACGCTTCAGGTGGCGGGTGTATCGCGGGACTATCTGCACCTTGTTTACGCGGGCGGGGATAAGCTTTATGTCCCTACGGATCAGCTTGACCGCGTGCAGAAATACATAGGCGGGGACGAGACCACCGCCCATCTTTCCCACCTTGGCACGGGGGAATGGCAGCGCACGGTAAACAAAACGCGGGAGAGCGTTAAAAAGCTGGCGTTCGATCTGGTCAAGCTTTACGGCGACAGGCTGCACAGGAAGGGCCATGCCTTCCCGCCGGATACGGCGTGGCAGAAGCGGCTGGAAGAAAGCTTCCCCTATCAGGAAACGCCGGACCAGCTTACGAGCATTGCCGAAATAAAGAAGGATATGGAAAGCGACCGCGTTATGGATAGGCTGCTTTGCGGGGACGTTGGCTACGGAAAGACGGAGGTCGCCCTCCGCGCCGCGTTCAAGGCCGTGACAGACAGCAAGCAGGTGGCCTTCCTTGTGCCCACCACAATACTTGCGCAGCAGCATTATAACACCCTTGCCGCCCGCTTCTCGGGCTTTCCCGTTAACGTTGCGCTGCTTTCGCGATTCAATACCCCTTCCGAGGAGGCGCGGGTGATAGACGGGCTTAAGAAGGGCACGATAGACGTTGTTGTCGGCACGCACAAGCTGCTTTCAAAATCCGTGCAGTTCAAAGACCTTGGCCTGCTTATAATAGACGAGGAGCAGCGCTTCGGCGTGGGCCACAAGGAGCAGATAAAAGAAATGCGCAAGGATATAGACGCGCTCACCCTTTCCGCAACGCCTATACCGAGAACGCTGCATATGTCCATGACGGGCATACGCGATATGTCAGTCATCGAAACCCCGCCGGAGCAGCGCTACCCCGTGCAGACATACGTTATGGAATACAGCGAGGCCATTGCGCGGGAAGCAATAATGAAGGAGCTTGGCCGCGGAGGGCAGGTGTTCTTCGTTTACAACAACGTGCGCGGCATGGAAACGTTTGCGGAAAAGCTTAAGCAGCTTGTGCCGGAGGCGCGCATAACATATGCCCACGGGCAGATGGGCGAACGGCAGCTTGAGCGCACAATGCTGGATTTTATGGAGCAGCAGTACGACGTTCTGCTTTGCTCCACCATAATAGAAAGCGGGCTTGATATACCCAACGTAAACACAATAATAATATACGATGCGGACAAAATGGGCCTTGCCCAGCTTTATCAGCTGCGCGGCAGGGTTGGCCGCGGGGCGCGGCTTGGCTACGCATATCTCACGTTCATGCGGGATAAGGTTTTGAGCGACATTGCCGAAAAACGCCTGAGCGCCATACGCGAATTTACCCAGTTCGGCGCGGGCTTCAAAATAGCGATGCGGGACCTTGAAATACGCGGCGCGGGCAACCTGCTGGGGCCTGAGCAGCACGGGCATATGGCTGCCGTGGGCTACGACCTATACTGCAAAATTGTTGAAGGCGCGGTGAAGGAGGCCAAGGGCGAAAAGGAGCCGGTGAAGATAGACACGGTGGTGGATATTCCCGTGCCCGCAAGCATATCCACGCACTATATTCCGCGCGAATCGGAGCGGCTTTCCATGTACAAGCGCATAGCGCTGATAGAAACGCGGGACGATCTTTACGACGTGCAGGATGAGCTTATAGACCGCTACGGCGACATTCCCGAGGACACGGCGAATTTGCTCAACATTGCCCTTATAAAGGCGGACTGCTCCCGCGCGGGCGTTACGCAGCTGAGGATACGGGATAAGGAGGTACGCTTCGTGTTCGATAAGCAGGCGCCCATAGACGGGGCTAAGCTTATTGCAGCCGCGGGCAACATAGCGGGCGCGCGCATGACATTCGGCGACACGCCAAGCATGGTAATAAGCCGCCCCAAGAGCGACGCAGCCGCGCTGTACGCCATGCTGCCACAGTTTGTTTACATGCTTGCCGATTGCCTAAGCGCAAATTGATGCTATAATACATAATACCGACTTGCGCAGCCAATGCTGCACATGATATGGAAGGAGAAAACGATTTGAATACCAAGAAGCTTATTGCCCTGCTGCTGTGCGCCGCTATGGCCGCAAGCATACTGTGCGCCTGCCAGCTGAGCGACACCGATACCCCCAGCGGCACCGCCGCCCCCGCGGACTCCGATGCACCCGCATCCACCGCAGAGCCTACCGATACCGACAACAGCGCGGATCTTGACCTGACCGCCGCGGTAGCCAAAATAAACGGCGAAACCGTGCTTACGCTCGGCGATGTTAAGACCATGTTCGATATGTACGTTAGCTATTTTGCCAACTATGGTTACGATGTGACCAGCGACCAGGCCACGCTTGAGGAGTTCCAGGACGACCTTGTCAACCTGATGGTTCAGGACAAGGTCATAGAAGCCAAGGCGCGCGAGCTGGGCTACGACAACTTTACCGATGAGCAGAAGGCGGAGCTTGAAAGCCGCGTTGCCGAAAAGATAGACGGGCTTAATTCCTATTACCGCGACATAGCCGAGCAGGAAGCCGAAACGGACGAAAGCGTGAACGTGGACGAAAGGATGAACGAGCTTATACTCGAAGAAGCCATTGCCAACATGGGCGACGAAAACGCCACCTATGAATCCTACTGCGCAAAGCTGAGCGAGGACGTGGAAGTTGATTACCTAGTAGAGCTTATGCAGGAAGACCTGACCAAGGACGCCGCTGCGGACGAGGCGG
>CAVDFM010000048.1:0-1264 GCA_963608365.1 bacterium | reverse complement strand
GTTCAACACCAACTCCGTGAGCGATTTGGAAACATATCACAACAATCCTGAATACTACAAGGACGACGAAGACGCCTACGAAGCAAGCCAGGAGGGCGTTCCCCCGCTCTATGTTCCGGAAGATTACCACAGGATATATGACATCTACGTTGCTTACGAAGGCAGCATCCCGCAGGAATGCACCGATGCCAAGACCGCGATGAACAATCTCAAGACCGAGTATTGCTCCCTTGCCTTTGACGACGCAATAAACGGCACAAGCGCCAACGCCGCGCGCATAGCGGAAATAATAAGCGAATACAAGGCCAAGCAGGCCGAATACGACAAGTATTACGCCGAATACACCGCCAGCGCTTATGAAAAGATAAACGCCGCCTACGCGCGCCTTGAAGCGGGCGAGGATTTCAAGACCGTTATGGCCGACGTGACCGAGAATACCGACTTCACTGAGATTGACGCTTACGCGAACGGTATGCTCATATCCAATTCCTACTCCTCCTCTTCCGATTGGTCAACGGCCGTTAAGGATGCCTTCGCCAAGCTTTCCCTTGGCCAGTACAGCAAGGTATTCGAGGACACCAACGGGCTGCACATAACCTATTACGTCAGCGACGAAAAGGCCGGCTCCAAGACCCTTGACGACGTACACGACGCCATAGCCGCCACCCTTACCGCCGACAAGAAGGACGAGGTTTGGAACGCGCTCACCGAAGAATGGCTCAACGACGGCTCCGTGGAGCTGGTGACCGAGGTTTACCGCCAGCTTGGCAAATAAATAAACACAACAGCCTGTATTATATGGGGAACGGATTGCCGTTCCCCTGTTTTACTCCCTCAGTCAATTCGCTGACGCTCATTGACAGCTCCCTCTAAGAGGGAGCCTTTTTATATAGCACGGTTAAGCTGCTCTAACGGCTATACGCACTTTTGCGTCACCTGCGTCACCCAATGCCGAAAAAGCCCTAAATAGCTGGGTTTTTCGGGGTGACGATAGGGGTGACGATGGGGTGACGATAAATTCTGCGTCACACAGCGGGCTGACGTGCGCGGTGAAATTGCGCTGACGCGCAGTTTACACTCCCTCAGTCTCGCCTACGGCTCGCCAGCTCCCTCGGTGAGGGAGCCTTTTGGGCGATATCCAAACTCTTACGTTAAGCCTCCATCTTTGAGGGAGGTGGATGCGAGTGAAACGAGCAGACGGAGGGAGTTCATGAGTGCCGAAAGGCCGAATCACCTGTTACAGCTGTGCTGTCTTATGTACAGT
>CAVDFM010000047.1:6014-13146 GCA_963608365.1 bacterium | reverse complement strand
ATCATTCTTATGGCTTCATAATCAACTTGCGAATCTGAATCAGGCACATCGTCCCATGAAAAGCTTTTATCGCTCATCCAGGTTACCCTTAACTCATCACAAGGCCAAAGTTCAGGCTTTTCCGGTTCTGGTTCGGAGGTGGGAGTTGGGGTGAGGGTCGCCGTGGGCGTGGGCTTCTGCGTAGGCACGGGCGAAGGGGCCTGAGCCGTGGGCGTCGGTTCATTTGGCGCAACGGTAGCCGCATTGCAGGCGCAAAGCAGCATTGCCCCTGCAAGCATCAATGCGATAAAGTGAATCAAACGGTTCAGTTTTGCCATTGCATTTTTTACCTCCCTGCTTTTATAAAATTACCCGAATGCGTTGCCGCATCCGGGTAAAATGCAATACATTATCAGTTTATTCTTTTTCCTGCGGAAAAACCGTCCCGCTCGTAAGCCTTGCTCATGTTGTTAAGCTTGTTTACGAATTCCTCGTTGGTCTCCGTGCGCTCCATCATGGCGATAAGCTGCTCGGTAGCGTCGGCCGGATTGCCGCTTGAAAGCGTTTTGCGCATGCTGAACACTGCTTCAAGCTCCTGCTTGCTGAGCAGCAGTTCCTCTTTCCTCGTGCCGGACTTGTAAATGTCTATGGCGGGGAAAATGCGCTTTTCGCTCAGCTTGCGGTCAAGGTGGATCTCCATGTTGCCGGTGCCCTTGAACTCTTCATAGACTATATCGTCCATCCTGCTTCCGGTCTCTATAAGCGCCGTGGCGATTATTGTAAGGCTGCCGCCGTTTTCAATGTTTCTCGCCGCGCCGAAGAAACGCTTTGGCTTATGCAGGGCGCCCGGGTCCATGCCGCCGGAAAGCGTGCGTCCCGTTGCGGGGATGGTAAGGTTGTATGCGCGGGCAAGCCTTGTTATGGAGTCGAGCAGTACAACAACGTCCTTGCCCTGCTCAACAAGCCTCATCGCGCGCTCCTGCGTCATTTCGGCAACGCGGGTATGATGCTCGGGCAGTTCGTCAAACGTGGAATAAAGCACCTCTCCGTTTATGGAGCGCTTCATGTCCGTAACTTCCTCGGGGCGCTCGTCTATCAGCAGAACTATCAGGTGAACGTCGGGGTAGTTGGTGGATATTCCGTGGGCAATGTTCTTGAGCAGCGTGGTCTTGCCGGACTTGGGCTGGCTCACTATCATGCCGCGCTGGCCTTTGCCTATCGGGGCAATGAGGTCGATAAGGCGGATAGCCAAATTCTGGTCGCGTCCCAATCCCTTTGATTCAAGGGTAAGGCGTTCGTCGGGGAAAATGGGTATCAGCTCGTCAAACGGCTTGCGCTGCTGCGCCTTTTCGGGATCCTCGCCGTTTATGGCGGTTATGTAGAGAAGGGCCAGGAACCTTTCGCCTTCCTTGGAGGGGCGGGTCTTGCCGGTCACCATGTCTCCTGTTTTAAGGTTGAAGCGGCGTATCTGCGCGATGGAAACGTATACGTCATGCGTGCCGGGCAGATAGTTTTCGCTGCGGAGGAAGCCGTAACCGTCCGGCAATACCTCCAGCACGCCTTCGCAGTCCCCGCAGGTGCCTGCTTCAAGCATTTCTGATATCGCGGGAGTGGGCGCGGCGGGATTGTAGTCCTTATAGAAGCCGTCCGGCTTATTCTGCCGGTAAGCGTCCTCGTGCATATCCATGCCGCCCGCGTAGGGATCCTGCCTGTAAGGATTCTGCTGCATGTAGCTATCCTGGCGGTAAGGATTGGGCTGCTGTTGCTGCTGCATATATGCTTCCTGCGCCTGGCGATAGGGGCTGGGCGCGGGTGCGTAGCCATCCTGCCTGTAAGACGGGCGGGAATCGTAACCCTGATTTGAATATCTGGGCGCGCCGTAGGGCTGCTGATAATTCTGGCGCGGCTGGCGCGTGTCCTGATATGCGCCGGGGGCGGTATAGCGGCGGTTGTAGCCGGAGGATTGATAATCCTGCCGCGGCTGGCGGTAAGGCTGCTGATAACGCTGGCGCGAATCATATCCTGCGTCAAGCGGGGGGACGCCGCCCTGCGGTGCGCTTGGCGCGGGTGCGGGCTGCGGCTGCGGTGCTGCCGGTGCGGCGGTTTGCGCCTGCGGCACGGGTTCCGCCTTGGCAGCGGGGACTTCCTCCGTGCGCTGCGGCGCGCTCGGCGCGGTTACGGCCTCGGCCTTTTCTTCGGCCTCTGCCTTAGGCTTTACGGCGGAAAGCTTGCTGCCGCCGTTCATGATAATATCGACAAGTTCGCCCTTGCGATATTTGGTGATGGACTTAACACCCTGAAGCTTTGCGATCTCTCTCAGATCGCCCAAGGATTTTTCCAACAGTTGATCTCTGGTCAAAATGCTGCTCCTTTCAAGAAACGCAAAATTTATAAACAAATTTCCAACTTACTGTGTGTATATATCGGTTCTGCTATCAGTATTATGCCCATATTATTGAAGTTAAAACGCTATATCTGGGGCTTTTATCCGTTCTTCTACCGACAATATCATATTATCGTTAAACATACTCATTTGTCAAGAAGGAACGTGTGAATATTTGATGTATTTTTCTTTGGCATACGCGCATATATTCAAACAAGGGCATAACTACACAAAAGGAGGCCGGGTATGGACAGAATATTGGGCGAAGGCAGCACGCGCATACGTTCCCACAGCGTGCATATAGAGGGCAGGGAGCTGATGAGCGTGAGCGGGGTGAAGGACGTGGATTGCTTTAACGAGGCGGAGATAGAGCTGCTTACGGACGCGGGGCAGCTTAGGATAGAGGGCAGCGGGCTGCACATAACAAAGCTTAGCCTTGACGAGGGGCAGGTAATAGTAGAGGGGGAAATACTGGCCCTTGAATACAGCGAGGATGCACAGCAGCGCGGTTCGCTGTTTTCGCGCATGTTCCGCTGATGCTGCGCGCGGCGGCGGAAATACGCATATGCCTTATTTCGCTTTACTGCGGCACGCTTATAGGGCTTATGTATGATATTTTCGCATTTATACGGCTGCCGTTCAACGAAAACCGCATTATCGACGCGGCGCTGGACGTTATGTTTTACATATTTGCGGGCATTGCCGCGGCCGCCGCGCTGCTTTATGCCGACGGCGGGCGGATAAGGCTTTATTCAATAATGCTGATAGCGGCGGGCGCGCTTATGTACTGCCGCTATCCCATGCGCCTGTGCGGGGCACGCATAAGGCAAAACCTTGCAAAAAAGCGAAAATACGGACGCATTTGCAATATACATGCAAAAACGGAAAAATAAGGCTTGAAATATGCGCATATATGTTTTATAAATATAGTATACGTGATAGGTGTCCCTATGCGTATATTACCATACAAGAAAGGCAGGTATGCGGCATGAAACGGAAACTGAAGGCAACGCCCCGTTTTATTATGCTGCTTACGCTTATATGCCTTATATTCGCGGGCGCGGTAATGCTTTCCCAGCAGGCTAAGCTGAACGAGATTGCCGCCAAGCAGGCCGCGCTGGACGAACAATACGCCGCGCTGCAGGCGGAGGAACAGCGCCTTGAATACATGATAGAATACGCCAAGAGCGATGAATACAGGGTGCAGTACGCCCGCGAAAAGCTGGGGCTTGTGCTGCCGGACGATATAAAGTTCGACATAACGGATTAAGAAAACGAAAAGTGGCCGTTGGCCACTTTTTAAGTATTTTTGGGAGGATGAACAATGCAGAAAAAAGCCGCCGTGGACATAGGCAGCAACTCAATACGGTATCTTGGCCCGAACGGGGAAAGGCGGCTTATAACCACCCGCCTTGCGGAAAACATAATTTCAACCGGAAAGCTTAGCGACGCGGCCATAGAGCGGAGCATAGCCGCGCTGAAGGAGCTTGCCGCCCTTGCCGCTGCGCAGGGCGCAAAGCCCTATGCATACGCCACCAGCGCCGTGAGGGACGCCAAATTCGGCAGCCGCGAACGCTTCCTTGCCCTTGCGGAGGAGATAATGCCCGTGCGCGTGCTTTCGGGAGAGGAGGAGGCCACGTTCGCCCGCATAGGCGCAGGCATTGCGGACAAGCCGGACTGGGGTCTGATAGACCTTGGCGGCGGGTCGTGCCAGCTTATTTCGGAAGGATTTGCGGTAAGCGCGCCCATGGGCTGCGTCCGTGCGAAGGACATATGCGATAAGAAGTCGGACGGTTCGTATGAATCCATGCGCGAAGCCGTGTTCGGAGCTTGCGAAGGGCTGTTCCGCTTCCCGCGCATAAGAATAATGGACTGGATAGGCGTGGGCGGCACGATAACAACGCTTGCGGCGCTGTCGCTCGGGCTTGAGGAATACGATGAACACGCCGTCGAATCCACATTGCTCACGCGGGAGAGGATAGAGCTGCTTTCCCAAAAGCTGCATGAGGCCGGGGACGAGGCGCGCAGCCGCCATCCGCTGCTTATAAAGCGGCATGATGTTATTGTACCCGGCACTCTTGTGCTGCTTTACGCAATGCAGGGCATGGGCATACGCGCGCTGCACCCCAGCAAAACGGACGGGCTGGACGGGTATTATAAATATATATGTCAAAATATGTGACATATCGCGCGGCATAATGTATAATCAAACTGTGCCGCAAAAGCGGCATAGAATGGACGAGAGGTATTTTATTATGAAAAAGACTGTTGCCCTGATCATGGCTGCAATTATGCTCACGGCATTCGCGGGCTGCACAGGCGGCGCGGACAAGCCCGGTACGCAGGATTTGATAACCACGCTGCCCGCTGAAGGCGGCAAGCCCGTTGTTACGGACACACCCGCCCCCACCGAAGCGCCCGTTGCCACCGAGGAACCCACAGCCGAACCCACCGCGGAAATTAAAACTTCCATAACGCGCGGCACGTGGACGGACGGCGTATATTATAACGCCACCGCTGGATTCAACTTCACCCCGCCTGAAAACTGGCTGCTGGCGGACGATGAATACATTGCGCAGCTTGTCGGCGTATCCAAGGAGATGCTGGGTACCGAGGGCGAGGATCTGAGCGATCACGAGGTTGTGTACGATACTTTCGTACAGAATCCGGACAACGGCACTAACGTATTCATAATATATCAAAAGGTCAGCATGCTGGGCGCGCTCGGCATGAGCATAGGCGATATTATGGACGAAATAGTTAAGCAGATGGGCGAAAACACGGCAATGAACTGCACCTATGTCGGCACAACGGAGCAGACGCTCGGCAGCACCGATTACCAGTGCGCGGAGTTTGACGTTGACATCAGCGGTATGACCATAAAGCAGTACATACTGGTGAACAAGTTTATGAACTACATCACCAATATAACCATAACCGCCATGGCATCCGAACCCATTGACGAGTTCCTGCCCATGTTCACCTCGGCTCAGGCCGCGATGGCAGACTGCTGCGGTTAAAAGTAAGGAATATTATAGTAAGGCAGCACCGTGCAAACGGTGCTGTTTGCTATTTCTGTTCATTTGGGCGCATTGATTCCAGCATTTCAAGCACTTTGAAGCCCAGCATTTCAACCTGATTGCTTTTCTGTATCATTGCGGCAGAACTGAGCGGTAAGCCTTTTCTTATTCTTTGATTAGCCATTCTGTTTAATTGCTGCTGTGCGCTTATATATTTTGTATAAACAGCCGTTGATGAAACGGCTTTAACTTCGCTTTCACTAAATCCCTCAAATGGTTTTGTAATAACAAATTCTTCCGGCTGTTTCATCTCAAAACCTCCAATAGGCTATACATAGCCTAATAGTAGCATGCGTAGCCTATATTGTCCATCCATTTTGGATACTCTTTTATATAAAAAAGGAGCATTCCTATGGACGAGACTGTGCTTGCGATAAGAAGCAGGATACTGAGACTGTGTGAGGAACGCGGAATAAGCGTAAACAGATTGGCAAACCTGAGCGCCGTTCCGCCCAGCAGCATAAAGAACATACTTTACGGCAAAAGCAATAACCCAAAGCTGATGACTATAAAACTCATCTGCGACGGGCTTGGCATAACGCTTGGGGAGTTTTTCTCCTGCGATGAGTTTGATAAGCTTGAACAGAGCATAAAATAAGCATACAAAAAGCGCAGCCATTCGGCTGCGCTTTTGCTGTGCTTAACGGATATTATTTGTTCTTTTTAGCCTTTTCTTCTTTTATTTCGCCGGCGCTGCGGACAATGCTGAAAAGGCTGCTGAGTACGGAGCAGCCGAGCGCCGCGGGCAGCACCCATGGGCCTTCGCTGTCCGAAATAAGGCAGATCAGCAGGAATACAACGCTTGCCCCCGAAAGCAGAACGCTTGCGGTCAGCAACAGAATTTTGGATAGCTCTTTGTTTTTGTCAGGCATTTGCTTCACTCCTTCTCATTGTTGTTTTGTGCTTCTTCCTTTGCTTTTGCGCGCTCCTCGCGGCGCTTTGCAATGTATTCATAAAGGAACCATGCAAGGCCGCCGCCCACAAGCGCGGCAATCAACATTGTTTTTGTGTCGCTCGCGCCGGATATTAGCAGGCCCATAACGCTGCCTATCAGCACGAACGGCGCGGAACCCAGCGCGCTGCGCCTGTATTTATTTATCGGCACGCGCTCAATGCGCTTTACCGGCACCAGCAGCGTGCAGCGGTAATCCTCAGCATCCATATCGCCAATGGGATAGATCTCCATTTCCTGCGTGCCCTGGTGATTGTAGCCGGACTTGGGGAACCACTTGTTGTAAACATCAGACCAGCAGCTTGTGACGGCCTCATTCGTGCCGCCTTCGCAGTCAAAATACGCATACGTTCCCGCGGGAGCAAATATGGTTTCGTAGCCTTCAAGCAGCGGCGTGTCGTTATCCACCTCCACCGCCACCCAGTAATCATATCCCTTGGAGGTAAAGTTGGAGCAGATGCCGGCGATATACTGCGCATCTTCCTTCATAACGGTTTTCAGCTCGCCTATCGCGCCCTCCCGCTCAAGGCTCTTCATGAACGCGCGGGCCTTTTCGCCCGTTGCGCCCTGCTTTGTAACTATATGCGTGCGCTTGCCCATAAAGCGGCGCTCATCATATTCCCTTACGTTTTCGGCAAGCGGTACGCGCTTGTCCTTCTTTTCGGATTTCTGCATTTCCATATCCGTATGCCCTCCTATGGGGATGGTATTCTTACAATAGATTATATACTATCAGGC
>CAVDFM010000047.1:0-6004 GCA_963608365.1 bacterium | reverse complement strand
CCGTTGTTGCCAGCGGACCGGTAATCCTATTGTTTGCTCTTTTGAAAGGTTGCTCTCTCTTTCTGGTTCATATTATAGAGCATGGCGGGAGAAAAAGCATCACAAAAGTGTTACGAAAGTCTCAAACTTTGATTATGTTTAAGTAACGTTTTGGCACAAAAGTGTTAAATCCCGCCGAAATATTTGCCCAATGCCCACTTCGCCGCCGCGCGCACCTGCTCAAACGGGGAGGAAAGGCAGGCGCGTATCTCCGCTTCGCATTGCCCTTCCCTCGCGGCAAACGCTATGGCCTCCATTGTAAGCCGCCCGTTGCCGGTTATGTTCTTGCCCGCAATCATGCGCGCGGCCTTTGCGTTGCCCGCAATAAGCCGCTTCAGCTCAAACGCTTCCGCCATGTCGTCGGGCACGGGCAGCTTCTTCAGCCGCGCATTCTTCGGGCAAACGGCCTGGCATATTTCACAGCCCAGAAAGGTTTGCTGCTTCTGCCAAATTTCTTCGGTGTAGCCGCTGTTCATAATATAGCGCATGCAGCGCGTTACGTTCAACCCATCCGCTGTTATTGCGCCCATAGGGCAGGCGGAGATGCAGGCCATGCAGCCTTCAGGGCAGCCGCCTTCCGCGCAGACCTGCTCCGTGTCCGGCTCGATGGGGGAATATATAAGCAGCGTTTCGAATGCCATGCGCGTGCCGTAGGGGGCAATGCTCAGCAGCCCGTTTTTGCCCTGATGCCCCACCCCGTTGGCTATGCACAGCGCCCGCGCGGGTATGAATGCCCGCTCCGCCGCTATTCCCGCCGCGTTCAGCTCCGTTTCCACGGCCTTTGAGGCATGGTAGCTTGCGTTGCTGGCGGGATAATAGGAGGAAATATGTCCGCCGTTTTCATACGGGGCATAGGCCCATATCAAAAGTAAAGCGGCCTTCGCGTCGGGATATGCCGCGGGAAGATCGTACGGCATTGCGCTGTCCGTTCCGTAAAGCGCGGAATACTTATGCCAGGCATCCAGCTTATGCAATTTTAGCATACGCATACCTGCAAACCCGTGAGCGAGCGCGGTTTTATATATTATATTCATTATTTGGTTATCCGCATAAATACCCATGACAAAAGTATAACATATAAACGCCGCGAAGTATAGCAAATTAGGGCAAAAGTTAAAAAACTAACGAGAATAAAGTACTACACGGGCGAAAAATTGTGTGCTATAATAACACGAATAGCAATGGTAGGCGTAACTATGTTCGCATGCATTTTTGCATTTTTATTACATCACATTCCGCATCACATCGAAAGGCAGGTGCTTTGTTTGCCAAAGTATTCCTTCAAGGGCGGCGTACATCCTCTGCATTCTCAGCACGAGGGTAAACTGCCGACCCGAAATGCCCCGATACGGGACTTCGTTTCCGATTCGGTGGTCATTCCCATGAGTATGCATCTGGGTGCTCCGTCTAAGCCGTGCGTAAGCAAGGGCGATCATGTGAAGATCGGCCAGCTTATAGGCGAACCTGTCGGCGGGCTGGGCCTTCCCGTACACGCCAGCGTATCCGGCGAAGTTACGGCCGTTGAGCCGCGGCTCATCACCGGCGCGGGGCCTGTTATGTGCGTCTGCATACAGAATGATTTTGCCGACGAATGGGTGGACGGCATACAGGGCTACGGCAACGTGGAAACCGTTGACCCCGCGCTGATAGTTCCCGCGATAAAGGCGGCGGGCATATGCGGCATGGGCGGCGCGAGCTTCCCCGCGCACGTTAAGCTGACCCTTCCCGAAGGCAAGACCTGCGACACTATTATACTCAACGGCGCAGAGTGCGAAACGTTCCTTACCGCTGACTATAGGCTGATGATAGAAGAACCCCGCCGCGTTGTGGACGGCCTGCGTGCGGAAATGCGCGCGCTTGGCGTAAAGCGCGGCGTAATAGCCATAGAGGACAACAAGATGGAAGCTGTCGAGTCCATGCGCAAGGCGGCCGCCGGGCGCGAGGGCGTTGAAATAGCGGTGCTCAGGACCAAGTACCCGCAGGGCGGTGAAAAGCAGCTTATCCACGCCGTTACCGGGCGCCAGGTGCCCAGCGGCAAGCTGCCCATAGAGGTACACACGATCGTTACCAATGTGGCCACGGCTGCGGCGATAGCGGATGCGGTTATAGACGGCAAGCCCCTTATAAGCCGCATAACCACCGTTACCGGCAAGGTGATCAATCCTTCCAACCTGCGCGTAAGGATAGGCACCGTTGTTGCCGACATGATAGGCGAATGCGGCGGATACAGCGAGGAAGCCGCAAAGATAGTTATGGGCGGCGGCATGACCGGCGTTTGCACCGCAAGCGCGGATATACCCATTGCCAAGGCCAATGGCGGCATAGTCGTTTACAATGAAAAGGACGCGAAGAGCGTTGACGAAGAACCCTGCATACGCTGCGCGCACTGCGTACAGGTCTGCCCCATGGGGCTT
Source organism: bacterium (assembly GCA_963608365.1). Taxonomy (GTDB): domain Bacteria; phylum Bacillota; class Clostridia; order Christensenellales; family CAG-138; genus Phil1. The sequence continues at coordinate 3,551 of CAVDFM010000047.1, read as the reverse complement.
GACCCGTATAAGCTGAAGCACCTTTGCGACGCGGGCAATTTGGAAGGCGCAAAGGCCAACCATGTTATGGACTGCATACTGTGCGGCTGCTGCTCGTATGCCTGCCCGTCAAGAAGATGGCTGACTGCGGCGTTCAAGAATACCAAGGACGCAATAGCCGCCGCAGCAAGGAGGAAGTAATATGAGCCTTTATATGTCTACCGCGCCGCATGTGCGCAGCCCGCAGAACACCCGCTCCCTGATGGGCGACGTTCTGATAGCCTTGGCCCCCACGACCATCGCCGGCATATACTTTTTCGGTGTAAGCGCGGCAATAGTGGTGGCGCTTGCTACGGCCTCCGCCATACTGTTTGAATACCTTTGGCAGAAGCTTACGCATAAAACCATAAGGATAGGCGACCTGAGCGCAGCCGTTACCGGCCTGCTGGTCGGCCTTAATCTCCCGCCCACGGCGCCGTGGTGGCTGCCCATAATCGGCAGCGGCCTTGCGATAATACTTGTGAAGCAGCTTTTCGGCGGCATTGGCGATAACTTTGTCAATCCCGCGCTTGCCGCGCGCGGCATACTGCTTGCCAGCTGGCCCGTGCGCATGACGGCGTTCGTGCTGCCCACCTGCTTCAGCGGGGCGGATGCAACCACCAGCGCCACCGTGCTTGCCGGTTACGAAGCAAGCTATATGGACATGTTCCTTGGCAACATCCCCGGCTGCATAGGCGAAGTTTGCAAGGCGGCGATACTGCTCGGCTTCTTGTATATGCTTATCCGCGGCGTTATAACCTGGCGCATACCGGTAACGTTCTTGGCTGTGGTGTTCGTGTTCTCCGCAATACTGGGCAACGATCCCCTGCAGGCGATACTGTGCGGCGGCGTGATGCTCGGCGCGGTGTTCATGGCGACTGACTATACCACCAGCCCCATGAGCGCAAAGGGCCAGTTCATCTATGCTGCCGGCTGCGGCATAATAGTTGTTATAATCCGCAACTTCTGTAACTATCCCGAAGGCGTGACCTATGCGATACTGGTTATGAACATAGTCACCCCGCTGCTGGATAAATACGTTAAACCCCGGCTTTATGGCCGCCTGAAGGAGGAAAAGGCCAATGGCTAAAAAAGAAAAGACCGTTTCAAGCGTATTCTTTAACGGAATACTGAACGAAAACCCCACGCTGAGACTGGTGCTGGGCATATGCCCCACGCTCGCCTCCACCACCAGCGCATCCAACGCCGTAGGCATGGGCCTTGCGGCAACGTTCGTTCTGGTCGGCTCAAACGTGGTCATATCCCTTTTGAGGAATATCATACCGGACAAGATCCGCATTCCCGCGTTCGTCGTGATAATATGCACGTTCGTTACGCTGGTTGAAATGCTGGTTAAGGCGTTCGTTCCCGCGCTTTATGCAAGCCTTGGCATGTTTATACCGCTTATAGTGGTCAACTGCATAATACTTGCGCGCGCGGAAGCCTTCGCAAGTAAAAACGGCGTGCTGCTGAGCGCGGCGGACGGCCTTGGCATGGGCGCGGGCTTCACGCTTGCCATAACCGTTATAGGCATAATCCGCGAACTGCTGGGCAACGGCAGCGTGTTCGGACTGAGCCTGTTCGGCGAAGGGTTCGAACCGATGCTCCTTTCCATAATGGCTCCCGGCGGCTTCCTGGTGTTCGGACTGGTGCTTGGCATTGCCAACTACTTCATGAATAAGGCCGAAAAGAAAAAGACTGAGGAGAAAGGAGTGATACGCGCATGAGCGGCATAGCAAAAGTTCTTTTGTTCATGGTAAACTGCGTACTTACCAATAACTTCATATTCTCGCGTTACCTTGGCAACTGCCCCTTCCTGGGCGTATCCAACAAGGTTGAAACGGCAACGGGCATGGGCCTTGCGGTCACGTTCGTAATGGGCCTTGCGTCGCTGTTCACCTATCTTATTTATACTTACATACTGGTGCCCCTCAATCTGAGCTATCTTTCCACGATAGTGTTCATATTGGTAATAGCCAGCCTTGTGCAGATAGTTGAAATGTTCATCAAAAAGAGCAGCCCATCCCTTTATAAGGCGCTGGGCATATATCTGCCGCTTATCACCACCAATTGCGCCGTGCTTGGCGTTTGCCTGCTCAACATAGGCAGCCCCATCACCATCGGCGGCGAAGTGCTGGAATTCAACCTGCTCTATTCCGTGCTCAACGGCATATTCGGCGCGCTGGGCTTCCTGCTGGCAATCGTGCTTATGGCGGGCGTTAGGGAAAGGCTTGAAACTTCCAAAATTCCGGATTGCCTTAAAGGCTTCTCCAGCTCACTGATAATTGCCGGCCTGATGTCCGTGGCGTTCATGGGCTTCGCGGGTCTTGGCGCGTAAGGAGGGAACGAAATGGATTGGATCCCTGTAGTACTTGCACTGGGCGTGCTTGGCGTTGTAGGATTGATATTCGGCATACTGCTTGAAGTTGCGGATAAAAAGCTGGCCGTTGAGGTGGACCCGAGAATTGCCAAGGTGGGTGAGGCTCTGGGCGGCGCTAACTGCGGCGCCTGCGGCTACGCGGGCTGCGCCGCTCTGGCGGAAGCGATAGTCAGCGGCGAAGCGAAGCCGAACGCCTGCCCCGCGGCCAATATGGCAGCCATAAGCGAAGCGCTGGGCATAACCGTTGAAGAAGGCGAAAAGATGGTCGCCCGCGTAATATGCCAGGGGCACAACGGCGTGGCCAAGGAAAGGTATAAATACGACGGATACACCAGCTGCGCCACCGCCGCGTCCATGGCGGGCGGCCCCAAGGAATGCGCGTATGCGTGCATAGGCCTGGGCGATTGTATGCGCGTTTGCAGCTTCGGCGCAATAAGCATGAATAACGGCATCGCCAGCATAGATCCCAACGTGTGCGTTGCCTGCGGCAACTGCGAAAAGGCCTGCCCGCGCAGCGCCATAAGGCTTATCCCTGCGGAGACCAAGGTTCTTGTGCTCTGCCGCAATAAGGACGTTGGCCGCGTTGCCCGCGCCGCCTGCATGAAGGCGTGCATAGGCTGCGGACGCTGCGTGAAGGAATGCAAATACGGCGCCATCGCTGTGGAAGACGGCTATGCCCGTATCGACGCCGAAAAGTGCACCCGCTGCGGCGCCTGCGCCAAGGTTTGCCCCTGCGGCTGCATAATCGATTATTCCGTCACCGCCGAGGATAAAGCGGAGTAAAATAATAAAAATGCAATATGGCCTCCCCAAAGGGAGGCTTTTGTTATATGCTTATTTTATAAAAAATGATTTTATCAAATATAGAGTGTTCATAAATAGCGCCCACGCTTTTTATAATATCATGCAAAAATGGTTATGTGCAAGCAGTTCGACAAAACTCGACATTCAAAAATTTCAATAGCTGAAAACCGCCTGTTTTTGGCAAAATTTGCTTGACATAATTTTGCGCTGTATGATAACATAAACTCAACGAAGAAACCACAGTAACCAACTTAACTTTAAGACCAACCGTAAACCCGTTGCCTGTTCCCTAACAGGAACGATATGAACCCGCAGGACCGACCAAACGACAGTGATTTTGCAGCTAAGC
>CAVDFM010000046.1:0-13181 GCA_963608365.1 bacterium | reverse complement strand
TATCGTGCCGATGTTTACGTGCGGCTTAGTGCGCTCGAATTTTGCCTTTGCCATTTTCTTTCTCCTTCAAAATTAGTTGTTTTTATGTTTATTTGCCTAAAATCTTCTTTGCGACGGCCTCGCTCACCTGCTCGTAATGGTCAAACTGCATTGTGAACGTGCCCCTGCCCTGCGTGCGGGACCTGAGGTCCGTTGCGTAGCCGAACATTTCGCTCAGCGGGCATATCGCGTCTACAACCTGCGCATTGCCGCGGCTGTCGGTGCCTTCTATGCGGCAGCGGCGGGAGGTCAGGTTGCCTATAACGTCGCCCATGTACTCATCGGGCATCACGACTTCAACCTTCATAACGGGTTCAAGCAGCACGCAGCCGGCCTTTTCCAACGCATCCTTGAGCGCCATGGAAGCGGCGATCTTGTATGCCATTTCGGAAGAGTCAACGTCGTGATAGCTGCCGTCGAGCAGCGTTGCCTTGAAGTCCACAACCTCGAATCCGCCAAGCGAACCGGTCTTGGAAGCTTCCTCTATGCCGGCCTTGATAGCGGGAATGTATTCCTTGGGAACAACGCCGCCAACGGTCTTGTCCTCGAATTCGAATCCGGCGCCGGGTTCCAGCGGGGAGAATTCCACCACGCAGTGACCGTACTGGCCGTGACCGCCGGTCTGGCGAACGTAACGGCCTTCGCTCTTGACGGTGCGGGATATGGTCTCGCGGTATGCGACCTGCGGACGGCCGACCTTGCACTCAACGTGGAATTCGCGTATAAGCCTATCCACGATTATTTCAAGGTGAAGTTCGCCCATGCCGCTTATTATGGTCTGGCCCGTTTCCTTATCGGTAAAGGTACGGAAGGTGGGGTCCTCATCGGCAAGCTTTGCAAGCGCAAGGCCCATCTTTTCCTGTCCGGCCTTGGTCTTGGGCTCTATGGCGACCTGTATAACGGGGTCCGGAATCTCTATGGTTTCAAGCAGCAGCTGATGCTTTTCATCGCAAAGCGTATCGCCCGTGCCGGTTTCCTTCAGTCCGCCAAGCGCGGCTATGTCGCCCGCATGCGCTTCGGGGATTTCGGTACGGCTGGAGGCATGGATAAGGGTTATCTTGCCAACGCGCTCGCGCTTGCCCTTGGACGCATTGTAAACATAGGAGTTGGACTGAAGCGTGCCGCTGTATACGCGGAAGAAGGTCAGCTTGCCCACGAACGGGTCAGCAACGATCTTGAACGCAAGCGCCGCGAACGGTGCATCGTCCCTGCATTCGGTCTTTATTATCTCCGTGCCGTCCACGCTGGTGCCTTCCGCGGGGGGTACGTCCAGCGGAGAGGGCAAAAAGTCCACTATCGCGTTGAGCAAAGGCTGCACGCCCTTGTTCCTGTAAGACGTTCCGCATACCACGGGCACTATCTGGTTGGCTATGGTACCCTTGCGCAGGGCCTTCATAATATCCTCGTTGCTTATTTCTTCGCCGCCGAGGTATCTTTCCATCAGCTCTTCGTCCACGTCTGCCGCGGCTTCAATCATGGCGGTGCGGTACTCTTCGGCCTTTTCCACCATGTCGGCAGGGATGTCCTCAAACCTTATGTCCTTGCCGTCGTTATCGTAATAAACTTCGGCCTTCATGGTTATAAGGTCTATCATGCCGCGGAAGTCGGCTTCCGTGCCGATGGGCAGCTGAATAGGCACGGCGTTTGCGCCAAGCCTGTCCTTCATCATCTTCACCACGTTATAGAAGTTCGCGCCTATTATGTCCATCTTGTTGACATAGGCTATGCGCGGTACGCCGTATTTGCTGGCCTGACGCCATACGGTCTCGCTCTGGGGCTCAACGCCGCCCTTTGCGCAGAATACTGCCACGGCGCCGTCCAGTACCCTAAGCGAACGCTCAACTTCCATTGTGAAGTCAACGTGACCCGGGGTGTCGATGATGTTGATGCGGTGCTGCCGCCAATAGGTGGTGGTGGCGGCGGAAGCGATGGTTATACCGCGCTCCTGCTCCTGCACCATGAAGTCCATTGTGGCTGCGCCCTCGTGTACCTCTCCTACCTTGTGTATCTTGCCGGTATAGTAAAGTATACGCTCGGTAGTGGTGGTCTTTCCGGCATCGATGTGGGCCATGATGCCGATGTTTCTCGTTTTTTCAAGCGGGGTTTCTCTGGCCACTTGCAGCCCTCCTCTACAAAAAATTTATAAAATCTATATATACGCCGCTTCCGCTTTTTGCAGAAAATCGGACCCAGCCGTTAAGCCGGATCCGTTTTTGCAGCAGTATATTGCCGTTATTACCAGCGATAGTGCGCGAAAGCCTTGTTGGCCTCGGCCATCTTGTGGGTGTCTTCCTTCTTCTTGAAGGCGGAACCGGTCTGGTTTGCGGCGTCCATGATTTCGCCGGCAAGGCGCTGCATCATGGTGTGCTCGCTGCGGGCGCGGGCATAGCTTACCAGCCACCTGAGACCGAGAGTCTGGCGCCTTTCGGGCCTTATCTCGATAGGTACCTGATAGGTTGCGCCGCCAACGCGGCGGGCCTTAACTTCAAGCACGGGCATGATGTTGTTCATGGCCTGCTCGAATACTTCCAAAGGCTCACGGCCGGTCTTTTCGCGAATGATTTCAAACGCACCGTAGCAAGCCTTCTGCGCGGTACCGCGCTTACCGTCCAGCATGACCTGGTTGACGAGCTTCGTCACCAGCTTGCCGCCGTACATAGGGTCATCAAGAACTTCCCTCTTGGGTACAAATCCACGTCTCGGCATCTTAATTTCCCTCCTTATTTCTTGGGTCTCTTGGCGCCGTAGCGGGAACGGGCCTGCATACGCTTGGCTACGCCCGCGGTATCGAGTGCGCCACGGATGATGTGGTAACGAACACCGGGCAGATCCTTTACGCGGCCGCCCCTGATGAGGACGACGCTGTGCTCCTGCAGATTGTGTCCCACGCCGGGGATGTACGCGGTACCTTCAAGACCGTCGGTCAGGCGTACACGCGCTATTTTACGCAGAGCGGAGTTAGGCTTTTTAGGTGTAAGAACACGGACCGCGGTGCAGACACCACGGCGCTGGGGGCACTGCTTGAGGATAGGGGAGTTAGACTTGTAGCTCACCTGCTCACGGCCCTTGCGAACCAACTGGTTAATGGTCGGCATTGAAGAATTTCCTCCAAACAAAAATAATATTCTTTATATTAAGAAAATCCCTTGCAACCCCTTGAAAGGGACATTTTCCGCAACTTAGGTATTGTAGCATTCATTTCGCGGCTTGTCAATCGATATAGCCGGAATTTTTAGGCATTTTCGCTTTTTTCGCCATGAATACCGTCTTTATTTATCATCTCGTCCGGCATCGCGGCAAACAGGCCGTGGCTCATCGGCTTTTTGGAGAATACCAGCCTGCTCACGCCGTGCTCGGCAAACAGCTCAAACCAGCCCTTCTCCTTCAGTTCCGCAAGCATAGGCGCATCCATCACGTCAAGATACGTCCGCTTTGCGTAGCGGCGCTTCATGCTGCTGAACGCTATTTCAGCAACCGCTATGCCTATTATTGCCCATGCGGCGAATATATAAAACGGCAGCCCGTGCGTAATGGCCATAAGCGGCTCGTTCACGCTCCTAAGGCTCAGCACTATAAGGCCGCTTAGCAAAAACGCGGCTATTATAAGCCCCTTAACGTAGCTCAGGCGGGTCATGCGCTGCTTGCATTCCCTGCAGCAGCCTGCCTGCGCCGGCAGCAATGAGCCGAAGCGCGGCTCCTTTTTCAGCAGGCCAAGCAGTCCCTTAGTCCTGTGCCTGCGCGCGCCAGGATGCCCCATATCGAAAAAGGCATAGTATTCCCTTTTGCCCTTTTCGCCTTTGCACAGCACGCACTCTTCGCCGGTAAACAGCTTTGCCATGCCGTCCTCCGGCAGCAGGGCGGCCATGTCCGCCAGGTCCTGCTTCACGCGCGCGGTCTTTTCCTCGTCAGAGCAATCCACCGTGCATTTTTCGCAGCTTTCCATGTTAAGCGCCGCGCAATATTCACTGCCGTAAAGCGGACAGTCCGCGTTTGTATACTTTGGTTGGGTCATATGCTTGTTCTCCTTACGCGGTTATGCTTTGGGCCGCAATGGAACTTATGCGCCCCACGCGGCCCAAATATGCGTTTGTTTATTACTGTTCGGCGTTCTTGGGCTTCACTTCCACGTTGCGGTAACGCTTCAGTCCTATGCCCGCGGGTATCAGCTTGCCGATTATTACGTTTTCCTTCAAACCTACCAGCGGGTCTACCTTGCCCTTTATGGCGGCTTCGGTCAGCACTCTGGTGGTCTCCTGGAAGGATGCGGCGCTCAGGAACGAATCGGTCGCGAGGGCGGCCTTGGTTATACCGAGCAGCTTCCTCTTGGCAACGGCGGGCTGCATGCCCTTCATCACCATTTCCTCGTTCTCGCGCTCGAAGCGGAATATATCCACCAGTTCGCCCGGCAGCATATCCGTATCGCCCGCGTCCTCTATCTGCACCTTGCGCAGCATCTGGCGGATAATAACTTCAATGTGCTTATCCGCTATCTCAACGCCCTGTGAACGGTACACGTCCTGAACTTCCTTGAGCATATAGGCCTGCACGCCCTTTACGCCCTTTATCTTCAGAATGTCGTTGGGGTTGATGGAACCGTCGGTCAGCTCGTCGCCCGCCTCTATCGTGTCGCCGTTCTTCACTTTCAGCTTGGCGCCGAAGGGTATCAGATACTTCACGGCTTCGCCGTCGTCGCCGGTTATGGTGGCTTCGCGGCGCTGGCCTTCGGTTATTTCAACCTTACCGGCTATCTCGCTTATAACAGCCAAGCCCTTCGGCTTACGCGCTTCGAATATTTCAACTACACGGGGAAGACCCTGGGTAATATCCGTTGCGCTTGCAACGCCGCCGGTATGGAAGTTTCGCATGGTCAGCTGAGTACCCGGCTCGCCTATGGCCTGCGCGGCAATTATGCCTACCGCCTCGCCTATGTTCACCTCTCCGCCGGTGGCCAGGTTTGCGCCGTAGCACTTGGTGCATACGCCGTGGTCGCTGCGGCAGGTGAATACGCTCCTGCACTCCATGCTGGTTATGCCGGCATCCACTATCCTGTTGCGGATGTCGTAGGTTATCATGCTGTTAGCGGGGCACAGTACCTCGCCCGTTTCGGGATGGACAACCTCGTTCACGCTGTAACGGCCCAGTATACGGTCGCCAAAGCTTTCAACGACCTTGTTGCCGTCCATTATGGCCTCTATCTTCATGCCCTTGGGCGCTTCACCGCGAAGAGCGAAGCAGTCGTCCTCGCGCACTATAACGTCCTGAGAAACGTCAACAAGTCGCCTGGTCAGGTAACCGGAGTCCGCAGTACGCAGAGCCGTATCGGCCAAGCCCTTACGCGCGCCGTGTGAGCTGATGAAGAACTCAAGAACCGTAAGGCCTTCGCGGAAGTTTGCGCGTATAGGCACTTCTATGATCTGGCCGTTCGGGTCGGCCATCAGTCCGCGCATACCGGCAAGCTGACGGATCTGGTTGGTGGAACCACGGGCACCGGAGTTTGCCATCATGAATATTGGGTTGTATTGATCCAGCGAATCCATAAGGGTCTTGGTGACCTTGTTGGTTGCTTCGTCCCAAATGTGTATTACGTTGGTACGCCTTTCGGCATCGCTGAGGAAACCACTCCTGTACAGGCTGTCTATCTTGTTTACCTCAACCTCGGCCTCGGCCAGTATGGTCTTTTTCTCTTCCGGAACGGTTATGTCCTGGAAGCCTATCGTTATGCCGCCCAGTGTGGAATAACGGAAGCCCATCGCCTTTATGCGGTCCAGCATCTCGCTGGTTTCGGCCGCGCCGTAACGGCGGTAGCACTTGTCTATTATCTTACCGATGTCCTTCTTGACGACCAGTTTATCGACCTCAAGCTTGAACATATCGTCCGCGGTGTTCCTTTCAACGAAGCCAAGGTCCTGCGGTATGGCGTTGTTGAATATAACACGGCCGATGCTGGTATCTATCACCTTTCTCAGCTTCTTGCCTTCAAATTCGCGCTCTATGCGGATCTTCACCTTGGCATGCAGCGAGCATTCGCCCGTCTGGTACGCCATTATGGCTTCATCCTCGCTGGCAAAGGCCTTGCCCTCGCCCTTTTCGCCGTCGCGCTGCAAAGTAAGGTAGTAGCAGCCCAGAACCATGTCCTGCGTGGGTTCCACAACAGGCTGGCCGCTCTGCGGCTTGAGTATGTTGTTGGATGCAAGCATGAGGAACCTTGCTTCCGCCTGCGCTTCAACGCTGAGCGGAACATGCACGGCCATCTGGTCGCCGTCGAAGTCCGCGTTGAATGCGGTACATACCAACGGGTGCAGCTTTATGGCGCGGCCTTCAACAAGGATGGGCTCAAACGCCTGTATACCAAGGCGGTGCAGCGTAGGCGCGCGGTTGAGCATAACGGGATGCTCTTTTATGACCACTTCCAGCTCGTCCCATACCTCTGTACGGACGCGCTCCACCATGCGCTTTGCGCTCTTTATGTTGTGCGCAAGGCCGTCGTCAACCAGCTTCTTCATTACGAAGGGCTTGAACAGCTCCAGCGCCATTTCCTTGGGCAGACCGCACTGATACATCTTCAGTTCGGGGCCTACGACTATAACGCTTCGGCCGGAATAGTCAACGCGCTTGCCCAGCAGGTTCTGCCTGAAGCGGCCCTGCTTACCCCTAAGCATATCGGAAAGGGACTTGAGCGGCCTGTTGCCGGGGCCGGTAACGGGGCGCCCGCGGCGGCCGTTATCGATAAGGGCGTCCACCGCTTCCTGAAGCATACGCTTTTCGTTGCGCACTATAATGTCCGGCGCGTGCAGTTCAAGCAGCCTCTTAAGGCGGTTATTTCTGTTTATGACCCTGCGGTAAAGGTCATTAAGGTCGCTGGTGGCGAACCTGCCGCCGTCCAGCTGGACCATAGGCCTCAGTTCCGGCGGGATTACCGGCACCGCGTCCAGTATTATCCATTCGGGCTTGTTGCCGCTCTTAAGGAAGGATTCAACAACATCCAGCCTCTTTATGGCGTTTGCACGCTTCTGACCGGAGGAGGAGTTGATTTCGTCCTTCAGCTGCTTTTCAAGCTCCTCAAGGTTAAGATCCTTGAGCAGTTCCTTTATGGCTTCGGCGCCCATGCCGGCCTTGAAGGCCTTGGGGCCGTATTCGTTCTGCGCGTCGCGGTATTCTTTATCGCTGAGCACCTGCTTATACTGCAGCGGAGTGTTGCCGGGATCGGTAACGACAAACGCCGCAAAGTACAGCACCTTTTCAAGGTTTCTCGGGCTCATGTCCAGCAGCATCTTCATGCGGCAGGGTATGCCCTTGAAATACCATATGTGTGATACGGGGGCGGCCAGCTCAATGTGGCCCATGCGCTCGCGGCGCACCTTTGCGCGGGTTACTTCAACGCCGCACTTGTCGCACACCACGCCCTTGTAGCGCACGCGCTTATATCTGCCGCAGTGGCATTCCCAGTCCTTGGTCGGCCCGAATATGCGTTCGCAGAACAGTCCGTCAACTTCCGGTTTAAGCGTGCGGTAATTTATGGTCTCGGGTTTTTTGACCTCTCCGTGCGACCATTCCCTTATTTTTTCCGGGGATGCAAGGCCAATCTGTATAGCGTCAAAATTTGTCAGCTCGAACAATGCTTTTCTCTCCCTTCATCCGCGTTTTATTCGCCGTCGAACTCGCTGAAGTCCGCGTCCGAATCGTCGTCATCGTCATCATTGAAATCAAATTCGCTGAAGCGATCGTCGTTCTCCATCGGCGCCATGTCGGGCACGTCCTCAAGCCCGTTCATGTTCACGTCGATAGGCGTTCCGTCGTCATCGTCTATCATTTCGCCGATCTGTATCGCCTCGTTGGTGTCGCTGAGCACCTTTATGTCAAGGCCGAGGGACTGCAGCTCCTTGATAAGCACCTTGAAGGACTCCGGTACGCCGGGCTCGGGCACGTTTTCGCCCTTCACTATGGCTTCGTAGGTCTTTACGCGGCCCACTATATCGTCGCTCTTTACGGTCAGTATCTCCTGCAGCGTATTCGCCGCGCCGTAAGCTTCAAGCGCCCAAACTTCCATTTCGCCGAAGCGCTGTCCGCCGAACTGGGCCTTGCCGCCGAGCGGCTGCTGAGTTACCAGCGAGTACGGGCCTGTGGAACGGGCGTGTATCTTATCATCTACCAGGTGATGCAGCTTCAGATAGTACATGTAGCCGACGGATACCCTGTTTTCAAAGGGCAGGCCCGTGCGGCCGTCGTACAGCACCGTTTTGCCGTCCGGATCCTTTCCGGCCTTAACAAGCAGATCCTTTATGTCCTGCTCGCTCGCGCCGTCGAATACCGGCGTTGCAATGTGCCAGCCCAGCGTCTTTGCCGCCATGCCAAGGTGCAGCTCAAGCACCTGACCTATGTTCATTCGGCTGGGAACGCCCAGCGGGTTAAGCACTATCTGCAGCGGCGTGCCATCAGGCAGGAAGGGCATATCCTCTTCGGGCAGTATCCTTGAAATAACACCCTTGTTGCCGTGGCGGCCTGCCATCTTGTCGCCGACGGATATCTTTCTCTTCTGCGCAATGTATACGCGCACCAGTTCGTTCACGCCGGGGGCAAGTTCGTCCTTGTTCTCGCGGGTGAATATCTTCACGTCCACTATAACGCCGCCTTCGCCGTGGGGCACGCGCAGGGAGGTATCCCTCACCTCTCTTGCCTTTTCGCCGAATATGGCGCGCAGCAGGCGCTCTTCCGCGGTCAGCTCAGTCTCGCCCTTGGGCGTTACTTTACCGACCAGTATGTCGCCGCTCCTTACCTCTGCGCCGATGCGGATTATGCCGCGCTCGTCAAGATCGCTTAGCGCATCCTCGCCGACGTTGGGTATGTCGCGGGTTATCTCTTCCTTGCCCAGCTTGGTGTCGCGGGCTTCGGTTTCATGCTCCTCTATATGTATGGAGGTGTATACGTCGTCCTTGACCAGCTTTTCGCTTATCAGTACGGCGTCCTCGTAGTTATAACCTTCCCAGGTCATGAAGCCTATCAGTATGTTGCGGCCAAGGGCTATTTCGCCGTGCTCGGTGCTTGCGCCGTCCGCCAGCACATCGCCGACCTTTACCTTGTCGCCAACGTTCACTATGGGGCGCTGGTTGATGCAGGTGCCCTGGTTGGAACGTTTGAACTTGATAAGCTTATATGTATGGCGAATGCCGCTCGCATCCTCGGTCACTACCTTATCGGCGGCAACATAAATAACCGTTGCATCCTCGTGCGCAACCACAACAACGCCGGAATCGTGCGCGGCCTTGTATTCCATACCGGTGCCTACAACAGGCGCTTCGGGCATGAGCAGAGGAACCGCCTGACGCTGCATATTCGATCCCATCAGCGCGCGGTTAGCGTCGTCGTTTTCAAGGAAGGGTATCATTGCCGTTGCAACGGATACCAGCTGCTTGGGCGAAACGTCCATGTAATGCACCTGCTCGGCAGGCACTTCGATTATCTTATCCAGCCAGCGGGCAACAACGTGGTCCTTGGCGAACCAGGTATTGCCTTCCTCTGTGGTAATGGTGTCCTCGTTTGCCTGCGCAACGACGAAGCTATCTTCCTCGTCCGCGGTCAGGTACACTATATCGCTGCTGATGGAATGGTTCCTGCCGTCCACCTTCCTGTAAGGCGCCTCTATAAAGCCGTACTTATTGATGCGCGCATATGTGGAAAGCGAGTTTATAAGGCCTATGTTAGGACCTTCAGGCGTTTCAATGGGGCACATGCGTCCGTAATGCGAATAGTGAACGTCTCGCACGTCGAACGTGGCGCGGTCGCGGTTCAAACCGCCGGGGCCGAGTGCGCTCAGCCTGCGCTTATGCGTCAATTCCGCCAGCGGGTTGGTCTGGTCCATGAACTGGGAAAGCTGGCTGGAACCGAAGAATTCCTTTATCGCCGCAGTCACGGGGCGGATATTTATAAGGTTGCTGGGCATGGCGGTTTCCATGTCCTGTATGCTCATGCGCTCGCGCACAACGCGCTCAAGCCTAGTCATACCCACGCGGATCTGATTCTGCAGCAGTTCGCCAACGCTCCTTATGCGGCGGTTGCCCAGGTGGTCAATGTCGTCCGTGTGGCCGATGCCGTAGTTCATGCCGATAAGATAGCTTATGCTGGCGATCATATCGTCGGGCAGGATGTGCCTGGGGATCAGGTCGTAAACATGTTCCTTCAGAAGGGCCTTCAGCTCTTCCTCGTCCATGCCTTCGCCTTCCTTGAGCAGCTGCATGAGCGTGGGATAATGCACCTTTTCGTTAAGGCCGGCCTCTTCGGGATCGAAGCTGAGGAAATGCTTGGCGTCCACGAACAGGTTGCCAAGAACTTTTATGCGCTTGTCGTTCGCGGTCACGAATATGCCGCGCACGCCGGTATTCTCTATGCGTTCGGCGGCCTCCGCGCTTATATGCCTGCCGGCTTCAACTATTATTTCGCCGGTCTCGGGGTCCGTTATCGTGTCCGCGCTCATCTGCCCCGTTATGCGGGCGGCAAGGCTCAGCTTCTTATTGAACTTATAGCGGCCCACGCGCGCCAGGTCATAGCGGCGGTCAAAGAACAAGGCGTTCAGCAGGCTCCTTGCGCTTTCCTCCGTGGGGGGCTCACCGGGACGCTGACGCTTGTATATCTCTATAAGGCCGTCTTCAACGCTCTTGGTAGTATCCTTATCAAGAGTGTTCATCAGTCTTTCTTCTTCGCCCATCAGCTCGATTATTTCGGCATTGGTGCCGTAGCCCAATGCGCGCAGCAGCGCGGTTATGTAAACCTTGCGCTGGCGGTCTATCTTAACGTGCAGCACCTCGCTGGAATCGGTTTCGTATTCCAGCCACGCGCCGCGGTTAGGTATCACCTGGGCGGAATAAAGATTCTTGCCCAATTTATCTATGCTGCGGGTATAGTATACGCCCGGAGAACGCACGAGCTGGCTGACTATAACCCTTTCAGCGCCGTTTATGATAAAGGTGCCCTGTTCGGTCATGAGCGGGAAATCGCCCATGAACACCGGCTGCTCCTTTACCTCTCCGGTTTCCTTATTGATAAGCCTGACCAGCACCTTCAGGGGCGCGCAGTAATTAACGTCCCTTTCTTTGCATTCCTCAACGGAGTATTTGGGATGGTCAAAATCGATTGAATAATCGACAAACTCCAAAACGAGTTTTTCCGTATAGTCTGTGATCGGGGAAATGTCGTCAAGTACCTCCCTAAGGTCCTCTTCAACAAACCGCTTATAGGAGTTCTTCTGAACCTCTATAAGATCCGGCATGTCAAGAACCTCGTTGATACGGGAGAAACTCATGCGTTTCCTTGTGCCCATCTGCACTTCATGTACCATCGTGTTCACTCCTCTATATCGCGCTTGCGCGGCGTTTATGGCCGATGCGCCGCCCCGGCATGAGCGTTCCCGTACACGCGGGCCTGCATACCCCGCATTTTAAGGAACAGCGCGGCAGTCTCTGGGAAAATGCAGACATTTCCCACAGATTACCATGCTAACGCAGTTTAACATTGTACCAAAGAGAATTAGGCTTGTCAATGCTTTTGACAGGCCGATTTGAGATTTATTCAAGAAAAGTTTGCCATTTGTTTGCATTTCGGGCGGGGAACGGCGGCAATTACCGTTCCCCGCGCAATGTGTGTTATCGTGTGTATTTTACGCTTCCGCTCCCGCAAGGGCTATTATGGCGTCCGCAATGGTCTTGGTGTCCTCTATCAGGTTATCCACCGGAATGTATTCATCCGGCATATGCGCCCTGCCGGGTTCGCCGGGACGCTCTATGCCGAACGCCACGGAATTCTTCATGTGCCTTGCGTATGTTCCGCCGCCTATGGCAAGGGGTTCAAGCCTCTGCCCGAAGCGCGCGGCGTAAACGTCCAGCAACTTCTTCACCAGTTCGTCGTCGGGGCTTACATAATATCCTTCGCTCCAGCTTATGTCCGTCTGCACAAGGCCTGTCTCCTTTATGCCTTCGGTTATCTTCCTTTCAAGGTCATCAGCCTTGCTGGATATGGGGGCGCGCACGTCGAATGTAAGGCGGTGTATGCCCGTTTCGTCCCAGTCAAGTACGCCGGGGTTGAGCGTGAGCCTGCCGGATGCATCCTCGCTGTCTATGCCCAGGGTTTCGCCGTGGCAATCGAACTTCAGCGCGTTGGTGAGTGCGTTCACGGTGTGCGCATCTTCACCTTCAAGGGGCAGCTTATCGAGCAGCGCAAGCATTGCAAGCATAGCGTTCTTGCCGTGTTCGGGTGCGGAGGCATGCGCCGCAAGGCCCTTCATTATTATTTTCGTATTGTTTTCGTCTATCGCTTCCGCGCTGCACGCAAACTCGCTGCCTTCCATAAACGCTTCCATTATGGGCACTATGCGGGAAAGCGCCAGCGGCACGGTGGCCACCGCCTCGCCAGGCACAACGTTGCGGCGGGTGCCGGCGTGCAGGGTTATTGCGGAATCAAACTTCTTTTCGTATTCCGTGCGGAATATCATCTTTTCGCTGTTTACAACGGGGTATTCGGCGTCGGGAGAGAAGGAGAGCGTGGGAGCCTTGGCAACCTGATTATAATGCTTCAGGCAGCTCATGCCGCTTTCCTCGTCGCAGCCAAGGATAAGCCTTACGCTGCGCCTGAGCGGTATGCCGCATTCCTTTATGGCCTTCATGGCATACAGCGCCGCAAACGCGGGGCCCTTGTCGTCCATGGTGCCGCGGGCATAAAGCTTGCCGTCGTGTATTTCGCCGCCGTAGGGGGGATACGTCCAGCCCGTGCCTTCCGGCACAACGTCCAGATGGCATATAACGCCAAGCTGCTCATCACCGCCTGCCATATCTATCGCGCCGCAGTAACCATCGTAATCCACGGTATCAAACCCAAGCGCCTTGCCGCGCCCAAGCGCATCGTCAAGCGCTTTTCTTATCATCGGCCCAAACGGCGCGCCTTCGCTTGCATGCTCGGTATCCTTTACGCTCGCTATGCTCAGGTTCGCCCTAAGCGCCTCTATCAGTTCTTCCTTATGATCGTCTATCCATTTGTCAACAGCGCGATTCATACCTTTCCTCCATTGCTTTACTATCGTGCAGCTAATGCTGACTACATAAAAGCATACCCTATTACGCGATTTTTTTCAATCTTCGCTTTTTATTTTATTCATAAAC
>CAVDFM010000045.1:0-13246 GCA_963608365.1 bacterium | reverse complement strand
GCGCAGTATCATGGGCCGCTTTGAATTGGCCTTTGGCGAATGCGGCGCAAGGAACGGCACGCCGAATGACTTGAGAGACGCCATCCATGCAACTATCACAAATACCCCGCAGAACAGCCCCATAAGCCCCGCCAGCCACGACGCTATCACCAATATCACCCGCAATGCCGATGCCGAAAGCTGAGTCGAATAATCCGGAATGCAGAAATTGCCAAGTCCGGTCAACGCAACTATTATAAGCATTACGGAGCTTGCAAGGTTTGCCGTTACCGCGGCCTGCCCCAGTATTAGCCCGCCTATTATGCCTATCGCCTGGCCGATAGACCCCGGCACGCGCATCCCGGCTTCGCGGACAAGCTGAAACACAAGCAGCAGAAACAGCATCTCCATGCCAATCGGTGCAAACACCATCTTGCGCGATGCTACAACCGTCGTAAGCACCTCGGACGACAGCAGCGACTGATGATGCAGCGCAAGCGCAAGGAAGTAACCCGGCAGGAGTATCGATATTGCCGCGCCTATGTAGCGCACCATTCTTATAACGCTGCCCTGCACAACGCGCATGGTGCTGTCCTCACCCGTAGCCATAAGGGTAAAAAGCGTTGCCGGCATAACATTCGCCGTTGGGCTGCCTTCAACTATCACCGCCACATGCCCTTCCATCAGCATTGCCGCCGTCCTGTCCGGCCGTTCCGTTGCAAGCAGCTGCGGAAAAACGGAATAAGTGTTGCGCTCGGTAAGCTGCTCAAGCGTGCCCGCGTTAAAAACATACATTGCGTTCACGTTGGCAAGGCGGCGCTTTATTTCATTCACCAGCGATTCGTTCGCTATCCCTTCGCGGTACATTATTGCCGCGCGGGAGCTGCCCTCCTTGCCGTATGTGCGCAGTTCCACCACCAAATCATCCGTGCGCACGCGGCGGCGGATAAGCGTTATGTTCGTCCTCAGGTTTTCTACAAAGCCCTCCTGCGAGCCTTTCACGACCTTTTCATTGCTTGGCTCCTGTATGCTGCGGTGCTCATAGCTGCGGGTATCCATATTGAGCGCCGTTGTCTGCCCCTGAATGAACACGGCCGTGCAGCCGTCCATTATGGCTGTTTTTATAGTGTTCCAGCTTGTTTCCTGCTTCACTTCAGCCATGGCGAACACGTTGTTTGCAACGTAGTCAATAAGCGGCGCATCCTTTGGCAGTTCCCTTTGGGGTATTCCCTGCCGCAGTATAAAATCGCTCACTAAGCTTTGGTCGCTCATGCCGTTTATGAACACGGCCAGCGCCTCTATCTGCCCGCACAGCAAAAAGCGCCGCATTACCATATCCGGATTTATCTCCGCGTGCATCTCTGTTTTAAGCCGCTCTTCGTTGGCGGATACGTCGCTTGCTATCGTATCGTTCGCGGTTTCTATTGCTCCCGCGGCGTCCTTATGCGCCCTGCCCGCGCTGCCGAAAAAATCAGGCTGCCCGCCTTCGGTCTCCAGCAGTTCAAATTCGTCATAGCTCCTGCCGAAGCTGAATATGCGCTTTATTATGTTCAATAAAAATACGCCTCCCTTTATCCATACAAGCTATATAAGCAAGTATTGGCAAAAAGAGGCGTAATGATACCGTTTTTATATTCAGTTAATGTTTTTTGCCCGCGCTGTATGCTTCCTGAACGCAGCGCTGATGCCGCGGGCATTCCTTGCTGTTTGCATGCACCTTGGAATGATACAGATGGATGCAAAAATGCCCGTCAAAGCCATTGGATGGGGTCGGGTTGGCCATATGCGGCATGGTATGCATGCTTGCGGCGACCGTTTTGCCGTTATATGTTACCCATATCGGCCTGCGGTTCCATGAAAAGCCCTCCAGGCTCTTTATAATGGATGTATCGTATTTGGTTATAGGTTCGCTGTCCGCATGGTACCATCCGCCGAAACGCTTGGCACGGAAGCTTTTGCCCGTGCGCACGTCCGTAATGGTAAAACGCGCGCCCTTATGCAGCCATTCGTTGCCGCCCTTGAACCAATCCAGCAGCACCACCGTGCCTTTAAGCCTATAGAAATCAGCGTTCGCTTTTTCAAGCTTATTTGAACTGTCATACACCGTTGAAAGCGTTGCGCTGCCGGCTATGCCGTCCGCCGAAAGGCCCATCGCCTGCTGATATTCCATAACCGCCTTGCGTGTTTGGGATGTAAATGTTCCGCTTATGTTATCCTTTGTTAAAAAGCCGCGGTCGTAAAGCGCGCGCTGGAGCTTCATAACCTCCTCGCCCTTCATGCCCTGCTTCAGCATTCCCATGCCCGCAACGGCTGACGATGATATGGTCACGTCCGTGCGGTGTATATAGCCCGCGTGGCTATCCACCACAGCATAATACCATTCGCCTATAAGCGCCTTCACCTTCAATCCCTGCCCGGCTGCAAGGGAACAAACAACATATGAATTCTGCGACGGCGCTCCCATAAGCACGGCCGTATCGCTCACGGCATACGCGCCGCGGCTGCCGGCGGAATTGGTGAACACATAGTCCTTGCGGACATAGCCCAGCACATCGCCGTATTTCACGCGGTACCAGTTGCCGTCCTCCGCAAGCACGGTCACGGCCTCGCCGCAGTTCAGCTCCGTCAGGGCGTCGCTCTTTGTGTCGGGCGATTTTCTCACCTTAACGCCATCCGCCATTATTTGGCCCGTTTCGCCGGCTTCTTCTGCGCGCGCCGTGCCGCCGGTGTTTATCACCGCGCCCTGTATGCCTATCACCAGCGCCGCAAGCACAAGCCACGCAATTATGCGCTTCATGCCATGCCCTCCTTTATGTATTGCCCAAGCTTCACTATGTCCTGCCGCATGGTTTCCACAAGCTCTCTATTATATATGCCGCTTGCCGGATGATACAGCGGGAACAGCGCTATATCATTGCCGCCTATGTTCACGTTCATAGCCCGCCCGTGCGCTTCGCCGATTTTTGGCGCCGCTACGCCGCTAATCCTTGCCATGGATGCAAGCGGACTGTTGCCAAGCGTTGCTATAACATGCGGACGCACCGCTATGATTTCGCTTTTCAGCAGTTCTTCGCCCGCGGCAAGTTCCTTTGCCGTTGGCGTGCGGTTGGCCACGCTGCGCGCCCCGCGCTTTGTCGGGCGGAACTTCACCGCGTTTGTAACGAATACATTGCCGCGCGCTATACCCGCAAACTCAAGCAGCTCATTAAGCTGCCTGCCCGCCTTTCCGACGAACGGATGCCCCGCCGCGGCTTCCTCCCGCCCGGGTGCTTCACCTATCAGCATCAAATGCGGCGCAAGCGGCCCTTCGCCGAACACAGGGTTCAGATAGTCCCCGTTGTCCTGTGCGCTGAGTTCTGAGAGCCTTGCCCGTTCGGCATTGTAAAGTAAATGAAGCGCGTCAGTCATCAAGTCCTCCCCAGCCGCCGCTCATGCTGCCGGTATTCCCGCCAACGGTAACGTTTGCCGGCGGCGGATAGTCCGAACTGATAACGCTGTAATTGTATTTAAGCCTATCATAGTAGCTTTGTATGAACCCGTGTCCGCCGGAGGATGCAAGGTATCTTTCGAGCTGCTCTATGCCGCTTTCAAGCGTTGCCCTGTCCGTATCGGGCAAATTCTGTACCTTGGCAAGGTAATCCCGCACGGTAGCTATAAGGTTCTTGGCATCGGTTTCGGCATAGCCGCCGAAAAGCCCGCCGCCGTTCCAGCTTGAGTAATGCACGTTGCACATGCCGCCGGCAGTATACATTCCGTATTCAGCCGCGGGAACATCGCTGTACACAAGATTCGGCAGATATTTTATAAGTATCAGCGGATCATATTTCTTGTACCGCGAGGTTGAAGAAATTATCGCAACGCTTTGATACTGTATCCCGTCTGTCGGGCAGTAAGGCCCTGCGGCCTGACCCGACGCTGAGCATATACCCGCAAGCGCATGCATGTCGCAGGATTCAACGGGCACGCTGTCGCTAGCAAACCAGTCAGTCACAGGCACATGACCCGATGCATCAAACGCGCAGGCTTCCGTAGCAAGCTTCCCGCTTAGCGAACATACAGTTCGCTGCACAAGCCCAAGTTCAACGGGAGATGCATCGATTATCTGCTTATCCGGCAATCCGTTGAGTATCTCTTTCATAAACGCCCGCCATATCGGCGCCGCAACCTTGCCGCCCGTGGATCCGTTGGGCAGCTTATATTCATACTTATCCGGCCCTACCCATACAACAGCGGTATAATATCCTGTCATGCCGGCAAAGTACGCGCTGCCGTAGTCCGAGTTGGTGCCGGTCTTTCCGGCAACAGTCAAGCCCTTTATCTTTGCCGCGGTACCCGTGCCGCTTTCAACGGCCTCGTGCAGTATATCCACCAGCATATAAGCAGTAGTGGGCTTAAACACCTGCTGCTCCGTCCTGAGCTTTGATGAATCCAGTATCACCTTGCCGTTTTGGTCCACAACACGGCTGAATGACACGGGCTTTATATATTTGCCTTCGTTGGCTATGGCTGCATACGCGCCGGCCATCTCTATCGGCGTTATGCCCATTGCGCCCAGCGCAAGGCCGCTGCCCGTTGTTTTTATGCGGGACGGGTCAACGCCAAGCTTTGCAAGATAATCCGCGGCCGTTTGCAAGGACACATCCTCAAGCAGGGTCCTTGCCGCCGCCACGTTTAGCGAGGACACCACGCCGCGCCGCAGCGTGATTATCCCTTCATACTTTTCGGAACCTATCGCGGGGTAGCCCGTTTCCGTATCCCAGCCGACTATCGGGTCGGGAATATTTACCACGGCGGATGCCGGGGAAAGGCCAAGATCAAGCGCAGGGCCGTATACGCTGAGCGGCTTTATGCTGGAACCCACTTCCGTTGCGCTTTGATACGCCCTGTTCCAGCCTTTGCGGATTTCAGGCGCTTCGCGGCCGCCGACTATCGCCCTCAGTTCGCCCGTCTTTTGATCTATCACAACGGCGGCGGACTGCGGAATTTTATCTTCGCCAGACGCGCCGCTCACGGTCGGATAATCTTCCCATGTAGCAAGCGTGTTCTGCACAATGTGCTGCATTTCGGTATCCACCGTAAGGTATATCGAGTATCCGCCGCGACTCAGTTCGCTTTCTATCGCGGAGCGGTTGGCGGATGTATCGAGCAGCCCGCGTTCCTCCAGCAGATAATCCTCAATATCCCTTATGGCGTATTCAACAAAGTAGAGCATATCGTCCACCTTGTTGCTCTGACGCTTTTCAACAATATACACCTTGTCGTTCAGCGCGGTCTGCATTTGGTCGTATGTTATGAAGCCCGCCTGATACATGCGCTTTATTACCGTATCCGTGCGCGAATTGGTAATATCCATCTTGTTCTGCCCGGCCTTATCGCCCGAAGTATACGTCCGCGAATATGTGTTGCGCCTGGGGTCGTAACTATTTGGCGCTTTTATCATGCCGGCAAGCATTGCGCATTCGCGTATGCTCAGCTCGGAAAGCTCTTTGCCGAAATAATCCTTCGCCGCAGCCTTCATGCCGTAATTGGATTGACCCAGATATACGTCGTTCAGGTATGCTTCAAGGATTTCATCCTTGTCCATTGCGTTCTCCACCTGGAGCGCAAGGTACGCTTCCTGTATCTTCCTTCGGTAGCTGACTTCGCTTGTGAGAAGCTTATTCTTGACCAACTGCTGGGTAAGCGTGCTTCCGCCCGCATCGCTCGATGCGCTGAGCGACCCGACTACCGCCGCAAACAGCCGCTTATAGTCCACGCCGCCGTGCCTATAGAACCTTACGTCCTCAATGGCTATAACGGCGTTTTTAAGCATATCGGGTACGGCTTCTATATCCACCCAGTCGCGGTATTCATAGCCCGCGAACGTGGAAATCAGCTTGCCGTTCATGTCGTATATATACGATGTTCTGTCGCTCTTTGTAAGCAGGGACACGTCAAGTTCGGGCGTTGTGTCTATATAAGCCTTGGCAACGCCAAGCACCAGCCCAAGCCCGGCGCAGCCCAACAGCAGCACACCTATCAGCATGAACTTGCAAGTTGTGAAAAACACACTCAGCACAAATGGTCTGCTGCCCTTGCGCTCAACGAACAATTCCTCCACCTCATGTTCCCCGCCGCGCGCGCTTGCCGAATGCATGAATGCGCTTGTCACGCGGGAACGGATATTGCCGAATACCTCTTTTAGCTTTTCCTTCATCTATATATATTCCGCCTATTTTCCTATATTAGTTTGTTCATTATATCATTTTTGCTTCTTAGGCTCAATACTTAGGGGCGCGTGCATATGCTGAATTAACACAGTAGCCATAATTCGCCGCAAAAAGGAGGATGCACAGCCCCATGGAAACCACGCCCGTATTAAGAAAAAACCACCGCGCATTAAGGCGTATGCTCATCTGCATAGGCGCAGCCGCGATATTGATAGTAGTCCTTCTCACATGGCTCGGCGCAAACATGCGCAGCGCCATGACCGCCCTTGCCACGGCAAGGATACGCTCCGTTGCGGCAAAGGCCATGAATGACGCAATACTGGACACCATGCAGCAGGACGAGAACTATACGGAGCTTCTGCACATACGCGAAAACGGCAGCAAGGTATACATGGTGCAGGCCGACCCGCGCCAAATGAATCTTTTGAGCGCACAGTGCGCGGAAGCGGCGCAGCAGCGCATAGCCGCCCTTGGCGAGCAAGGCATAGCCATATCGCTCGGCACAATAACGGGAATTTCGTTCCTTTCTGGCAAAGGGCCTGTCATTCACGTTTCATATACTCCGGCCGGCAGCGTGCAGAGCCAGTTTTCATCGGAATTTACATCCTCCGGCATAAATCAAACGCTGTACAGGGTAAATATAAAGCTTACGGCAAGCGTGCAGCTTGTTATGCCCGGCATATATGAACTTATCCGCGTAAGCACAGAGGCCGCCATAGCCGAAAACATAATTGCGGGCGAAGTGCCGCAGGTTTACACAAACGTGGCAAGCGAGGAGGATATGCTGAACCTCATTCCGACGGATCTTCCCTAATTTACATTTTATACATAGCGTTTATTCCTGCTTTTGTGCTATAATCAGAGCATGAAGAAGCTGATTTGTACAATATTGATATTGAGCATGGCGTTTATAGGCGCCGTGGCGTATGCGGATCCAACGCCCTCCCCTTCGCCTGAGCAGACAGACGCTTATTCCGGCGAACTGATAAGCTACGGCATAACGGGTGAAACGGTGGTGCGCATACAGTTGAGGCTAAGAGAGTTGGGTTATTTCAACTATAAACCCACCGGCAGTTTCCAGAACATGACCGTTGAGGCCACGAAACGCTTCCAGCAAAAGCAGGTGGACAGCCAGGGTCAGCCCATCATGAGCGACGGCACAGTAGGCGCGCAGTCCATGGGCCTGCTGTTCTCGCACAGGGTGCAGCGCGCAGACATAGCCGCGAAGATACCCATAGGCAAGCAGCTAAGCGGGCAGGCGGCGCTTACGGGCGAACTGATGGAATGGAGCACAGTGAAGGACATGCTGGTCGTGGGCTCAGGCTACACCATAACGGATTACAACACCGGCGTAACCTTCATGATGGTATACACTGGCGGCGAAGGCCACGCGGAGGTTGAATGCCGCACGGCGGAAGACACGGCGATTTACCTTGAAGCATTCGGCGGCGAATACAATTATTCAAAGCGGCCGGTGATAGTTACAATAGGTGCAAACAGCGTTGCAGCTTCGCTCCAAGGCCAGCCGCACGGAGAAGACACGGTTGCGGCAAACGACATGGATGGCCATGCCTGCCTATACTTCTCCTCCTCCACTTCCCATGTTGCGTCCCTGCCGGACGTTGAGCATCAGGCGCAGGTATATAAAGCCGCAGGAAGGAATTAAGAAAGCCGCCGTATACCGACGGCGACCTGATAAAGAAAGCGTGCATTATGAACGCTGCTAACATGTGTTGTTGATGATAAGCTACCCTTAAATAGGGTAGCTTTTGAATTCCTCCGCAAGCACGGCCTTTGGGAACGCCGCGCGTACCTGGCGCATAAGCTCGCTGTGGTCCGTGCGCCCGCCCCAAAGATGGCTGCACAGCAGCATGTCAACGTTTGCCGCGGCGGCAAGATTGCCCGCCTGCGCCGCGCTAAGGTGCGCAGCTATCGGCCGCGTGCCAAGTTCTTCATTAAGATAGCACACGTCCGCCAGCAGCATATCCGCCCCGCTTGCAATATCCACCATATCGTGCCGCATTCCGGTATCGCCGGTATAAAGCAGGCGCTTACCGCCGTATTCAACGCTTATTGCGTAGCTTTCCACGGGATGCGTCATGCGATGAAACGTGAACGTTATGCCTTCGTATCTCAGCTTCGCGCCGTCC
The DNA here is from genome assembly GCA_963608365.1 of bacterium. Taxonomy (GTDB): domain Bacteria; phylum Bacillota; class Clostridia; order Christensenellales; family CAG-138; genus Phil1. The sequence goes on along the minus strand of CAVDFM010000045.1, from coordinate 4,908 downwards.
TTTATGGCAGTCATATCGAATACGCCGCTGCCGCTGAGTAGCCTATACTCCTCCCGCGGTTCCGCCGGCGCTATCACAGGTATGGGCGGCTGGCGGCACAATGAGCGCGCGCTGAGCTGTTCCAGCGCATAGCGGAAAATAAGCATATCCGCCATATGGTCGCTGTGCAGATGGCTGAGCACCACCGCGTCCACATCAAGCTGCGGCAGCAGCCCATACAGCCGCGAAAACACTCCGCTGCCGAAGTCCAGCATTATATTCTTGCCGCCGCATTTCAAAAGATAGCCCGAGCAGGCCTCTCCCGGCGCGGGAAACGGGCCGCAGCGGCCCAAAACAGTCAATTCCATAGCATCTACCTTCCGAATAAACAAATTAGTCATATCAACGCTGCTCTTATTATGCGAACAGCGGCCCTTTGCTATGCGGAAAATTATACACCAATATGCATCCGCGCGTGAAGAAAATAATTATTTTACAAAATTAGCGTATACACGACAAAACAAGTGGAAATAATATGCAGGAATAAACGCGCCGTTTATAGAAAACCCAACCGCGCGACAAACGAACGATATACGCAAAGGAGGAAGCGCCATGCAGATGGAGATTGAAGCGGCGGGAGACAGACTGACCGCGCGCATAAAGGGCGAACTGGATCACCACAGCGCCGCGCAGGCACGCGCACAGCTGGACGCGCTGCTTACGGATGAAAGGATACGCGAACTGAGGATAGACCTGAGAGGGCTTACGTTTATGGACAGCTCCGGACTGGGCGTGATACTGGGCCGGTACAGGGTTATTGCCGGGAGGGGCGGACGGGTGCTCATAGGCGGCGCCAACCGCGCCATAGACCGCATACTGCGCATGGCCGGCATATACACGCTGGCAGAGCACATGGATATATAGGGGGAGAGAACGATGGTAAGCAACGAGATGAGCATAACTTTTCCTGCGCTTTCGCGCAACGAGGCCTTTGCACGGAGCGTGGCGGCGGCGTTCATGGTGCAGCTTGACCCAACGATAGAGGAGCTGACAGACGTGCGCACGGCGGTAAGCGAGGCCGTGACGAATGCCATAATACACGGCTATTCGCAAAAAGGCGGCACGGTGCGCATGGATTGCAGCATAGACGGCGACGTATTCACCGCAACCATTACCGATAAAGGCCGCGGTATAGCGGACATAGAGCAGGCCATGCAGCCGTTTTTCACCAGCGCGCCCGACCTTGAACGCAGCGGAATGGGCTTTTGCGTTATGCAGGCGTTTATGGACAGCGTGGACGTTAAAAGCGCCCCCGGGGAAGGCACTAAGGTGACCATGACAAAAAGGATAGGCCTGGTGAGGGCCGATGGATGAGCGGCAGATAAACACAAACGGGCAGTTTTCCTCCGCATTGACGCGCACGCTTATAAGCCGCGCGCAGCAGGGGGACGAGCAGGCAAAGGAGCAGCTGGTCACCATAAACGCGCCGCTGGTAAAAAGCGTTGCAAAGCGGTTCATGAACCGCGCCATAGAATACGACGACCTTTACCAAATAGGCTGTATGGGGCTGATAAAGGCCATTGCGCGCTTTGACCTCAGTTACGACGTAAGGTTTTCAACATATGCCGTGCCTATGATAGCGGGCGAGATAAAGCGTTTTTTGCGCGACGACGGCATGATAAAGGTCAGCCGGTCGCTGAAGGAACTGGCGGCAAGGGCCGCAGCCGTGCGCGAAAAGCTGATAGATACTCACGCGCGCGAGCCGAGTGTTGCCGAGATCGCGGCGGAGCTTGGCGTGGACGCGGAGGACGTTGCCGAGGCGCTGGAAGCGGCGCGGCCATATGCATCAATATACGAACCCGCATACGGCGCGGAAAGCGACGCAATGCTGCTGGATACCGTTGGCGGCGCGTGCAGGGAACTGGACAGCGCTACAGACCGCGTTGCGCTGAAGGAGCTGCTGAATACGCTTTCCGCAAGGGAGCGGACGATAATAACCCTGCGCTATTTTTCGGATCAGACGCAGACACAGGTGGCAAAGTCGCTCGGAATATCGCAGGTGCAGGTATCGCGCCTAGAAAACGCGATATTGCAGCGGCTAAGAAAATTGGTATAGCAAAAGGGACTGCATCGGTTTTGAATGCAGTCCCTTTCAATTTCGTTATGCTATTTTCTCAGCGCCTTGGGCTTGGAAAGTATTTCGCTGTACAGTATGCCCTGTATTATCTTTTCGCGGTCGCTCATGTCCACGGCATAAGCCGTGCGCTGTTCAGCACGGGAATATGCATCCTCGGCTTCGGTATAGCGTTCCTCGCACTCTACTTCCCTGCCGGATATGCTCGCCTCCGTATGGCTGTGGTGCGATTCCGTCATGGGCTTCACAACATGGTTAAGCGAAGGCTTGGGCATTGTTTCCCGCGCGAGCGGCGGCCTTTTCAGCCCTCCCCCGCCTTCTGTGGACATGCCCTCGCTTGAAGCATAGTTCATGCTTCCGCTCTGCGCACGCGCCGCGCCGCATTGGCGGCAGAATTTGCTGTTCGCCGTGTTGTTGTATCCGCAGCCGCACGTCCATGCGCCGCTCTGGTTTACGCCCACGGTGGGCGCAACGCTTGGCGCCGCGGCCTGCGTTTTGGCATGAAGCGATGACGCTTCGGCCTCAGCCTCCGCCACGCTCTCGTTCAGCTTGCGCTGGCGCTGCGCCTGCTGCTGAGCATTCGCCTTTTTGGCAATCGCAGCATATACTACCCATGCTATCGCTATCAGTACAAATATGCCTGACACGGCCTATCCCTCCTTTCCGTTGGGGTACAAACCTTCCGGCTTATTCGTGCTTTGCAGGGGTTGCTGCTCCGCCGGCGATGGATTCGCGCATCTTAGTGTCGCTTATAACGTTCTGCATGTTGTAATAATCCATCACGCCCAGCTTACCGTCGCGGAAGGCGGCGGCTATAGCCTTGGGGACCTCAGCCTCGGCCTCTATTACCTTGGCACGCATACCGGCGACTTCCGCCTTGTTCTCCTGCTCCTGAGCAACGGCCATTGCGCGGCGTTCTTCCGCTTTGGCCTGCGCTATGCGCTTATCGGCTTCCGCCTGGTCAATTTGCAGCTGAGCGCCCACGTTGCGGCCAACGTCCACGTCCGCAATGTCTATGGACAGTATTTCAAAAGCGGTACCCGCGTCAAGGCCCTTATTCAGTACGGTTTGGGATATAAGGTCCGGATTTTCAAGCACGTCCTTATGGCTGGTGGAAGAACCTACGGTGGTGACTATACCTTCGCCGATACGGGCGATTATGGTTTCCTCGCCCGCGCCGCCGACAAGCCTGTCTATATTGGCGCGCACGGTAACGCGCGCCTTGGCACGCAGCTCTATGCCGTCCTTGGCTATGGCGGCTATTACGGGGGTCTCTATGACCTTGGGGTTAACGCTCATCTGCACGGCGTTTAGCACGTCGCGTCCGGCAAGGTCTATTGCGCAGGCGCGTTCAAAGTCCAGCGGTATGCCCGCGCGCTGGGCGGCTATCAGTGCGTTTACGACCCTGTCCACGTTGCCGCCGGCAAGGTAGTGCGCTTCCAGCTTGTTCAGCGGAACGTCCATGCCCGCCTTGGTGGCCTTTATCATGGGGTTGATTATGCGGCTGGGCGTGACCTTACGGATGCGCATGGCCGCAAGCTGGCCTATGCCAACCTTAACGCCGCTTGCGCGGGCGCTTATGAACAGGCCCACCGGCACAAAACTGAAGAATATAGACAGGAATATGATTCCCGCTATAACGATTATGATCGTGATGACAAATTCCGGCATTTTGATTTCCTCCTGTGTTTTTGTTTATTATAGGCTTATTTCATAAGCCGTATTAAAAGACATATCAGATATATGAACCCTATGAAAAGCGGCATGCCTATCAATATCTGTATCCATGATTTTTTGCGCGCCTTTTCAGCCTCTTCCGGGGTCATATCCGTATCTATCTCGTGCTTGGCAGCCTCCCCGCTTATAAGCAGATCCTCCGTATAGCACTTGGGGCACGGCCCTTCGTTTTCATTATAGAGCGTGCCGCATTTTTTGCATACTTTCATTTTATTCCTTTGCGTCCTCCGCCTTTTTGACCAGTATTTTCAGCCCGTCTATGCGTTCCACGGTTATGCGGGTATCCTTTTGTATAAATTCGCCGCTCGTAACAACGTCGTACCGCTTGCCGCCTATTTCGGCATTGCCGCTGGGTCTGAGCGCCGTTGTAGTGATGCCTTCTTTGCCGACTATACCCTGTATCTCCGCATCCTCAAGCGAGGTTGACGCGGAATCGATGCGGTCATTGAGCACAATGCTTGAATTTGCCAACCGGCCATTTGTAAAGGAGCGGTATACGATAAAGCCCGCAATGAACAGCACCACGAATATTATGGCAAGGGTGAATATTGCATCCAGCAGCGAATGCGCGCTGAGCACGATCGCCGCGATAAGCGCGATTATGCCAAACGTGCCCATAAGGCCAAGGCCCGGCGTGAACATCTCCGCTATCATAAGCCCAAGCCCTATTATAAGGCACATGAGCGAGAGCACGCTCCAGCCCGCAAGATATGCGCTCATAAAGTCCATCTGCACTACCTCCGCTTCATAATGATATTATGTATACGGCTCATCCGCGCGGCTTAATACAGCCTGAACAGATGCGCGTTGAACCACTCCGCAAAGCCAAAGTCCGCCTTCGGCAATATGCCAAGATACATAAGCTTGACCACCAGCACCCACACCAGCGCAAGCGTAACGATTGCCAGCAGGAATATCAGCAGCACTATCAGCACGCTGGGCTTGCTGTCCGCCTCGTCCTCCGGTTCTATATCTTCATCATTCTCCCAGTCCAGCGAAAGGTCCTCATCAAAGAGCCTTGGTGCGCTGTTATCGGCAGCCGGCGCGGTATATGCGCT
>CAVDFM010000044.1:13320-13776 GCA_963608365.1 bacterium | reverse complement strand
GCATATGGTTGAACCCTTCAAACACGGGAAAATGCGCGCATGGATAAGCCCGCGTCACGGCATTGCGGTATTTGAAATGCTCCTCTGCGCTGCCAAACTCAAAATAGCATTTGCGCTGCATCGCTTCGGAAAGGGTGGGGAAGGGCTTATCCTCAAGGCTGTCGGCAAGCTGCCTGCGCATATTGCCGTATGTCAGCGCTTTGCCCGCCGCGATGAAGTAAGGCTTTATGGCGTCGTCGCTGCACCACATTATTTTGCCGAGCGTTTTACCCTTTGACCAATACAGACTTTTTATGGCAAAGTACAGAAACGGCGTCATTATGCGGCGAGTGGCCCTGCCTATTTGGGCAAACTGACCGCCGTCAAAGAACGCATGATCTACCGGAAGCTTTGTTTTGGCTAAAAACTCCGCCGCAATGTCAGCGCCGATGGACGAAGCGACGACCATGGCTATGC
>CAVDFM010000044.1:0-13310 GCA_963608365.1 bacterium | reverse complement strand
GCTATCTCGTCGGCTTTGCTCTTATACTTTTGCCCCGCGCAGTACACGCTGGACGTGGGCAGGATGCAGAAATATCGCTCCTTCAGCCATTTGGCAACGGGTTCGCTGCTTGCACCTGTTACGCCCATTGCATGGAAGAACAATACGGCGGGGTTCGATCTGCTGCCCAATGTTTCAAACAACATGGTTCGATATTTCCTCTATTTCAGATACTTTCCGCATTCCGCCTCAAGCTCGCGCCACACGGGGTATTCGGCTACGTTTTCGTCAAAGAAGCGTTTAATGTCGCGGTTCAGCGCGCTCATTTCTTCAATGGCGTTCATGGCGTGGTCGGATGCGCATATTTTGCCCAGGCTTGTTGCGCACATAAGCTTGAAGAAGCGCATGCAGGTCTTGCGGTATGCTTCGCTTTCGAAGTCCTTATCGTCCTTCGGCAGTATTTCATGCCCCGCGTTCTTTATGGCGCGGTAGCCTTCTATGTTGGCGTCTATCATGCGGTTGAAATACGCCGTGTTGCCCTTCAGCTTTTTCAAATCGCCGTCCGTTTTGTAGCACGCAAAGGCGGCGGGCAGCACGAATGCGGCGTGGCACAGTAGATAATCCCCCATGTTCGGCTCATATACGACCTTATACTTCATGCTGTCAAATATCTGCCCTATAAGCTGCTCGTTTGACGGTTCGCCCGCAAGCTGACCTATGGTTATCTTCTTTAGGTCGATGGATGCCACATGGTCGCTTTCCCTGTGCCCTGCGGAAAGCGCGAAGGCAAAGAGCACGTTTTTGTCGGGCAGAGAGGCGGCAAGCGCCCTTGCGCTCACGTTGTTACCGACGAATACTATATTCTTTGTTTTGTTCGCCCGCAGCGTATCCGTTACGGAATCAAGCTGCGTATAGCGCGTTACGACAAATATAACGTCGTATGTATCGTCCGCTTTAAGTTCCGTTATCACCGGAACATGGCTTACGGACATGCGGGGGGAAAACTTATTCTTTATCCTAAGCCCGTTCTTTTGAATTTCCTCGGCCCATTTTCCGCGCGCAAGCAGCGTAACGTCTTTTCCGGCGCGGAACAGATCGTTTGCCAGGTTGCAGCCAAGCACGCCTGCGCCGAATACCAATATCCTCATATTTATGTCCCTCGTTTCTGAAAACTGTTATTTATTTCTTCTGTATCCCGCTTCATCGCGGTACTCGGGATGCTCCTTTGCATATTCATCCTTATCGCCGCAGATGGTATAGTCGCACTTGCAGCCGTTTGAGCAGGTGGTTTTGCGTATAAGCCGCGCATGGATAAGCTCCATGGACACATAATCCACATTGCAAAGGGCCGGCATTATTTCCGTAAGCCCATGCTTTTTCGCAAACTCCGCCGCGGGGCAGGCCGTGAATTCATAATAGATGGGCTTGTTCTTATCATAGGGCGCGACATGCATCTCGTAGTCGTGCCAGCGGTCGCAGCCTGCCTTCGCCCTTGTGAAAGCCTTGTACATGAGCTTCCGCCAGAAGGGCTTATTGCAGTCCACGAATTTCAGCTTGCGGAAAGACGGCAGAACCAACTCTTCCTCAATTTCCTCAATCTCACGGAAGGAGGTGACGGCTTTGCACACGGTGTAGTAGCTCATTATGGCGATGCAGTCATATGTGCCGCCCGCGCCGTTATGGAAGTTTTCCTTACCGCCAAGGTCTGTGCGCCAGTCGGCAAGATAATCAACATACTGCCGCTGTATGCGTTCCCAGACTGCCTCGCGTTCACTTTCGGGATAGTGCAGCGCTATCTTTGCGAGTATCAGCTTTTTGCACGGCTTTGAATAAAGCACGTGGCAGCTGCGGTCAAATTTCAGTTCGCTGTCTTTCATGCTTTGTAATCGCCTCCTACGCCCTTTAACAGGCCGCGTTTTGCGTTTTCTTCAGTGTCGTCGGATTCGTCGTATGCGTCATATGGGGCGCTTGGGTCATGCACGCGCTTTTTGAACGGGGAACAAAGCTTGTCCTTATGCGCGAATGCGAACGCAAAGTTATCCGTCCAGCCCGTGTGGCCCGTTATGAACATGGGATGAATGCCGCGCGCGGCAAGCTTTGCTTCAAGCTCAGCAAGCGAGCGCACGGCAAGCTTGTTATCTTCCGCCAATGCGGAAATGAAGCTGTATCCGCCGTCCGCGCCGAACCATATTGTGTCGCCAGTGAAAAGGTATTTGCCGTCTATAAGATACACCATATGTCCCCATGTGTGTCCGGGAACAAGGAAGCATTCTACATTTATGCCGTCTATGTTCAGCTTTTCGCCGTCCTTCAGCAGCACCTTTTTGTTGTTTATAGTTACCTGAGGCAGCTTATACATATGGTATATTACCTTGCGGCGCACCTCTCCGGTAAGGTAGCGGTTTTCGGTTTCGCCAATGTACAGCGTGGCTTTTTTGAATAGGCCGGGGCTGTCCGCTTCAACTGCGCCCACATGGTCCGTATCCTGATGGGTTATGAGTATATGGCGGATGTCGGCGGGGTCTATGCCCAGCCACTTCATCTTTTCCTCAAGCCTGTCGTAATTATAGCCGGCGTCTATCATTATGGTGGTGCTGCCTTTGCGGTAAAAGAATATATTCGCCACCCATTCGCGCACGCACGCCACGTTTTCGTCTATCCAGCCCGTGTTGAGTGGCTTGAATATCTCCGTGCCGCGATACATGCGGCTCATTTCCTTCTTCTGGAACTCCGTTGCTTTTTTTGACATATCGTTACCCCTTTGCGGTATTATGCATATAATGCGCATTGCAGTTAGACTAGTCTAACTGCAATGCCAAATATAATACAGTTAATCAACTCTAACTGCATGGATGCATTTTATCACGCATTATCTCGCTTTTCAATAGGTATTGCCCGATTGCGGCGCATAAAATAATAAAATTGCTGCTTGACAGGCGCGGCGGAGCGTATATAATATAACACCGTAATATAACGCTGTTATATGGGAGGGACGCATGGCGGAGCATAACAATTCCACGCTGGAGCGTATACACGCGGCGGCAAGGGCGGAGTTCCTTGAAAAGGGCTACCGTTCGGCGTCGCTGAGGAACATTGTGAAAACCGCGGGGGTAACCACGGGCGCGCTGTATGGCTATTACGGCAGCAAAGAGGCGCTTTTCGCTGCGCTGGTGGACGAACCGTATCGCCATGTGCTGGACACATACCGCGCGGCTGTGTTCCATTTTGAGTCGCTTGATCCGCGCGAGCAGGTAGCCTGCATGGGGGACGTTGGCAAAAACTGTATGCGCGAATTGCTTGGCTATATGGACGCGCGGCGGCCGCAGTTCCGTTTGATATTGGAATGTGCCGAAGGTACGCCGTATGCGGGCATGATAGACGAACTGGTGTCGCTGGAGGTTGCGGCAACGGAGCGATACTGCGGCGTGCTTAGGTCTATGGGTAAAGAGGTGCCGGATATAGACCGGCGGCTTGAGCACATGCTTGTTACGGGAATGATGAACGCATATTGCGAAATAATCATTCATGATATGCCGTTTGAGGATGCGCAGCGCTACATGGAGGAGCTTGGCGACTTTTATACGGCGGGCTGGCTGAAAATTATGGGGCAGTGATGCTCTATAATTTTTACATATCGGTTAGAGTGGACTAACCAAAGCATATACAGAAAAGAGGGTGCTGAATGGAAACGAAGAAGAAAAGTTGGCTTAACGCGCTTTTTGCCTATGCTGAGGGCGAAAAGGGCAAAATGGCGCTGTCGGTAGTGCTGTCGGTACTCAGCGTTATGATGGGGCTTGTGCCGTTTTACTGCATGTATAAAATCATATGCCTGTTCGTGGCGCAGGGCGCAACGGCGGCTCTTATAATAAAATGGTGCCTTTTGGCGCTTGCGGCATACGCGGTAAAAATAGCGCTGTTTACGCTGTCCACGGGCACATCGCACGCCATGGCGTATACAATTCTTGAGGGGCTTCGCCTTCGCCTTGCAGACAGGTTCCTCCATGCGCCGCTCGGCAACGTGGAAAACCATACCATAGGCGAAATTAAGAACATGATGGTCGACAAGATAGAAAACCTTGAACCGCCCCTTGCGCACATGATACCCGAAGGCGCGGGGCACGTTGTGCTGCCGATAGTAAGCATAATCGCGCTTGCGTGCATAGATTGGCGGCTGGCGCTTGCGTCGCTGGTCACGTTCCCGCTGTCCTTCATAAGCATGGGGCTTACGTTCAAAATAAGCGGCGAGAATTTTGACAAATACGACCGCTCCGCCAACTATATGAACAGCACGATAGTTGAATATATCGAGGGCATAGAGGTTATAAAGGCGTTTGGCCGCGCGGGCGTGAGCTACGAAAAATACGCCGCTGCCATAAACGATTTCAGAACCTTTGTAGTAAAGTGGCTCGCTTCAACCTTTGCAACCATGAAGCTAAGCTTCGCACTGTTCCCGTCCACGCTTATAGGCACGCTGCCCGTGGCGCTTGCGTTGGCAAACGGCGGCAGCATAAGCGCGGCGGAGGCGGCGCTTGCCGTGATGCTTTCAATATCCATGGTGGGCTCGCTTGCGAAGCTTGAGGTATTTTCCGAAAATATGCGCCAGGTGAAGTTCACGGTGGAGGGGCTTGAGGAGTTCCTTGAAATGAGCGAACTGAGTGAACCTGAAAAGCGCGCGGACGTGAAGCACACGGACGTTAAGCTTGAAAACGTGCATTTTTCCTATACGGGAGACGATAAGGACGAGGTTCTGCACGGCATTGACCTTGCAATGCCGGAAGGCAGCTTTACGGCGCTTGTTGGCCCGTCCGGCGGGGGAAAGTCAACAGTGGCAAAGCTTATTGCCCGTTTCTGGGACGTGAACTCCGGCAAAATAACGATAGGCGGGATAAACGTGAAGGATATGCCGCTGAGTCAGCTGTCTGAATATGTGAGCTTTGTAACGCAGGATAATTTCCTGTTCCGCTGCTCCCTGCTTGAAAATATTCGCCTTGGCAATCCGAATGCGAGCGACGAGGAAGTGAAGGCGGCTGCACGCGCCGCGCAATGCGAAGAATTCATAGCCAAGCTTCCCGATGGTTATAACACGAGCGCGGGCGAAGCAGGCAAGCGCCTTTCCGGCGGCGAAAAGCAGCGCATAGCAATAGCGCGCATGATGCTGAAAAACGCGCCGATAGTTATACTTGATGAAGCGACCGCGTTTACCGATCCTGAAAACGAGGATAAAATACAGCGCAGCATAGCCGCCCTGACCAAGGGTAAAACGCTGCTGGTGATAGCGCACAGGCTTTCCACCATAAAGAACGCGGACAACATAGTTGTGCTGAAGAACGGCAGGATAAAAGCGCAGGGCACGCAGGAAGAGCTGCTTGCAAGCTGCCCGCTGTATCAGGAAATGTGGCGCGCGCACATAGGCGCGAAGAACTGGGCGGTATCCACCGCGGCAAAGGAGGCGTGATATATGTTCAAAACGGTAAAACGCATAATTGATTGGTGCGGCGAATTTAAGGGCAGGCTTTACGCGGGCTTTGTGATGACGTTCTTTTCCCACATATTCGCGGCGCTTCCGCTGGGCCTGGCGGCATATACCGTGGGGCTGCTGATAGAGACGCAGAAGAACGGCACGGCGTTTGATACTTCATGGATATGGAAATGCATAGTGATACAGATTGTGCTGGTGTTCTTCCGCTTCCTGTTCGATTATTTCCGCGCAAGGCTGCAGGAACCCATAAGCTATCAGCTTACGGCGCGCGACCGCCTTGCCATAGGCGATGCGCTGAAGCGCGTGTCGCTCGGCTATTTTCAGCAGGTCAGCACCGGCAATATATTAAGCTCCATTACCACTGGCCTTTCCACGCTTGAAAACATGGGCATCCGCATGATAGATAACTTTGTGGGCGGCTATCTGAATTTTATCGTTATATTCGTGTGCCTTGCCGTGTGCAGCCCCGTAACGGCGCTTATCGCGCTTGCTGCGGCCGCGCTGTCGCTTCTGTGCATGCTGATGATATCGCATTACAGCCGCGTGAACGCCCCCGTGGAGGCTCAGGCCAATAAGGACATGACCGGCGCGGTGATAGAATACGCGCGCGGACTTGCCGTGGTAAAGTCTTTCGGCAAGAGCGGTGCGGCCATGGAATCCGTTACAAAGGCCATAGACGACAGCAAAAAGATACACATAAAGATAGAATGGGGATACCTGCCGGGCAATGCGCTGCATCTGCTTGCGCTAAAATGCGGCAGCGTCGGCCTTGCGCTTGCGTCCGCGCTGCAATGCCTGCGCGGGGAGATGGATTTTTCCATGATGCTGATGTTCGTATTCTTCTCCTTCAGCATATTTGCAAGCCTTGAACCCATAAGCGACAGCGCGCATACGCTGGGCGTGATAGACGACGCCATGGATCAGCTTGACGCGCTGCGCGGCGAAAACCTCATTGACGCGGACGGCAAGGACGTAAAGCTTGAGCATTACGATATAGAGTTCAAAAACGTGAACTTCGGCTACGATTCGCGCCGTGTGCTGAAAAACGTGAGCTTCACTATCCCCGAAAAAACATCGACCGCGATAGTCGGCCCGTCCGGCAGCGGCAAAACCACCATATGCAGCCTTATTGCGCGCTTTTATGACCCGCAGTCCGGTTCAATATCGATGGGCGGACATGACCTGAGGGAATTTACCTGCGACAGCTTGCTGAGCAATATTTCAATGGTGTTCCAGAACGTGTATCTGTTCAACGATACAATACGCGCAAACATACTTTTCGGCAAGCCGGACGCCACGGAAGAGGAAATGATAGCCGCGGCGAAGAAGGCGCGCTGCCATGACTTTATCATGGCCCTGCCGAACGGGTACGACACGGTTGTGGGCGAAGGCGGCGGAACGCTTTCCGGCGGCGAAAAGCAGCGCATTTCGATAGCCCGCGCGATATTGAAGAACGCGCCGGTGATAATACTTGACGAAGCCACGGCCAGCATAGACCCCGAAAACGAGCATCTTATTCAGCAGGCGATATCGGAGCTGACGCGCGGCAAGACAATAATCACCATAGCGCATCGCCTTGCCACGATAGAAAACGCCGACCAAATACTGGTGGTGGACGACGGCACCATTGCCGAGGCCGGCACTCACGCCCAGCTTATGCAGCTCAACGGCATTTACAGCCGCTTCACCCATATCCGCGAACAGGCCGAGGGCTGGAGAATAGCGGGGGAGTGAAAAAGTGAAATTTGCGCGGACGGATTGACTTTTTGAACCGAGTTTGCGTATAATATCATTAGAAGCAGCAGTCTTAAGCTGACTGGGGAATTGCACCCCGGCACCTATAAGATTGCTGCTTTTTTATACATATGCTTTTGCTATGCGCTAAAAGGCTCCCCGTCCGGGGAGCTGGCAAACCGAAGGTTTGACTGAGGGGTTGACGATACAAAGCGAAACCCCGTTGCAACCCCTCCGGCTTTCGGTTAACAACAACAAAAAACTCCCCCGCAGGGGGAGTTTTCGGTACTTATGGCTTTCAGTGCTCGTGCGGCTCTTCATGCTCGCAGGAGCATTTGGTGTTTTCAACTTCCTTGGCCTTGTCTTCCATGCCCTTCTTGCGGTAGTAGTCCGCTATGGCCGCGCGGACGGCTTCTTCGGCAAGCACGGAACAGTGTATCTTCTGCGGGGGCAGACCTTCCAGCGCCTCCACAACGGCGGAATTTGAAAGCTGGAGCGCTTCTTCTATGCTTTTGCCCTTTATCAGCTCCGTAGCCATGGAGCTGGTGGCTATGGCCGCGCCGCAGCCGAAGGTTTTGAAGCCCACGTCTTCTATGATGCCGTCGTCATTTACTTTGAGGAACATCTGCATTATGTCGCCGCACTTGGCGTTGCCAACCATGCCTACGCCGTTCGCGTCATCCAGCGCGCCCACGTTGCGGGGATGCTCAAAATGGTCCAGAACCTTTTCGGTATACATATCTATATTTTCTCCTTCCGTTTTTGCTTATTTTAGTCTATGGGGCTGATGGGACTCATCGCCCTGAGCCTGTGCGCCACCTTGGGCAGCGTTTCAAGCACGTAATCAATATCTTCATCGGTGGTGTCGTCGCCCAGCGTCAATCTGACGGAACCGTGCGCAACCTCGTGCGTAAGGCCAAGCGCCAGCAGCACATGGGACGGGTCAAGGCTGCCGCTGGTGCAGGCGGAGCCGCTGGAGGCCGCTATGCCCGCCATGTCCAGCATGAGCAGTATGCTTTCGCCTTCGATATATTTAATGGAGAAGTTCACGTTGTTGGGCAGGCGCTTAGTCCTGTGCCCGTTCAGCTTAACTTCGGGAATTGTGGCCTCTATGCCCTCTATCAGCCTGTCGCGCAGCCTTGTCATGCGGGCGGAGGTTTCGGGCATGTTGGTAACGGCAAGCTCAAGCGCCTCGCCAAGGCCGACTATACCGGCAACGTTCTCGGTACCCGCGCGGCGGCCCTTTTCCTGCTCGCCGCCGATTATATAGCTGGGCAGGCGGATTCCCTTGCGCTCATACAGCACGCCAACGCCCTTGGGGCCGTGGAACTTATGGCCGGAGATGGAGAGCATATCTATGCCCATGGCCTTAACATCAATGGGAACATGGCCCGCGGCCTGCACGGCGTCGGTATGGAACAGCACGCCCTTTTCGTGGCACACGGCGGCAATTTCCGGAATGGGCATTATGGTACCCACTTCGTTATTGGCAAACATTACGCTTACAAGAATGGTTTTGTCGGTAATGGCGTCGCGCACCTGCTCGGGAGTAACAAGGCCGTCCTTATCAACGGGCAGGTAGGTCACCTTTATGCCCTTTTTCTCAAGCGCGGCGCAGCTGTGCAGTATTGCGTGATGCTCCACGTTGGTGGTGATTATATGGTCGCCCTTCTTGGCATATCTTTCCGCAACGCCGAAAAGCACGGTATTGTCGCTTTCGGTGCCGCAGCCGGTGAATACTATTTCGCTCGGGTCGGCATTTATGGCGCGGGCCACCTGCTCGCGCGCATGCTCAACGCCTATGCGTGCGACCTGACCGAAGGAGTGCGGGCTTGATGCGTTGCCGTATGTGTCCGTAAGGTACGGCATCATCTTTTCAAGCACCTTGGGGGAAAGGGCCGTTGTGGCCGCATTGTCAAGATAAACCTTTCTCATTTGTCCTCTGTCTCCTGATCTGAATAAAATTTATCCATATTTATTGTTCTGCGCTTGGTGTAGGAGCCTTTCGGCGCGGGCCTGCGCACCATGGGAATGTGGTATTCATCTCCCTTGCCGCAGCGCTCAAGCTGGGTTTTGTAATCCTCCGCCATGTCCGCAAGGGTGGTGGAAAACAGCACCTCGTTTATGCGGCCCTGAAGCTTTAGCCAAAGCGGGCGGGCGGAGCAGCTGCACGCATTGCTGCAGGCGGCGTTTTCCGTGCCTACGCAGCTTACCAAATCCGTGTCCCCTTCAAGCACCCTTAGCACAGTGCCCACATATATATCCTCCGGCGCGCGGCTGAGCTCATAGCCGCCGTATGCCCCGCGGGAGCCTATTATAAGCCCCGCTTTTTTAAGCTGGCTTATCATTTGCTCAAGATAGGACGTGCTTATGTCCTGCCTTTGCGCAAGGCTCAGCGCGCTTACGGGGCCGTTGCCGTATTCAATGGCAAGGTCTACCATGGCCTTCAGCCCATAGCGCCCTTTTGTGGAGAAGAACATTACCGCGTCACCTCAATTCCTACCAATGCAGTATGATTTCACATATAATGTACTACCTTTATACAGTTTTGTCAACACCGCTATTAAATATGATATGAAATAATTGTGAAAAACGGGCAAAATTGCCCGCTTATGTCTATCCGTCCAGCCGTTCCTTCAAGCCGGTAAGGCTTTTGTTCATTTCGTTCAGCACGCTCAGCGCCTCGTCCCGCTCCTCTGCGGAGAATGTTTCCATCATGGTGGTGTATATCATTTCGAAGTCGATATCGCACCAGCGGGCGTAATCCGCGCCCTTCTGGGTAAGCCGTATCCTTACGCAGCGGGTATCGTTCTTGTCCCGCACGCGCTTAACGAAGCCCGCCGCCTCAAGCCTGCGCAGCGATACGCCCGCGCTGGCCTTTGTAACACCAAGCTTTGAAGCAAGCTCAATCTGCGTGGGTGCGCCCAGCCGGTTTATGGCAAAAAGCACCTGCGGCTGGCCGGGGTAAAGGCCGTATTTGCTCAGCGTTTTCTGCATGCAGGCGTTATATGTGCGCACAAGTTCGCAAAACGCTTCGCTTACGGCTGCTGTGGGCGCGTTCATGGGCATGTATCCTCCAAGAAAAATACTTACCATTATTATCCTGTAAACCCGCCCCTTAGTCAAGGCCATGCGAAAACATTTGCGGCATATGTCGCTTTGTGGTATGATATACGCTGATATAATTTTTATCAAAACGGAGGGACTATGAGCCGTATTGATTGCAACGAGATAGTAAAACGCATGGAGGAACGCCTCAGTGCGGATTATCAGATAGAGCTGCACGAAGCTTCAACGGTGCAGCTGCATAACGCGCTGGCGGAGGCCGTTATGGCCGTTACCGCGAAGGACTGCCGCGAAAGCCGCCGCGCGCATGAACGCGTGCGCAGGGCATATTATTTCAGCGCGGAATATTTGATGGGCAGGTCTGTGTTCTCAAACCTTTACAATTTGGGGATACTGGACGAAATGCGCAGCCTCCTCCGCGAAAGGGGAGCGGACATTTCCGCAATGGAGGAAATTGACGATGCGGCGCTCGGCAACGGCGGACTCGGCAGGCTTGCCGCATGCTATTTGGACAGCGCGGCCACGCTGGGCATACCGCTTGAAGGCTACGGGCTGAGATATAAATTCGGCCTGTTTAAGCAGACATTCGTTGACGGGTTCCAGGTGGAGAAGGCGGACGACTGGCTCAAATACGGCGATCCATGGAGCAAGCGCAGGGACGACAAGACCGTTACAGTTGAATTTGCGGACCAGAAGGTGCTTGCCGTGCCGTACGACATGCCCATTTTCGGCTACGATACGGCGCACAGCGGCACGCTGCGCCTGTGGCAGAGCGAACCGATAGAGGAATTTGACTTCAATCTGTTCAACGAGCAGGAATACGCGCTTGCCGTGCGGGAAAAGAACATGGTGGAGGACATCACCCGCGTGCTGTACCCAAACGACAGCACATACGCGGGCAAGCGGCTAAGGCTCAAGCAGCAGTATTTCCTTTCAAGCGCCAGCTTGCAGGACATTGTGCGCCGCTATAAGCGCACCCGCGGCACGGACATGAGCATGTTTGCTTCGCACTGCTCCATTCAGCTTAACGATACGCACCCCGTGGTGAGCATACCGGAGCTGATAAGGCTTATGATGCTTGAAGGCATGGACTTCAACGCGGCGTTTGAAACCGCGCGCAAAACATTCAACTACACCAACCATACCGTTATGAGCGAGGCGCTGGAACGCTGGGACGAGGGGCTGTTCTCAAGCGTTGTGCCGGAGCTGACGGGCATAATTTACCGCATAAACGACCGGCTGAACGACGAGCTGCGCGCCCGCGGCGCAAGCGACGAAATGCGCAGCCGCATGCAGATAATAGACAACGGCACCATACACATGGCCCGCCTGGCGGTTTATGTTTCAAGCGCGGTAAACGGCGTTGCCAAGATACATACGGACATACTGAAAAACGATTTGTTCCGCGACTGGTACGCGCTCTATCCCGAACGCTTCCTGAATAAGACCAACGGCATAACCCCGCGGCGGTTCCTTGGCCTGTGCAACCCCGAATACACGGCGCTCATTGCCGAAAAGATAGGCTCCGACGGCTTCATTGCCGACCTTAGCCAGATAAGCAAGCTGAAGGAGCATATAGACGGCGACACAATCGCCCGCTTCAACGAGATAAAGGCCAAGAATAAGCGCAGGCTTTCTTCCATGATAAGCGAAAAGGAAGGCGTGCTGCTGCCCACGGACTTTGTTTACGACGTGCAGGTGAAGCGGCTGCATGAATACAAGCGGCAGCTTATGAACGCGTTCTCCATACTGGATATATATTATTCCATAAAGGACGGCACGCTTACGGATTTCACCCCCACGGCGTTCATATTCGGCGCAAAGGCCGCGCCGGGCTACATACGGGCGAAGAACGTTATAAAGTTCATAAACGAGATAGCCAACATGGTCAATTCAGACCCCGCCATGAAGGACGTTATGCGCGTTGTGTTCGTGCAGAACTACAACTGCTCCTATGCGGAAATGATAATCCCCGCGGCGGATATATCGGAGCAAATATCCCCCGCCGGAACGGAGGCCAGCGGCACGGGCAACATGAAGCTGATGCTAAACGGCGCGGTAACGCTGGGCACATACGACGGGGCGAACATAGAAATTGCCGAGCAGGCAGGGCTTGAGAACAACTATATATTCGGCGCAACGGTGGAGGACATTGCCAAAATACGCGCCTCCTACGACCCAAAGGGCATATATGAATCCAACCCCCGCATAAAGCGCGCGCTGGACACGCTGGTGAACGGCACGTTTGCGGACGGCTGCATGGGCGGCTTCAAGGAGCTTTACGATTCGCTGCTGTACGGCGCGGCATGGCACGCGCCCGACCAATACTATCTGCTGCTCGATATGCCCTCCTACATGGAGGCGAAGCTGCGCGCCAACCGCGACTACCGCGACCGCACGGCCTTCGGCCGCAAGTGCCTTATGAATACCGCAGGCGCGGGCAAGTTCTCTTCTGACCGCGCGCTGAAGGAATACGCGGAGGAGATTTGGCATATACCGACGGTGACGGGCTTACGCCCGTAGTGAAATCCTGCTTACGCAGGGTGAAATATTGCTATCGCAATGTGAAATATGGCTGCGCCATGTGAAATACGCCTGACGGCGTGTGAGCGTGAGAGATTGTAAGGATATGGGGACGCTATGCGTCCCTGTTTTTGTTTGTGCTTACCGCAACCCCTCAGTCTCACTCCGTTCGACAGCTCCCCGTAAAGGGGAGCCTTTTATATAGTGTGGTTAAGCTGCTCTAACGGCTATACGCACTTTTGCGTCACCTGCGTCACCCAATGCCGAAAAAGCTCTAAATAGCTGGATTTTTTGGGGTGACGATAAGGGTGACGATGGGGTGACGATAAATTCTGCGTCACTAAGCATGCTGACGCATGCAGTGAAATCCTGCTTACGCAGGGTGAAATATTGCTCTCGCAATGTGAAATATGGCTGCGCCATGTGAAATACGCCTATCGGCGTGTGAGCGTGAGAGGGTGTGAGGAGCACTATAAGGCGCCCCGAACGGGGAGCTGGCACGGCGTTAGCCGTGACTGAGGGGTTGTAA
>CAVDFM010000043.1:8778-13846 GCA_963608365.1 bacterium | reverse complement strand
TATTATATCAATTTCGTTAATAAAAGCAAGTCATATTCTATATGAGTTATCGTATTCGTCTTATTTTCTTTACAGCCAAAACTATTGCTTATGGCCATCATAGTGCGTACATACATGTATACAAGTAAAGAATTGCTTAAATTTAGCCTGTTTTTGGCAATTCTGCCGGATTTGCACGAAAAAAGCGGCATAGCGATGTTCATTTTACTATCCAATTTTCGTAGTACCCAAAAGCTCCTTTACGGGTAATCCGAACACTATGCACATATGATTTCATTCAGCCAATAATCTAATTGCGCGCATTGAAGCATCTAATAATCAACTTGACTTCTCTTATCGTATGATGTAGAACTAACAGATAACATAAAACCCCGTACACCAGTACGAGGTTTTGGCTGCGGAACTAGGATTCGAACCTAGACAATACGAGTCAGAGTCGTAGGTGCTACCATTACACAATTCCGCATTGAAGCTTGATAATCCCAAGATGCCGTCGCTCCCTATATAACACCCGCCTCTCGGCAGGTGGGTGCGCTCTGTTGGTTTACTGCCATCCGGTCATGCCGGCCCGACATCCGCCTCGGCAATTGCGCTCCCGTAGTTACTCTGTGGGTTTATACACAGGAACTTACGCACACCGCAGGATTATTATGGTGGGATTAGTTGGGATCGAACCAACGACCTCTACGATGTCAACGTAGCGCTCTGACCAGCTGAGCTATAACCCCGTTCGCTTGACGCACATATTATTATACATAAAAGCCGACTTATTGCAAGCATTATTTTTGCGCGCATGGGGACAAATGCCATTTTATCCCCACGCCGCCTAATAAAATTTTTTCAAAAAGTCAGTTTTCGGCCCCGTGCATCCGCCCTATCATGTCTTTAGGGTCGCTTGCTTTGAACACGCTGCTGCCGGATACCAGTATGTCCGCGCCCGCCTTAGCGGCAAGCTTTGCAGTATCCGCATTTATGCCGCCGTCTATCTCAATTTCATACGTATAGCCATGTTCTTCACGCTGCTTTTTAAGCCACTCTATTTTCGGCAGAACTTCCGCGATAAAGCTCTGCCCACCAGCGCCCGGATTAACGCTCATAACCAGCACCAAATCGCATATGGACAAAAGATACTGCACCATCTCTACTGGCGTACCGGGGTTAATTGCAACGCCGGCTTTCATGCCCGCGCGGCGTATAGCCTGAAGAGTTCTGTGCGCATGGGCACCGGCCTCTGCATGGAACGTAAGGTAGTCCGCGCCCGCCTTGGCAAACTGGTCAATATACGTTTCCGGATGCTCCACCATTATGTGAACATCTATCGGCAGCTCGGTATACGGGCGTATGGCGGCGCACATGGCCGGCCCAAACGTTATCGTGGGTACAAACGTGCCGTCCATCACATCGAAATGCACAAGGTCTGCGTTCCATTCGCCAAGCTTTCTTGTGGCTTCTCCCATGTTTGCAAAATCGGCTGAGAGCAGGCTTGGGGCGATCTTAATCATATTTGTGTTTCCTCTTTTCTATCAATTCATCAAGTATTATAAGGTATCTTTCATATCGCTCCGGCGACAGCGCCGTGCCTATAAGCGGCTTTACTGCGCAGTCCGGCTCGCTGCGGTGCAGGCATTCGCCAAAACGGCAGCCTATGCGTTTGCCGCGCATTTCGCGGTAGCATTCGCAAAGCTCCTCCGGCTCCATCTCGTCCGCTTCAAGCAAGCTGAACCCTGGCGTATCCAGCACCGCACCGCCGCACACATGCCAAAGCTGCGCATGGCGCGTGGTATGCCGCCCCCTGTCCGTTTTTCTGGACAGCCCTCCGGTTTCAAGCGCAAGTTCCGGCACAATGGCGTTTATAAGCGATGATTTACCCACGGCGCTCTGCCCGGCGAAGCAGCATATATTCCCCGCTATTTCGGCCTTTATGGCGTCCACGCCGTCCCCTTTGGCAGCCGATGCGGTAATGATGGTATATCCCGCCGGTGCGTACTGCGCGCGGATATCCTCCGCCGCGTCCGCATCCGCCTGATCGCATTTGTTCAGCACTATCACCGGCTCAACATTATGCTTTTCGCAGCGTATAATAAGCTTGTCCATCAGCATAAGGTCTGGCTTCGGCGCGGAAAGCGAGGCAACTATTATAAGCTTATCCAAATTGGCTACGGCAGGTCGAATGAATATATTGCGCCGCGGCAATATTTTGCTGACCGAGCGGCCTTCGCCGTCCTCAATATATTCAACTCTGTCGCCCACCACGGGCGTTATGCCGTCCTTTCTGAACCTTCCGCGTGCGCGGCATACTATTTCCGTGCCGTTATCGCTTAGCACGGTATAGAAGCCGCCTACGCCCTTTAGTATCAGCCCTGTATCAGTCATGCATTATCTCCTGTATTCAAAGCCTATCTGCCCGCTCCTTACGACAACGCCGTCCACATACACGGTGCATTCGTATTGGCCGCCCTTCTGCAAATACGCGGTAAAGGAAACGCTCTGCTGCGAACCCACAGGCAGTGTGGTTTCGTATATCACTAACTCAAGCCCATCTTCAAGCTTTGCGGTTACCGTTACGGCGCCGGGTCCTGCCGCAATATCCAAATTAAACGCAACATCCGCCGCATAATTGCCAAGCTGCGACCGGCAAACGCTCAGCTCAACAGCCGCGTCCGCCGCAACGGATATGCCTGGGGACGGATTCTGCGCAACGACCGATTCTTCCGCCGCTATCTGGTTGCCGGGCTGCACGGTGCGTATGCGTATTTGATTGAAGCCCTCTTCCCTGAGCAGCTCTATCGCTTTGCTGAGGTCAAGTTCCATAACGTTAGGCATCTGCGTAGCTTTGCCGGGCGTACCGCTTATCCATATTTCTATTTTATCACCGGCGAACGTGCTCGTACCAGCAACAGGCTCCTGCCTTACTATTTGACCATACGGCAGATCGCTCGTAACATACTGCGGCACGCCAAGCTGAAGATCCATGCCCCACACAAGGTCGGTAGCATCCTGCAGCGTCCTTCCAGTAAGGTCCGGCACGGTAACATAATCGCTGCCGGAGCTTACGGTAACGCTTATTGTGTCGCCCTGCTTGGCGTTTGTTCCAGCGGCGGGTGACTGCTCCAGCACGGTGCCTTCGTCTATATCGCTCGGCTTATATTCGTCAACGGTTATCTCAAAGCCCCTGAGCTGCGCTATGCCTATGGCTTCCTCAAGCTTTTTGTTGGTAACGGTAGGTATTATATATTCCGTGGCTGCGGTTAAGCCCTTATCGTCACGCACGGACCTTGCAATGAAGAACAACGCCGTGAAAAGCCCAAGCACCACAATGAGCATTACCACAATGTTCATCACGCCGTGATTCATGCGGTATTTGCCGTGCTCATCATGATCGTATATGCGGGCAAACTTGCCGTGCGGTTCGCGCAGCGCCCTAAGAAGATCGTACTTCATCTGCCTTGCGGAAGGATAGCGCTGGCTCGGCTCCTTGCTGGCGGCCTTTACCACAACGTCGCTCAGCGCGCGAGGAACCTTCGGATTCAACTCGGACGGTGGCGTTATATCCTCCTGCAAATGCTTAAGAGCGATAGCCACGGAATTATCCCCGCCGAACGGCACCTGCCCCGTAAGCATTTCATAAAGCATTATTGCGCACGAATAAATGTCCGACGCTGCGGTGACGTCCTCGCCCCTCGCCTGCTCCGGCGAAATATAATGTACCGACCCCATAACCACGTTTGACCCGGCAAACGTGCGCGTGGTTGCCGCAACGTCCCTCGCTATGCCGAAGTCAGTCAGCTTCGCCCTGCCGCGCGGGGTGATTATAACGTTCTGCGGCTTAACGTCGCGGTGTATTATGCCCTTCTGGTGCGCATGGGACAGCGCATCGAGCACCTGACACGTTATGTTGACGGCAACCTTGGGCGACATTGGGCCGTCGCTCTTTATCAATTCTTTCAGCGTGCTGCCTTCAACGTATTCCAGCACTATATAGCTTACGTCCCCATCCTCGCCGACGGCATAGGAGCGGACAATATTTTCATGCGAAAGGCTGAGCACGGCGCGCGCTTCACGTTCAAAGCGGCGCACGAACTCCATGTCCCCGCGATGTTCTTCCTTTAATACTTTGAGCGCGACCGTGCGATTGAGCATGTTATCATGCGCCTTGTACACGTTCGCCATTCCGCCGGAACCTATAAGGGATTCTACCGTATACCTTCCGGAAATCACTCTTCCTATCATTCGGCATTCTCCCCGTCATTATATATTATTACGGCGCTTATATTGTCCCGACTGCCAGCGTTCAGCGCGCGTTCGACAAGCGCATCGCACGCCGATTGTAATTCATCGGCCGGTTGGCCGAGTGCCTCCGCCAGGTCGCTTTCGCTCAGTTCGCCGTAAAGCCCATCCGTGCATATGAGCAGCTTATCTCCCTTTTCCCACGCGCATTCAAACAGGTCCACCCGCTCAACGGGGCGCGTACCCACGGCGCGGGTTATAATGTTGCGCTGAGGATGGCGCGCGGCTTCCTCCCGCGTGATATAGCCAAGCGCCGCAAGCTGGGCAACATATGAATGATCTTCCGTTATTTGCTTAAGATGCAGCCCATCATAATGATAAAGCCTGCTGTCGCCCACATTTGCCGCGATAAAGCGCTTTTCTTCCAGCACCGCGGCCACAAGCGTTGTTCCCATGCCGCGGTATCCTTCATTGCTGAAGGATAGTTCATACACGGCTGAATTGGCCTTATTTACCGCGTTTATAAGCCGCTCCCGAATGGACCCGGGCGCGTTTTTATGCATATTCTCCACCAGCGTTTTTATTGCGAGCGCGCTTGCAATGTCGCCCGCATTATGGCCGCCCATTCCGTCAGCAACGGCTGCAATGGCAAGCATGCCTTTTTCGGGTATAAAAACGGCGTCCTGATTTTGCTTTCTTATACCGGTAATGGTCTTTGCAGCATATTTCATTGTTGCTCCTCCCTTTGCATAAGCACGCGCCGCCTAAGCTGGCCGCAGGCGCCGTCTATATCGGTTCCCATTTCACGCCTTACGGTTGCGGATATTCCCCTATCCTCAAG
>CAVDFM010000043.1:0-8768 GCA_963608365.1 bacterium | reverse complement strand
CTTCCGCTTCCTTTCGGCTGGTGCCTAAAAGGTTGCGCTCCTTTACGGGATTAAGCGGAATAAGGTTCACATGGCATGTCATTCCCCTAAGGCGGGCCGCCAATTCGTTGGCATTCGCCTGCGAATCGTTAAGCCCTTTTACCAGCGCGTATTCAAACACAACGCGGCGTCCCGTTGTTTGGGCATATCGCCGTGCAGCGCCAAGTACCTCGGCTATCGGATACACCTTATTTATAGGCATCAGTTTATTGCGTATTTCGTCATTTGGCGCATGGAGCGATACCGAAAGCGTAACATGCGGCGCATCCTGCGGCAAAGTATCTATCCTTGGCACAAGGCCGCAGCTCGAAAGCGAAATATTCCTTGGGCTTATGCCCATGCCGTCAGGCGAAGAAACAAGCTTTAGGAATTTGACCGTATTATCGTAATTATCAAGCGGTTCGCCGCTGCCCATGAGCACTATGTTCGTCACGCTCCTGTCCCTGCCTTCCTCCGCGGGAACATCGGCATTGGCAAGCGCAACGAACGAGAGCATCTCTCCCGGAGTAAGGTTCCTTATGCAGCCTTCAAGCGTGGATGCACAGAACGCGCAGCCCATGCGGCAGCCGACCTGCGTGGATATGCAAAGCGTGTTGCCGTAATGGTAACGCATAAGCACGCCTTCAACAATGTTTCCGTCGCTCAACGAAAACAGATATTTTATAGTGCCGTCTTTCTGAGATATGAACTTATCGTATATTTCCGCCCCGTCAAATGCAAGCTCGCCCAGCCTGCTCCTTAATGTCTTTGGCAGGTTGGTCATGTTTTCGGGCTTTACGCCGCGGCTGAGCCATGAAAAAACCTGCTTTGCGCGGAAGCGCGGTTCGCCCCATTCTTTCAGCAGCGCTTCAAGCTCCGCCGTGTCCATTGAAACAAGCCCTGTCATCATTATCTCCTGCGTATAAATTTGGCTATAAAAAAGCCTTCCGTTCCGTCATGCTGCGGCAGCAGCTGTATCCGCCCGCCCTCTGCGCGGCTTTGCATATCGTCAGGCAATATATTTTCCATATTACCCGGAGCATAGTTGCAATTTTCGACAAGAAACTGCTCCCATACGCCAATGTTTTCGCGCCTTGACACGGTGCACGTTGAATACACAAGCGTGCCGCCGATTTTAACATAGCGCGCACATGTATTGAGTATTTTCAGCTGCAATTCGCTCAGCGCGTCTATCATTCCGCTTGTTTTGGCGTAGCGAACATCAGGCTTGCCCCGCACGCCGAGTCCGGAGCACGGCGCATCCACAAGCACCGCGTCGAATGTGCCGCAGTACGCATCATCGTATATCGATGCATCCTTCTGCACTATTTCGGCGTTTTCAACATGCAGCCTTTTTAGCGTATTCAGCGTAAGTTCGCGCCGGTGCTCATGCAGCTCAAAGCCCGTAATGCTACATCCGTTTTCCGCAAGCGACGCCATATATGCCGTTTTCCCGCCAGGTGCACAGCATGCATCAAGTATTTTCATCCCTGCCTTAGGCTCGACCGCGCGGCAGACAAGCATCGCGCTTTCACTCTGCACGGTTATTTTGCCTTCCGTAAACAGCGGCTCATTTTCAACATTAAAGCCGGTTTCAAGGCAAAATGCGTTAGCATCTATTTTGCCGCGCCTAAAGCCTATGCCTTTGGCATTGAGTGTGTAAGCAAGTTCATCCGCGGTATATGGCCACTGCGCCCGTGTGCAGAAGTCATGCGTCTGCTGCGCCATTATGCCCTCAGCTTCGGCTATGCCGTAATCGGCAACGAGCTCATTCGCCAGCCACTTGGGCCAGCTGTATTCAACGCTCAGCCGCTCAACCGGTTCATCGGGAAGCGGCGGCAGTTCGGCATCCCTGCAAACGGAGCGCATAACGCCGTTAACGTAGCCTGAAAGCGCGCCCTTGCCCACTTCCTTGGTTAGGCGCACGGATTCGTTGCATGCCGCACTATCCGGCACGTTCATATATTTTGCCTGGCAAACGCCAAGACGCAGTATGTTGCGTATGGTCTTATCCAGCCTGCCTTTAGCGTGGGAAGCAATTATTCTGTCTATCATCATAAGATGGTCCAGCGCGCAGTACACCGCGGCGGAGACCCATTTCGCGTCCCGCTCGCTCAGCCCCTGCTCCGCCCGCTTGAGGCACAGATTGGCATACGCGCCGTTATCGATTATGTCTGAAAGCGCATTCAGCGCAACGCGCCGCGTGCTCACTCAAACACCTTAAAGCCCATCTTGTGCCCAAGCACCGCGCTTGCAGCATCCATGCGCTTTGCGCCGGGGAATTGAAGTTCAAGTATTTCTATCACGCCGTCCCCGCAGTCCACAAGTATGCCGTTAAACCTGTCCGCGCGCAGTATAAGCCCGGGCTCACCGCGGCTCGGCTCCGCGTCGCTATGGCGCGTTTTCCATATTTTTACCGCTTCGCCTTCAAGCATCGCATACGCGCAAGGCCACGGATTCATTCCGCGCACCAGATTATGCACAGCATCCTTCCCGCGTGAGAAATCTATATGCCCGTATTCCTTTTTTATCATGCCGCACTTGGTGGCCTCAGCCTCGTTCTGCTTTATCGGCTTCAGCTCGCCGCGCTCGAGCGCTTCTATGGTTTCCTTCAGCAGTTCAGCGCCAATTTCGGCCAATCGGTCGAATAATTCTCCGGCGGTCTCGTTTTCGCCTATTTCTGTTTCTTTTTTCAGCAGGATATCGCCCGTATCCAGCCCGACATCCGTAAGCATTGTGGTAACGCCGGTTATCTTTTCGCCGTTTATCACGGCCCACTGTATCGGTGCTGCGCCGCGGTATTTGGGTAGCAGACTGCCGTGCACATTTATGCAGCCATACTTAGGCACGGCAAGATTTTCGCGGCTGAGTATCTGCCCGAAAGCTGCCGTTACCATAAGCTCAGGCGCTTCAGCCTTCAGCGCGGCAACGCCTTCTTCGCTTTTTATCTTATCAAATTGATAAACATTCATGCCGTATTCCAATGCGGCCTTCTTTACCGGCGGCGGGGTCATTACCGCCTTGCGCCCAACGGGCTTGTCCGGCTGTGTGAACACGACCACGTCGTCCCCGCGCTCATGCAGCATTTTCAGCGAAGGCAGAGCAAAATCAGGCGTGCCTAAAAAAGCTATTTTCATTCATCTTCCTCGTTTTCGTCGTATCCTTCGGGCGCTTCGGTAACAAGGCGCTTATACACAAGGCCGTTGAGATGATCCGTTTCGTGCAGTATTGCGCGGGCGAAAAGTCCCTCGCCCTCATATTCGCATTCTTCACCGAAGCGGTTCATTGCGCGCACGCGCACATGATTGGGCCTTACAACATAGCCGCTTTCGCCCGGGAAGGACAAGCAGCCTTCGTAGCCGCCCTGCTCCCCGCTCGTTTCCAGTATTTCGGGGTTTATGAGTTCCACAAGGCCATCACCGCAGTCTATAACCACCGCGCGTTTAAGTATGCCGACCTGCGGCGCAGCAAGGCCAACGCCTTCGGCATCGTACATAGTTTCCGCCATATCGTCAAGCAAAATGGCCAAACGCTTGTCAAAATTATCCACCTTCCTGCAAACCTTGTACAAACATTCGGCATCGCCGGTCATGATTCGTCTTTTAGCCATATATTCTCCTCCATAATTGCATCAAAATATTATAACCCGCAAAAGCCCCAAGAATCAATACTCAGAACATATCCGCCGGATTTATCTCCACGTTTCCCATCTCGCTGCGCCGGCGTTCGTCGCACAGGGCGTATATCGCGTCTATAACCGCCGCAGTGTGCTTTGTGCGTACCAGCTTCATAAGCGTTTCATACCGGAATAACCCCTGCCGCTTTTTCATCGGTGCAGGCGACGCCACCATGAAAAGCAGCTCCTGCCGGCTTGCACCCTGAGCGTCAAGCGCGGCATATATGCGCTGCTTCATTTCCGCGGCAAAGCGTTCGTTCATGTCGTCTATTGCGGCCTCGTTCTCTCCCGTGAACACTATTCTTATAAACAGCGAAAATGGCGGAAACAGCCCCGCCCTGCGCGACGCTATCTCATAATCATAAAAGCCCCGGTAATCCTGATTGGCCGCAAGCTCTATCACGGCGTGCTCGGGTGTATAGCTTTGCACAATAACGCTGCCTTCCCGCTCCCCGCGGCCTGCGCGGCCCGCCACCTGCGTAAGCAGCTGGAACGTGCGCTCCGCGCTCCTGTAATCCGGTACATGCAGCATTGTATCTGCCGCAATAACGCCGACCGTTGTAACGTTTGGTATATCCAGCCCCTTGGCGATCATCTGCGTGCCTATCAGCGCCTGCGCTTCGCCGCGCATAAACCTATCAAGTATTTTATAATGCGCGTCCTTGCCCTGCGTAGTATCGTAATCCATCCTGAGCGCGGTAACGCCGGGAAACTGCTCCTTTAACTGCTCCTCCACCTGCTGCGTGCCCACTCCGAAGTATTTAAGATACGGCTTGCCGCACTGCGGGCATTTTGCCGGTATTCTTGCCGTGCGGCCGCAGTAATGGCACTTCATAACGTTTTCGAATACCCGCGGCGGTTCATGAACAAAATTGCCTGCTCCCCTGCATCAAAGCAGCGCTTCAGTTCAGCATGCAGCGCCTCGCTGAACACGCTGCTGTTGCCCTTCAAAAATTCCGCGCGCATGTCCACTATTTTTACCTTCGGCAAAGGGGCGTTGTTCACGCGGTTAGGCAGCTCTATCAGCGAGTACCGTCCGTTCAGCGCCCGCCTGAACGTGCCTACGGACGGCGTTGCGCTGCCCAGCACAACAGCAGCTCCGCTCAGCTCAGCGCGCTTCTGCGCCACCTCCGCCGCGCCGTAACGCGGGGTATGGTCGCTATGGTAGCTTTGCTCGTGTTCTTCATCTATTACTATCAGCTTTACTCTTTCAAGCGGGGCGAACACGGCGCTGCGCGCGCCTATCACAACATCCACCATGCCAAGGCGTATCCTGCGCCATTCATCATACCGTTCGCCATAGGACAGGCGGCTGTGCAGCACGGCAACGCGCTCCCCGAAGCGGCTGCGGAAGCGCTGCATTGCCTGCGGCGTAAGCGATATTTCCGGCACAAGCACTATCGCCTGCCCCCCTAACGAGAGGGCATGGCTTATTGCCTGCATATAAACTTCCGTCTTTCCGCTGCCCGTAACGCCGAACAGAAGGCTGGTACCTGCTCCGTCGTCTATGCTTTTATTTATCGCTTCAAGCGCTGCGTGCTGATCCGCCGTAAGCTCAAGCGGCTTGCTCGGCGCTATGTTTACGCTTGCGAACGGATCGCGGTAGACGACAAAATCATCGTCCGTCAGTATCCCCTTCTTTATCAATGCGTTTACGGCCGCCGTTGCATTGGGTATGAACGCATTTATGTCCGCAACGCTTACAGCGGTGTTCATTCGGCATAATAGTTCCAGCACCTCGCTCTGTTTGGGCGCACGGGAAACTCCGCTGCTGCTTTTCAGCGAATCAATCGCCTGCTTGGGGTCTATGTCTGCGTTTATACGCACTATGCGCTCGGTCTTTTCTTTAACCCTGCCGCCCCTCAGCTGCGCCGGTATCATGAGCCGCAGCGCCTCAACAAGCAAGCAATGGTAGCTTTTGCTTATCCATTTGGCAAGCTCTATCTGCTCCGCCGTAAGCGCGGGATACGGCTCCATGGCGCGAACTATACGCTTTATAGTGCCAATATTCTCGGGCGCATTTTCGCTCAATTCAAGCACAAAGCCTTCTATGCTGCGGTTGTTCCCGCCAAACGGTATAAGCACCCTTTGCCCGGCGGTCACGGCCAGGTCGCTTGGGACTTCATATGTAAACAGCCTGTCCACATTGCTGTGCGCAACGTCCACCATCACCCTTGCATACATTGCCGTTTTACCGCCCTTTCTTATACTTCTCAGGGTTTGATTATACCATATAATTATGAATATATCACGGTGTTAAGCATATATAGATAAATATAAGCAAGCATATGATTTTGACATAATATCATCATTTGTTTGAATAATATCAACAATTCCATTGACATTTTGTTAACTTTGTTCTATAGTCATAAAGGCGCATAAATTTTGCGCAAAAAATAACAATTTCGATTGTTAAAAAAGACAGAGAGGGTTTCATTAACAATGGAAAAGCAAGGACTCAAAAAGAACCTTGGCGTAATGTCCGCAATGTCTATCGTTGTCGGCTGCGTCATAGGTGCAGGCGTATTCTTTAAGCCTTACGCCATCTATCAGGCCACCGGCGGCGCACCCGGCATGGGTATGCTCGCATGGATAATCGGCGGCGTAGCAAGCATTCTCGGCGCGCTTACGTTTGCCGAGGTCGCAGTGCTCATCCCCAAGACCGGCGGCATGGTCACCTATCTTGGCGAAGTTTACAACGATAAGATCGGCTTCCTTGCCGGTTGGATGCAGGTAGTTATATTCTACCCTGCCTTCCTTGCCGGTTACGGCGTGCGTGTTGGTCAGGAGCTGGCCGAATATGTCGGTTCCCAGTACGCGCTGCCCATAGGCATGGCCGTTATAATCATTCTTGTTGCCATCAATACCCTTGGCAATAAGACCGCTTCCGGTGTGCAGATAGTTTCCACCATCTGCAAGCTTATCCCGCTGGTACTGCTGATGGTATTCGGCTTCATACTCGGCGAAGGCGGACATCCCATATTCACTCCCATGGTCGGTAACGACCCCGCCACCGGCGCGCAGCTGAGCACCGGCGCGGTACTTGGCCAGACGCTCATAGCGGTTCTGTTCGCGTTTGAAGGCTGGACCAACGTTGGCGCCATCGCCGGCGAAATGAAGAACCCCGGCCGCGACCTGCCCCGCGCTATCGTTGGCGGCGTGTCCATCATAATGGCCGTTTACTTCATAATCAACATGGCTTATCTGTGGGTCATCCCCGCCGATGAACTGATGAACTATCAGTCCCCCGCGGCCGAAGTTGCCATGAGGATATTCGGGCCTGTCGGCGGTACGCTGGTAAAGGCTGGTATCATAATTTCCGTTATAGGTGCGGCAAACGGCTTCCTGCTTTCCGGCTCCCGCGTTGCCTACTACCTTGGCGAAACTCAGTCCATCCCCTTCAGCGGCGCTTTTGCCAAGCTGAACAAGAACTCCGTTCCTACCAATTCCATCATACTGGTCGGTTTCCTTGGCTGCCTGTACTCCATCACTCAGCAGTTTGATATGCTGACCGACCTGGCGGTGTTCTCCTGCTGGATATTCTACACGCTTACCTTCGCGTGCGTAATGACTCTGCGCCGCAAGCAGCCGAACCTTGACCGCAAGTACAAGGTTCCCCTTTACCCCGTTGTGCCTATACTGGCCATCATCAGCGGTCTGTATGTTATGGTAAGCCAGCTGTTCCTCAGCGGCACCAAGGCTACCCTGCTCTCCCTGGGCAGCATAGCCGTGACCCTTATCGGTCTGCCTATCTACATACTCACCCGCAAGCATTATGCCAAGAAGGCGTAAGGCTATCTGAATCATCAAAAACCATGCCCGTCTCAGGCGCAAAGCCCGCGGCGGGCATTTTTATGCGCTAAAGCGCCATATTATGGCAAAAATTGGGGCTTTAATATTGCCAAATTTCACATCCTGTTAATACGTCTTGTTAAAAAATGTGGTATAATCTAATCCGTTAGCTCCCTTGCGGGAACCTAAAGGAGGACTTGTTTATGAAAAAGAAAATATTATCCTTAGCCATGGCGGTATGCATGCTGCTGTGTATGCTGCCCGCCGGCGCAATGGCCATGGAGACCGGCGATGCGCGCGTTACCATAGGCGCTGATCTTGACGCGGAAGAGCGCACCAAGGTTTATGCGGACTTTGGCATTGAACCCGGCGACGCAATAGAAATAACCGTCACCAATGCCGATGAGCGCGCCTATCTTGAAGGCATCGCGCCCGAAAAGAAAATAGGCAAGGTTGCGCTTTCCTGCACATATATAGTTATCGGCGAGCCCGGCAGCGGGTTGCAGATAACCACAAAGCACATCAACTGGTGCACGTCCGAAATGTATATCAACGCGCTCACCACCGCCGGCATAACCGACGCAAAGGTGATAGTTACCGCCCCGTTTGACGTATCCGGCACGGCTGCGCTCACGGGCATATACAAGGCGTATGAGGACATAACCGGCTCAAGCCTTAATGAAATCGCCAAGGCAGTCGGCGTTGAAGAACTGGTAACCACGGGCAATCTGGCCGAATACATTGGCAGCGAGGAAGCAACGCAGCTTGTAAACGGGCTTAAAGAAATTCTTGACCAGACCCAGACCGTGACCGACGAGGAAGTTAAGGCCGAAATAGATAAGCTTTGCCAAACCTATAACGTTTCCCTTAACGATTCGCAGAAGAACCAGCTTGTATCCCTTTGCCGCAGCCTTGAAAAGCTGGATACTGACGAGCTGAAGGATAAGCTTGTGGGCATAGCCAAAACGGTTGACAACGCCGGAAAGATCGGCCAGACCGTAAGCAAGATAGGCGAAAGCATAAAGAACTTCTTCTCCTCCGTAGGCAATTTCTTCACCCGTCTTTTCGGCGGCAATAAGTAAGTAATCAAAAGCACAAAACCTCCGCACGGCACAATCCTGCGAAGGTTTTATTATATTCATTGCATTATATTCGCTTAAAGTACAGCCTGTCCACCCCGTTGCCGTAGTTTACAATGTCCTTAATGTAACTATATCCAAACTTTTCATAAAGCCCAACATGTTCGGAAGGTATATATGTCACGTCAAAACCGCACGCCTTG
>CAVDFM010000042.1:8826-13893 GCA_963608365.1 bacterium | reverse complement strand
TTATTTCCCAGCCCGAAAGGAACGAAGATTGAGGCTGACCAAACTGGAAATGTACGGGTTTAAATCATTTGCCCGTAAAACAGAAATTGTATTTGACGACGGTATAACGGCCATTATCGGCCCCAACGGCAGCGGCAAAAGCAACATTGCCGACGCCGTGCGCTGGGTGCTGGGCGAGCAGAGCGCAAAGGCGCTGCGCGGCGAAAAGATGGAGGACGTTATATTCAACGGAACAGAAGCGAAAAAGCCGCTTTCTTACGGCGAAGTATCGCTTACGTTTGATAACTACGACCATGAACTGGCAACCGATTTTAACGAAGTATGCGTTACGCGCCGCATATACAGAAGCGGCGAAAGCGAATACTTTATTAACCGTTCCTCCTGCCGAAGGAAGGATATAGCGGAGCTTTTTCGGGACACGGGCGTTGGCCGCGAAGGCTATTCCATAATAGGCCAGGGCCGCGTGGAGCAGATACTTTCGGCAAAATCGGCGGACAGGCGCAGCGCGTTTGAAGAGGCGGCGGGCGTTATGAAGTTCCGCGTGCGCAAGGAAGAAGCCGCGCGGAAGCTTGAAAACACCAAGGTCAATATGGACAGGCTAAGCGATATCATAAAAGAACTTGAGGATCGCGTAGGCCCGTTGGAAGAGCAAAGCGCCGCGGCGAGAGAATATCTTAAGCTGCGCGATGAACTGAAGGAAATAGAGATAAACGTATTCCTTTATCAATACGATAAGCTTAACGAACGCATAAATACTCTGAAAGAAGCAATAGAATCCGCCGGGGAAGAGATTAAGCAAAAAGAGGAAATAGAGGCTGCCATTGCGGCGAACTGCGCGCAGGAAGAAGAACTTGAGCGTGCGCTGAATATGTCCATAAGTCAGGTGCAGGCGGAACTGCTTAAAATGACAACGGGCGTTGAAGGCCATGCTGGCGAATCAAAGGTGCTAAGCGAGCGTATGGAAGCGTTCATGCGCGAAAAGGAGCAGCGGCAGAACCAGCTTGACAACAACGAAAAACGATACGATGAACTGACGGGGCAGATAGAGGAAAGCCGAAAGAGGACTGAAGAAAGCGAAGCCGAACTTTCCGCGAAGCGTACAGAAGCAGCCCAAGCGGCGGAAGAATTGAATCAGCTCAGTACACAGACGGAGCAGAAGGAAGCAAGCTTAGAAGAACAAAAGGCCGCGCTGATAGACGCAATGAACCGCATTGCGGATGCGAGGATACTTATATCCCGCTTTGAAACGATGCGGCAAAGCCTTGTGGCTCAGGCGGAAAACATGGCGCGCAATAGGGCGCGGGCCGAGGAAAAGCAAAGCGAGTTGAAAGAAGAGTATGCCCAGGCGGAAGCGGAGCACAATAAGCTTCTCGGCGAAAAAGAAGAGCGTAAAAAGCAGCGTGAAGCCGCGATACAAAAGCTGAACAACATAAACCAAAGTCTGAAGCAGGCGCGCGAGGATGCGCGCAGGGCGGAGCAGCAGAGCGAAGCGGGCAAATCCAGATTGAAAGTGCTGGAAGAAATGAAACGTGCGCATGAAGGCTATTATGCGAGCGTGAAAAATCTGCTTAGAGACAGCGAACGCGATACTGCGTTAAAGCGCAGGATAGAAGGCGTTGTTGCGGAGCTTATAAGCGTGCCGGGCGAATATGAAACGGCGATAGAGATGAGCCTTGGTCCGGCGCTTCAAAATATAGTAACGCCGGATGAAAACGACGCAAAGGCGGTTATAGAACACCTTAGACGCAAGGGCTACGGCAGGGCAACGTTTTTGCCGATATCCGCAATGCGTCCAAGAATGCTTGACCAGCGGGAGCTGAACTGCTGCCGCGTGAATGGATTCATAGGCGTTGCAAGCGAACTTGTAAGCTTTGATGAAAAATACAGGGGCATAATAGAAAACCTGCTGGGCAGAACCGTAATAGTGAGCGACCTTGACGCAGCCATTGCAATCAACCGTCAGGCAAGGGCTTCGTTCCGAATTGCCACTCTCAAGGGGGATATTGTCAACCCCGGCGGATCGATGACGGGCGGCAGCGTGCAGAAGCGCGAATTCAGCATAATAGGCCGCGAACGCGAAATAGAAGAGCTGACGAAGCGGACCGCCGCTCTGGATAGGGAGAAGGCACAGCGGGAGGAAGAATACGCACGGCTTGAAGCTTCGCTTTCGGGCGCACAGGATGCGCTTGAGGAAGTGGGGGATGCGCTGCATGAAAAAGAGCTTGAAATTGCCACCCATGCGGAAAAGCTGGACATAATAGAAAAATATCTTTCGGAAG
Source organism: bacterium (assembly GCA_963608365.1). GTDB lineage: Bacteria > Bacillota > Clostridia > Christensenellales > CAG-138 > Phil1. Next base: position 11,614 of record CAVDFM010000042.1, on the reverse strand, counting down.
CGGAAGAAGCGTTGTCCGCCGCAGAGGAAGGCGAAAGCCAGATAAACGACGACATTGCCGGCATAGATGCGCGCTATAAGGCGGCGACGGAGGATAGATCCACGCTTGAACAGAGCAACACAGCAACGCAGGCGGATATACGCGCCGCGCAGCAGGAGCTTTCATCGCTTAAAGCAAAGCTGTCCGAATGTACGGAGCGGGAAGCGCAGTGCCGCATAGCGCTGGCAAGGAGCGAAAAGGAAGCCGCGGCGATGAAAAACGAGCATGACAGGCTTGCAAAGGAAGAAAAAGCGCTTGCGGCGGCAATAGAGGAAGACAGGCGCGTGGTTTCCGGCTTTGCGGGAAGGTTCATGGAACTGAGTGGCAAACTGAAGGAGATAGAAGGCAGCATAAGCGAAGAACGCCAAGAGGTGGACAAGCTGACGGATAGGCTGCACACAATGGAAGAAGAACGCGCTAGCAGGCTGAACACAATAGACGAACTGCGTCAGCGGCGCGAAAACGTTGCGGAAGAAGCCAAGGAACTTGGCGACAGGCTGCATAAAAACGAACTTGGCCTTAACAGGGCGGAGATGGAGCTGAAATCCTCGCAGGATAAAATGTGGGAGGATTATGAGCTTACATACGACAACGCCCTGCCGTACAGGCGGCAGATAGCCGTTACGGCGTCGCACATACGCATAGACGAGTTGAAAAAGGCCATACGCGCGCTGGGCGACGTTAACATTGCCGCAATAGATGATTACAAGAGCGTTAAGGAACGTTATGACGAGATGAGCGCGCAGTATGCCGACCTCACCGCGGCAAAAGCCGATCTGAGCCAGCTTATAGATGAACTGACGCGGACGATGGAAAACGAGTTCCGCAGGCAGTTTGAAAAAATACAGCAGAACTTTTCTGCAACATTTGCCGAGCTTTTCGGCGGCGGCAAGGCGGAGCTTGTGCTTAGCGACAAAAACGACATTCTCAACTGCAATATAGACATTATTGCTCAGCCGCCGGGAAAGAAATTGCAGCTTTTGAGCCTACTTTCAGGCGGGGAAAGGGCATTGACGGCTATTGCGCTGCTGTTTGCCATATTGAAGCTGAAGCCCACGGCGTTCTGCATACTGGACGAAATAGAGTCCGCGCTGGATGAAGTGAACGTGAGTACTGTGGCGCAGTATGTGCAGCGGTATTCAAAGGATACTCAGTTTATTATGATAACCCACCGCAAAGGCAGTATGGAGGTCTGCAATGCGCTTTACGGCGTGGCGATGGAAGAAAGGGGCATCTCCAAGGTGGTGTCCGCCAGATTCAACGGATAAGGAGGAACTATGGAAAAGAAGATGGGCTTTTTTGAAAAGCTGAAGAAAAGCCTGAGCAAGGCCGGAAACGGCATGCTTGGCGCGATATTTGCGGGCGGAGAGCGCGTGAATAACGAATTCTACGAAGAACTTGAGGAAGCCATGATAGTTGCCGACATGGGCATGGATACGGCCGAAAGGCTTATAGACGCGCTGAGGGACAGCCTTGACGAAAAGGGCATTAAGACCCGCACAGAAGCGCGGCAGGAGCTTAGGCGCATAGTTGCGGACGAAATGCGGGCGGACAGCGAATTTGCCGCGGATAAGGGGCCTGCAGTGCTGCTGATAGTTGGCGTTAACGGCGTTGGTAAAACCACGTCCATAGGCAAGCTTTCGGCATATTATCTTTCCAAAGGCCGTCAGCCAATGATGGCGGCGGCGGACACCTTCCGCGCGGCGGCGGCGGAGCAGCTTACCGTTTGGGCGGAGCGCAGCGGTGTGCAGATAGTTAAGCACGGCGAAGGCGCGGATCCTGCGGCTGTGGTGTTTGATGCGGCGGCAAGCTTCAAGGCACGCAAGCGGGATATGCTGCTTTGCGACACGGCGGGCAGGCTGCACAATAAAAAGAACCTTATGAGTGAGCTTGAAAAGATACGCCGCGTACTAGACAGGGAACTGCCGGGTGTGCCGGTGGAGGCGCTGCTTGTGCTGGACGCAACAACGGGGCAGAATGCCATAATTCAGGCGCGCGCGTTCGGCGAAAGTACTGGACTTACCGGCGTTATAATAACCAAGCTTGACGGCACGGCAAAGGGCGGCATGGCTGTGGCCATAAAGAACGAGCTTGGACTGCCGGTACGCTTCATAGGCGTTGGCGAAGGGATAGACGACCTTAGACCGTTTGATGCGGACGCATTTGCGGAGGCGCTGATATAAAGTGAAACTGCTATTCAAACAGCGCTTTTTCTCCTGGTTCGATAGTTATGACATATACTATGAATCGGGTGAAACGGCATATGAAGTAAAGGGACAGCTTTCGTGGGGCCATTGCCTGAAGATATTCGACCCAAACGGCAATGAGGTAGGCACCGTCAAGGAAAGGGTGCTCACGTTTCTGCCCGCGTTTGAACTATATGAAGGGGATAACTTCATCGGCAGCATACGCAAGGAGTTTTCGCTCTTCACCCCGCGCTATAATATAGACTTTAACGGCTGGCATGTGGAAGGAAATTTCCTTGAATGGGACTATACCATAGTTGACGCATACGGCACAATGGTAGCGACGGTATCCAAGGAACTGCTCAACTGGACGGATACATATGTGCTGGATGTTGCAAACCCAAATGACGCGCTGTATGTGCTTATGTTTGTGCTGGCGATAGATGCGGAAAAATGTTCGCGTAACTAAAAAGGAAATATAATACGGAGATGTGGGCAAAAATTGCTTGACATCTCCTTATTATTTGCTATAATAGCAAAGGTGTAAAGCTTGAAGCCTTTAC
>CAVDFM010000042.1:8321-8768 GCA_963608365.1 bacterium | reverse complement strand
GGTCTGAAGCATGGATAAGCGGCTTAGGCTCGGGCTGCTGCTGGATTGGTACGGCGCGCTGCTTACGGATAGGCAAAGGGCAACGCTGGAGCAGAGCCTGAACGAGGATTGCTCGCTGGCAGAAATTGCCGAAAGAGAGGGCGTTTCCCGCCAGGCCGTGCGGGATGCGATACTGCGCGGCGAGGATCAGCTTGAGCAATACGAAGCGAAGCTTGGCTTCCTTGCAAGGGACATGGCGCTGATAGCAAGTATAAACGAAATGCGGAAGAACAGCGCAGACGAAGATATGCGAAAGGGCTTGGATGCCCTTATTGAAAGGATAGAGGGAAACAATGGCATTTGAAGGGCTTTCCTCAAAACTGCAAAACGTTTTCAAAAAACTTGGCGGCAAGGGCAAGCTGAGCGAAAAAGAAGTGCGCGAAGCAATGCGCGAGGTAAAGCTTGCGC
>CAVDFM010000042.1:6501-8311 GCA_963608365.1 bacterium | reverse complement strand
GCTGCTGGAGGCGGACGTTAACTTTGCCGTTGTAAAGAACTTTGTTAATAAGGTCACTGAAAGGGCAGTCGGGTCAGAGGTACTGGAAAGCCTTACGCCGGCCCAGCAGGTGATAAAAATAGTAAATGAAGAGCTTACCGCACTTATGGGCGGAACGGGTTCCAAAATAGAGTTCGGTTCCAAAAGCCCCAGCGTGATACTACTTGCGGGTCTTCAGGGCGCAGGTAAAACCACTATGGCGGGTAAGCTGGCGGGCTATCTTTCCAAACAATACGGCAAATCGCCCATGCTTGTGGCGTGCGATATATATCGCCCTGCGGCAATAGACCAGTTGAAGGTCGTTGGCTCCAAGGTTGGGGTTCCGGTGTTCGAACGTGGGCAGGCGGACCCTGTTGAGACGGCAAAGCTCGGCGTTGAGGAAGCGCGCAGGCAGCTGAAGGACCTTGTTATAATCGACACCGCGGGCCGGCTGCATATAGACGAAGGCATGATGGACGAGATCGCCGCGATAAGGGATGCGGTCCAGCCGGCGGAAATACTGCTGACTATAGACGCGATGACCGGTCAGGACGCGGTGAATGTTGCAAAGGCTTTTAATGAAAAGCTGGAACTTACTGGCGTTATAGTTACCAAGCTTGACGGCGACACAAGGGGCGGCGCGGCGCTGAGCGTTAAGGCTGTTACGGGCAAGCCCATCAAGTTCTCCGGCACGGGCGAAAAGCTTACGGATATTGAGCCGTTCCATCCGGACAGGATGGCCAGCCGAATACTCGGCATGGGAGATATGCTCACCCTTATCGAAAAGGCACAAAGCGCCTTTGACGAAAAGAAGGCCGTTGAACTTGAAGCGAAGCTGAGAAACGATGAGTTCACGCTGGAGGATTTCTTAGACCAGTTTGAACAGATGAAGAGCATGGGCTCCATGCAGGACATAATGGGCATGATACCCGGCATGGACGCATCAAAGCTCGGCAACATAGAAATAGACGAAAAGCAGGTTGCGCGCACACAGGCGATAATAAAGAGCATGACGCCTAAGGAGCGCAGAAAGCCGGACATATTGAATGCCAGCCGCAGGCGCAGGATAGCGCGCGGCAGCGGTACCACCATCCAGGAGGTCAACCGGCTTATAAACCAGTTTGAAGCCACACGCAAAATGATGCGCCAGTTTACCAGAAAAGGTAAAAAGGGCGGCAAGAAGGGCAAACGCCGTTTCCCGTTCGGCTTCTAAATAATGAACGATTACGGTAAAGCCGTTTTCGATATAAAAAGTGTAAACAACATATATTTCAGGAGGACACAACAATGCTTAAGATCAGACTTCGCCGCATGGGTGCCAAGAAGGCTCCTTTCTACCGTATAGTGGTTGCGGACAGCCGCGCTCCCCGCGACGGCGCTTTCGTTGAGGAAATCGGTTACTACAATCCCCTGACCGATCCCGCCGAGATAAAGGTGGATAACGAAAAGGCTCAGCAGTGGATAAAGAACGGCGCACAGCCCACCGATACCGTACGCGGCCTGCTTAAGAAGAGCGGAGCGATACAGTGACGGAGGAAACGAACGGGAGGCAGTCCATGTCAGAACTGGTAAAGTTTATAGCGATGAGCTTAGTGGACAAGCCTGACGAGGTCAAGGTTGAAGAAAAAGAAGGCGACAAAGCTACCATAATAGAGCTTAGCGTCGCCGCAGAGGATATGGGCAAGGTAATAGGCAAGCAGGGCCGCATAGCCCAGGCTATCCGCTGCGTGGTCAAGGCCGCCTCTGTCAAGGAAAACAAAAAATACATCGTAGAGATAGTCTAATATGGCTG
>CAVDFM010000042.1:0-6465 GCA_963608365.1 bacterium | reverse complement strand
ACATCGTAGAGACAGTCTAATATGGCTGCGCTGTGCGAATTTTTCAGAATAGGCCGCATTGTGCGGCCTCACGGCGTTCATGGGGCAGTAAAACTTGAACCCATGTCCGATTCGCTGATGCGCTATAAACGGCTGAAAGAAGCCTATATAGAGCGCAACGGCGTGAGGGAGCCTATAACCGTATCGGACGTCGGCGTTAAGGAAGACGCGGTATATATGAGCATATCCTGCAGCGCTTCGCGTGATGATGCGGAGGCGCTTCGCGGCGCGTATATATGCGTGGACAGGGCGCACGCAATGAAGCTTCCCAAGGATACTTACTTTGTTGAGGATCTTATAGGCTGCAAGGTGAGCGACGATACCGGGCGCGAGCTTGGCACGCTTACGGACGTGTTTGAAACGGGCGCGAACGATGTATATGAAATATCGGGCGAAAAGAAGCTGCTTTTGCCTGCGCTTAAGCGCGCGATAATTTCGACCGATGTTGAAAACCGGCGCATGGTGCTGGATTCCAAGGTGCTTGAGGAGGTTGGCCTGTTTGAGGATTGACATACTTACAACCTTTACCGAAATGTTCCCGCCCGTATTGGGCGCAAGCATACTCGGCAGGGCTGCACAGAAAGGCATACTCGAATTCAACCTTTGCGATATACGGCAGTATTCCGAAAATAAGCACCATAATACGGACGATTATCCGTTCGGCGGCGGTGCGGGCATGGTAATGCTCGCCCAGCCTATCTATTCATGCCTGGACGCGGTAGACCCCGAACATAAAGCAAGGAGGATACTGCTTTCCCCGCGCGGCAGAACGCTTTCGCCGGAGGTAGCGCGGGAGTTGGCTAAGGAGGAGCATCTGCTTTTCCTCTGCGGACATTACGAGGGCATAGACGAACGTGTGAACTACGCCATGGATGAGGAACTCTCAATAGGCGACTATGTGCTGACAGGCGGCGAGCTGGCCGCTATGGTGGCGATAGATTGCATTGCCCGCTTCATACCGGGCGTATTGGGCAGCAGCGAATCGGCGGAGACGGAATCGTTTTCCGATGGACTGCTCGAATACCCGCAGTATACCCGACCGGCGGAGTTTCGCGGCATGAAAGTGCCGGAGGTTTTGCTGAACGGCAACCATGCGCTGATAGAACGCTGGCGGCGGGACAGGGCCATTGAGCTTACGCTTTCGCGCCGTCCGGAGCTGATGGAACACGTTGAACTCAATAAAAAGGACATAGCTTTCATCCAGTCCTTAAAAAAGGATGAAAAAGCAAGATAAACGGGCAAAAAATGGCTTGCATTGCAGGTGCGGCTGTGTTATAATGCCCTTTGTGACAAACGGGCGGTCCAATGTGGGTGTAATGGCCTATACGAACGTCTAAGGAAGGAGAAACAAAAAATGGCAGACATCATCAGGGAACTTGAAAAGGAGCAGCTTCGTACAGACCTGCCCAAGCTGGAAGTGGGCGATACCGTCCGCGTATTCGTAAAGGTTGTAGAAGGCTCCCGCGAGAGGCTTCAGAACTTCGAAGGCGTCGTTATTAAGATTCAGGGCGGCGGCATTCGCAAGTCCTTCACCGTCCGCAGGATATCCTACGGTATCGGCGTAGAGAGGACCTTCCCCTACAACAGCCCCCGCATCGGCCGCATCGAAGTGCTGCGCCATGGTCAGGTTCGCCGCGCCAAGCTGTTCTATCTGCGCAATCGCGTAGGTAAGGCTGCCAAGGTCGTCGAGCGTATAGACGAGAAATAAGTTTACCCAAACGATCAAACCAAGCCCCCAAGGCTTTATGCCCCTGGGGGCTTAATTATAGCAGGAGATTTTTTATGCAGATACAATGGTACCCCGGGCATATGGCCAAGGCGCGGCGTATGCTGGAAGAAAACCTGAAGCTGATAGACGTTGTTGTGGAACTGGTGGACGCGCGCGCGCCGCTGGCCACGCGCAATCCGGATTTTGATGCGCTGTTTTCCCAGAAAAGCAGGGTTATATTGCTGAACAAAAGCGACCTTGCCTCTGCCGAGCAGACCAAAAAGTGGATAGAGTATTACAAGGCGCAGAATATAAACGCCATCGCTTTCGTTTCCACCTCAAGCGCAAAGCGCAAGGCGGCAGTATCGCTGATAGAGGCCGCGGCTGCCGATAAAGTGGCAAAGATGAAGGAGAAGGGCGTTATAAAGACCGTGCGTGCAATGGTGGTAGGCATACCAAATGTCGGCAAATCTACGTTCATAAACCGCATCGCAGGCGAAACCAAGGCTAAGGTTGGCGATAAGCCGGGCGTTACCAAGGGCAAGCAATGGGTAAAGGTATCGCCATACCTTGAATTGATGGATACGCCGGGTCTGCTTTGGCCAAAGCTTGAAAACGAAGCGCTGGCGAAGCACCTTGCCTATATCGGCTCCATAAACGACGACATTATGGATGCGGAAAGGCTTGCAGCGGATCTGCTTGGCGAGCTTATGGCAATATGTCCGAACGAGTTGAAGGAGCGCTACAAGAAGATAGAGGAAGGCATGGCGCCGCATGAGCTGCTTGAAGCCGTTGCACGCGCACGCGGATTCATACTGCAGGGCGGCGTGATGGATACGGAGCGCGCGGCACGCATTGTGCTGGACGAATTCCGCGCGGGGAAAGTTGCCAAAATAACGCTTGAATCGCCCGATAGGGAATATTGATAAACGTATCGTTAGGGAGATAAACATGGCGCGCATAAACGAGCAGGAAAGGCTTTTTGAACTGACAAAACGCGAAAGAGAATTCTGGAATGCGGGTATATATCCGGCAGGAATGGACGAAGTCGGCCGCGGCCCGCTTGCGGGGCCTGTTGTGACATGCTGCGTAATACTGCCGAGCGAGCCGCTTATTGAGCACATAAACGATTCCAAAAAGGTAACGGAACTAAGGCGAACTAAGCTTGCGCCCATAATAGAAGCGCAGGCGATCGCAATAGGCTACGGCTGGTGCACAAATGAGGAAATAGACGAACTGAATATACTCAATGCCACTAAAAAGGCATTTAAGCAGGCTTATTTTGCCATGGAACATGATTGCAGCCATGTGCTTATAGACGCCATGAAGGGGCTTGATATACCCGCTGAGCAGCATTCCATAATTCATGGCGATGCGCTGAGCTATCTTATAGGCGCGGCAAGCATAGCAGCGAAGGTTAAGAGAGATGCGTATATGTGCCAAATGGCTGAAAAGTATCCCGAATACGGCTTTGAAAAGAACAAGGGCTACGGCACGGCGGAGCATATTGCAGCGCTGAAAAAATACGGCCCGTGTCCGATACACCGCATGAGCTTTATTGGCAAAATTCTGGGAGAAAAGCAATGAACAATATCGAGCGCGGCAAGCGGGGCGAATATGCCGCGCTTGAATATTTGCTTAAAAAGGGATATGTTTACCGCGACCGCAACTTCCGCGCGGCAAAATGCGAAATAGACCTTATAGTTATGGACGGGGACACGCTCGTGTTCGTGGAAGTCAAGGCGCGCCATGGAAGCGAATACGGCATGGGGCGCGAAGCTGTTACCGCGACAAAGCAGCGAAACATTATTAAGGCCGCGCAAATATACGCCGTGAATACGGGATTGATAGACCATTTTATTCGCTTTGACGTGGCGGAGGTTGATCTTGACACGCTGAAAGTGGAGCACATTATAGACGCATTTCGTTTGAACTAAGTTAATATATTATGAATTTTTGATATTGTATGTCTGTATAAGCCAAAATGTGGTATCCTATACATATATATTGGAGCAGTATGCCTGCTTAAAGCTTATGCGGAGTATTATATGAAAAAGAGATTTTTTGCATTTATTCTGGCACTTTTGGCGCTTGCGCTGCCCGCGCTTTGCCTTGCGGACGGGGAAAATATGCTGTCCGGCGGCTTTGGGGCGGACGGGCAATGGCATGAACGGGCCTGGTATGAAGGCGAAGCTTACGGAAGTATTGAAAGTCAGGATGGCATTGTGCACATAAGCGCGGCGGGGGATGAAGGCAACGACATTCGCCTTTGCCGCACGGTGAGTGCAGACAAGAACAGCTATTACAGGATAAGCTGCGCCGTTAAAACGGCGGATGTTTACGGCGGCGCGGGCGCGAATATATCAATAGACGGTTCGCTTGCCGCAAGCGACGGCGTGTATGGCCAAACGGATTGGCAAACGATAGAGCTTATCGGCAAAACAGGCAGCAATCAAACCGAGCTTACCGTATGCGTGCGCGTGGGCGGCTACGGAGCGCTTTCAAACGGCGAAGCATGGTTCAAGGACATAAGCATGGAAAAGCTTACGTCCTATTCGGGTTATGCCGTTGATTTTTCAATCGCTGCGGTTGGCGCGGCGGATAATGCCGCGGATGAGGACGAAACAACGGAAGGCGATTTTCCCGAAAGCGGCCGCGTTATGCTTGCCGTGCTTGCAACGGTTTTCTTCGGTGCGGTAATATACGGCAGGTTTATTGAAACCGAACAGCTTACGCTTGAAGCGGAGCAGAAGGGGGACGGCGCTAAGCTTGCTGCAATACTTGTGCTTGCGTTCATTGTACGCGTAATATGCTCGCTTGTGTTTTATGGGCATCCGACGGACATAAACTGCTTCATGGCGTGGGGCTATCATTTGAATGAGGACGGTCTTGCCGCGTTCTATAATTCCGGCATGTTTGCGGACTATCCGCCGGGATATATGTATGTGCTGTACATAACGTCCGGCATAGCAAAGCTGCTTGGGCTCAGCTATGCTTCCGATGCATATGCGCTCATTACCAAAATGCCGGGCATATTGGCGGACATTATATCGGCCTATGTTGTGTATAGGCTGGCTAAAAAGCTTGCGAAGAACGGCTGCAAGGATGCCGCGCGCTGGGGCAGACTGCCGCTGGTGCTGGCGGCTGTTGTGGCAGTAAGCCCGCTGTTCGCTTTCCTAAGCGGCGGCTGGGGGCAGATAGATCAGGTGCTGGCGCTGATGCTGCTTTTGACGATATGGCTGTTTGATGAAAAGAAAGAAATACTCGCCGGCGTGGTTTACGGCGCGGCAATAATGACAAAGCCGCAGGCGCTTATGGTAGGGCCGCTGCTGGCGGCGGCATATTTCTGCCGCATATATGATGAAAAGGAACGTAGGGCAAAGCAGGCCGCAAAGACCATTGTCGCGGTCATAGGCGCGGTTGCAATGCTTTTCATAATAGCCTGGCCGTTCAAAGGGGAACAGCAGCCGCTGTGGTTCTTGGATAAGCTTATAGGTACGGCCACAAGCTATAATTACGGCAGCGTGGAAGCGTTCAACCTTATGGCCCTGCTTGGCGGCAACTGGAAAAGTGCGGACAGCGTGCTGTTCATATTCACTTATGCTCAGCTTGGCGCCGTGCTTATAGCGCTGAGCGTTGCGGCAAGCATATTGATGTATATAAAGGGGCGCGGCAGAAACCGCGGCTGTTTGGCGCTGAGCGCGGGCTATCTTATAATCGCGCTGTTCGAGCTGGGTCACTATATGCATGAAAGGTACCTTGTTATTACACCGCGCTTATGATCGCGGGCTGCATAATAAACCTTGCGGGGTTTGTATATTTGAGCATTGCGTGCTTTGATATCATATTCCGTGGCAGGATACGCCCGGCGTTTGCCGAAAAGAAACCGGCAAAAGAAGAAATAACCGCTTTGCCGGAACCTGTGGATACAAAGCTGAACTACACCAAGCGGGATAGGATATTCGTTATAGCGCTCACGGTGATATACGGCGTTATAGCGCTTATAAACCTTGGCACCACCGTTGCACCTGAGAATTACTGGACGGGCAAGAGTGGCGATACGGTTGAAATAACGCTGGACGCTGACACGGGCGTTGACGACATATGGGTATACGGCGGACTTTATACCGGCAGCATAACATTAACGGATGATGAGGGCAACTATGTTGCTTATGATGAAATAAACGGCGATATGTTCCGCTGGAAGAGCATAGGCGGCGGATTGAAGGGCAGCCATATCACGCTGAGTGTGACGAGCGGCTCCGTTTGGTTCAATGAAATTGCTTTGCTTGATGCGGATAGAAATGTTATTGCCGCGCATGCGGAGGGCGAGGCGCAGGCGCTGTTTGATGAAGCGGATACCGTGCCGGAAAACAGAACGTATATGTACGGCATGTACTTTGACGAGCTGTACCATGCACGCACGGCATACGAGCATCTGCACGGCATAAAGCCGTACGAAAATTCTCATCCGCCGCTCGGTAAGATATTCATAATGCTGGGCATAGCGGTGTTCGGCATGAATGCGTTCGGCTGGCGCGTTGTGGGCGCGCTGTTTGGAATAGGCATGGTGCCCATAATGTATGCGTTTGCAAAGCGGCTGTTTAAGAAAAGTGAATACGCGCTGCTTGCGGCGGGACTGTTCGCGTTCGACTTTATGCATTATACGCAGACGCGCATAGCTACCATAGACGTTTACGGCGTGTTCTTCATAATAC